>JACSRH010000101.1 GCA_014879855.1 Caldilineaceae bacterium | reverse complement strand
CCGCGGATATTGACATGGTACAGGTCGTCGAACTGCGCCGGCGTCACGTCTAAAAAGTCTACGGTATCGGTGATGCCTGCATTGTTGACCAGCACATCCAGCCCATCCAAAAAGCTGGCCGCCTCATCCACCAGCCGCTGGCACTCCTCTACATGACCGAGGTCAGCCTGAAAAACCGCGGCGCGCCTGCCCGCTGCCTGGATCTCCGCCATCGCGGTTTCGGCGCCGCCCCGGCTGCTGGCGTAATGCAGGACGACATCCGCACCCTGACGCGCAAATTCCAGCGCGACTTCACGTCCAATTCCGACGCCCGATCCAGTGACCAGAACGCGCTTGCCCTGCATCTTGTTGTCTGGCATAGATACCCTCAGGTGTTACAATAATATGAAAAAATCTGGATAGACGAATCAACTGGCACGGCGATCAGCGCCTCTCCACTATCTCGACAAGCACAGATAATTTCGGACACACTGGGTTTGATCCAACCTGAGGCCTATCGTCAAGCGCGCCAAGGCTGCGGCATGGCTGCGTTGCGCCACTCCGACTCCAGGATCGCGTAGAGCAGCGTGTCCCACCAGCGGCCTTTGAAATATTCCTTCTCGCGCAGCCGGCCTTCCTGACGCATGCCCAGCTTCTCCAGCACGCGCGCCGACGCTGCGTTATCAGCGATGCAGTGCGCCCAGATGCGATGGACGCCCAGTTCCGTGAAACCAAAGTCGACCATCGCGCGCGCTGCCTCGCTGGCGTAGCCCTGCCCCCACTGTTCGGGATTCAGTTCGTAGCCGATATCCGCTTCCCGCGCGCCAGGCGCCTGCAATCGTACGCCGCAGTTGCCGATCAAGGCGCCGGTGCGCTTGAGGGTGACGGCGAGCTGAAACTTCAGGCGCGGTTGGGTTTGTTGCTGAGCCAGAAACATCGCCACAAAGTCGCGCGCGCTCTGCTCGGTCGGCTCAGCCAGGTCGTAATAGCGCTGATAACGCGGGGCCGCTTGGTAGGCCAGCACGGCGCGCCAATCCTCAGCTATAAACTCACGTAGGTGAAGACGTTCGGTGACAATGTGGCCTTGAAACTTCACAGCTGCGCGCAGCTTTCTTTTTTCTTCATCAACGCGGTGCGCTCGAAATCGATGACGACCACGCCATCCTGGTTGCGCCCGATGTGATGGAAGCGGACGATGCCCTGGCTGGGCCGCGAGCGCGAGTCCCGTTTTTCCATGATTTCGGTGGTCATGTAGAGGGTGTCGCCGTGAAACATGGGGTGAGGGTGCAGCACGCGTGCATAGTCCAGGTTGGCGACCAGCGTGCCTTCGGTCAGCTCGGACACGGTGATGCCAACCGCCAGCCCCAGCGTGAAGATGCCGTTGACGATGCGCCGGCCAAACTCCGAGTGCTGCTGAGCGTAATCTTCATTGAGGTGCAGCGGTTGGGTGTTCATGGTCAGCGCGCTGAAGAGCACGTTGTCCATCTCGGTGATAGTGCGCGCTAAGCTGTGTTGGATCACGTCACCGACCGTCAGATCCTCGAAGTAACGACCAGCCATCGTCTCACCTCTCGTTTGCATGGTCAGGGTAGCTATGTCACCATAATAGTAGACATCAACGACAAGAGGAAATTTTCCACCTTGCACACAAAGCCGCCAAGGGAATGTTTATGCGCTCCACTCAGCAGACTTTGCTTGTTCTTGACATCGGCACCTCTTCGACGCGCGCATTGGTTTTCGACGAGCGGGCGCGCCCGCTGCCAGGCATTGTCGCCCAAGTGGCCTACGACCCTGATATTGCCGCAACCGGCGACATGACCTACGCGGCGGACAGGCTTTTCGAGGCTGTTGTCGAGGCGGTCGATCAAGTTGTCCGGCAGTTGAGCGTTGCGGACAGGCAAGTAACTGCGGTCGCTGGTTGCACCTTCGTCACCAGCATTCTAGGCATTGACGCGCAAGATCAGCCGGCCACACCGGTGCTGACTTATGCCGCGCCAGGCTGCGCCGGCGCGGTGGAGACGCTGCGGCTGGCGTTGGGCGGCGCCGGCGTGCAGGCGGTGCACGAACGCACGGGGTGCGTGTTGCACAGCTCCTATTTGCCGGCGCGCTTTGTGTGGATGGCAGCCGAACACCCGCAATGGCTGGAGCGCAGCGTGCGGTGGATGTCGATCGGCGACTACGTGCTCTGGCGGCTGACCGGCGATCTTTGCACGAGTTACAGCGTCGCGTCGTGGACAGGCCTGCTCAACCGCCACACTTTGCAATGGGACGAGACATGGCTGGCGCGATTGCCGATCGCGGCCAGCCAACTGTCGCCGCTGGTGGACGTGGCGCCGCGGCCAGGGCGTTTGCGCCCGGCATGGCGCAAACGCTGGCCGGCGCTGGCGTCCGCGCAGTGGCTGCCCGCGGTGGGCGACGGCGCGGGCGCCAACGTGGGCAGCGGCGCGGGCGATGGGGAACACATCGCGCTGACCATCGGCACCACCGGCGCGCTGCGCGTCGTCGTGCCGGCCGCGCTGCCCGTCGTGCCGGACGGCCTGTGGCTCTATCGCGTCACCGCAACTGAAGGATTGCTCGGCGGCGCAACAACGGAAGGCGGCAACCTCCTGGCCTGGCTGCGTACAACGCTCAACCTGCCGCGGCTGGATGAGCTGGAAACCTTATGGGCGCAGCGCACGCCGGGCGCGCATGGGCTCCAGATGCTCCCTTTTATTGCTGGTGAACGCGCGCCGGGCTGGCGGGACAATGCCCAGGCTGTGCTGCAGGGCTTCACCTTAGCCACAACGCCGCTCGACATCTATCAGGCCGCGCTGGAGGCCATCGCCTATCGCTTCGCCCTGATCCACCGGCGGCTGGCGCCATTGCTGTCCGAGGGCGGCAAGTCGAGCACGGTCGTTGCCAGCGGCGGCGCGCTGGCTGGCTCGCGCGCCTGGCAGCAGATTATCGCCGACGCGCTGGGCCGTCCGCTGCTTGTCACGCAGGAAACGGAGCTGTCCGCGCGCGGCGCGGCGTTGCTGGCGCTGCGCGCGTTGGGCCAGATCACCGCCTTGTCGGATCTGCCGCCCGCGCCGGCGGCAGTCATGCAGCCAGACGCGGCGCGCCATGCTTTCCACCAGGCGGCGCTTGAGCAACAGGTGATTTTGTACCAGCAATTGGTAAAATAAGCAGCCCACCAAAGGAGAAGACATGGGCATTGGCGGCCTGTCACAGCTATCGAACGCGGTCACGCGCTCGATCAGCGCCCGAAATTCTGATGGGTGCAAAGGTGGCGGCCGATCGTCGCGGGGCTGGCGCGGCGCTCGAGGCAAGTCAAGTGATCTATCGCTAGAGACAGAGGGAAACAGAGGGAGACAGAGAAATGGTGATAGGACATCAAGCGCGAGATCGGAAAATTGAGATATACGGGGCTGCTTATGCGCAACTGGTCGCGGCGTTGAAGCGCTTTCCGCGTGAAATGTGGCAATATCGCCCTGCGCCCGGCGGCTGGACGATCCATGAGATCATCGTACACATCACCGACAGCGAGGCCAACAGCTATGTGCGCTGCCGGCGCCTGCTTGCCGAGCCGGGCAGCATGGTGCTGGGCTATGACGAAGCCAAGTGGGCGCAGGCGTTGTACTATCACGAGCAGAGCACCGAGGACGCGTTGCAACTTTTTCAATGGCTGCGCCTCACTTCGTATAAGTTGATTAAAGATGCTCCCGAAGCGGTGTGGTCGAACACGGTCCAGCATAGCGAGGAGGGTGTGATGACAATGGACGCCTGGCTCGACGTTTATACACGCCATGTGCGCGACCATATTGAGCAAATGGAAGGCGTGTATCAGGATTGGCTGGCGCGATGATCGACCTTGACAACCCTGTTGTGAAACGCTGCATCGACGGCACGCGCGCCGAGTTTGAAGGCCGCCGCGCGGCCGCCCATGCGCTCTATCAACAGGCCTGGGACGCCGCGCAGGATGACTACGAGGCGTGTATCGCCGCGCACTACCTGGCGCGTTTCCAGACAACGCCCGACGCCATCTTTGCCTGGAATCAAGAAGCCCTGCGTCGCGCCGAGGCCGTAGACCATGAGCGCGTGGCAGCTTTTTACCCTTCGCTATACTTGAGCATGGGCTATGCCTGCGCGCAGATCGGCGACCAGCCCGCGGCGCAACATTACTACGCGCTTGCCGCCAGTTTGGGTTATGCACATCAAGCAGGAGCAGCGCCGCGCGGGCGCAGCGAGCCCGAACGGTCAGTGCAGGAGATGGATGCATGATCAGCTCTGGACAGGTCGTGATTCTGAACGGTGCGCCGCGCAGCGGTAAGTCGAGCATCGTTGCGGCCATTCAGGATTCATTCGATGGCATATGGATGAATCTGGGCGTCGACCGCTTTATGCAGATGACGCCGGCGCGCTTTCAGCCAAGCATTGGCCTGCGCCCTGGCGGCGAGCGCCCGGACCTCGAACCGCTGATCGTGCAGCTCTACGCCGCACTCTATGCATCGATTGCCGCGCACAGCCGGCTGGGCGTCAATGTGGCGGTCGATGTCGGCCACCACAGCCACTACTCGCGGCCGCTCAACATCCTGTCGGCCTGTGCGCGGCGGCTAGACGGGCGGCCTGTGCTCTTCGTCGGCGTGCGTTGCCCAGTCGAGGTGATCATGCAGCGGCGTCGCGCCACCGGCTGGAATGCCGACCTGCCCGCGGACGCGGCGCCGCCTGCGCCCGTGCAGCGCTGGCAGCAGGCCGTGCACGAGCCGGGCATCTACGACCTGGAGGTGGATACGTCGGTGCTCACCGCGCAGGCGTGCGCCGCCATCATCCGCCAGCGGCTCGAAAGCGACGCACCCGCGACAGCTTTTGCCCGGCTGGCTGCTGAGCAATTTTAACGCAAAGTCACAAAGGCGCGAAGGGTGCAGAGCTTCACAGAGGTTTAACAAGGGACTCCCTTTGCGACTTTGCGTTAAAGCAACGCCTGTCAGTTCACCCTTACCGCCACCCCATGCTCGAACGCACGCCACAGCATAGAATAGCGACCGTTGCGCGTCAGCAACTCGGTGTGCGCGCCCATTTCGGTGATGCGGTCGCCGTCAAGCACGATGATGCGGTCGGCGCGCGCGGCCGTGCTCAGGCGGTGGGCGATCACCAGGGTGGTGCGCCCCTTGGCCAGCTCCTCCAACGCACGCTGGATCGCCATTTCCGTTTCGGTGTCGAGCGCCGAGGTCGCTTCGTCGAGGATCAGGATCGGCGGGTTTTTGAGAAACATGCGTGCAATGGAAACGCGCTGCTTCTGCCCGCCAGAAAGCTTGACCCCGCGCTCGCCGATTAACGTCTCCATGCCGTCCGGCAGGCTGCGGATGAACTCCTCCAACTGCGCACGCCGCGCGGCTGTCCAGATCTCCTCCTGGCTTGCGTCGAGCTTGCCGTAGGCAATGTTCTCGCCGATCGTGCCGGCGAAGAGAAAGACATCCTGCTGAACAATGCCGATCTGTTGGCGCAATGACCGCTGCGTCATCATGCGCACGTCAATGCCGTCGATCGTGACGCTGCCCGCGCTGACATCGTAGAAGCGCGGCAACAGGTTGCACAACGTCGTTTTGCCGGCGCCGGAGGGGCCGACAAACGCCACGGTTTCTCCAGGGCTGATGGTCAGGTTGATATTGCGGATGACCTTGCGATGCTGGTCGTAGCCAAAGGCGACATTGTGGTAGCGAATGTTGCCCATGAGCGCCGCGACTTCTATGGCATCGGGCGCGTCCTGGATGTCCGGCTCAGTTTGCAGAATTTCCCTATACCGTTTGAAACCGGCGATGCCTTTGGGATAACTCTCAATTACGGCGTTGATCTTTTCGATAGGTCGAAAGAAGACATTGGTGAGCAGCAGGAACGCCACGAATTCACCGTAGGTCAACTCGCCGTTAATTACAAACCAAGTGCCGCAGATCATGACAAAGAGCGAAACAAAGCGCATGAGCATGTAGCTGAGCGACATGCTCATCGCCATGAGTTTGTAGGCGGTCAGCTTGGTAGCGCGATAGTTCATGTTATCGACGGCGAACAGGCGCCTTTCGTACTCTTCATTGGCAAACGCCTTGACCACGCGAATGCCGCCTACGGCGTCCTCGATGCGGGCGTTGAATTGCGCCACGTCGCTAAAGAGGCGACGATAGGTCCGGGTCATTTTGCCGCTGAAATACATCGCCACCCAGATGATGACAGGGATGACCAGGAAGGTCAGCACGGTCAGCTCCCAGTTGATCCAGCCCATCAGCACAAACGCACCGACCAGGGTCATGATGGCGACAAAGATGTCTTCGGGGCCATGATGGGCGATCTCGCCGATGTCCTGCAGATCAGTGGTGATGCGCGCGATCAGATGACCCGTCTTGGTGTTGTCGAAGAAGCGAAACGACAGCTTCTCGATGTGCTCAAACACTTTACGCCGCATGTCGGTCTCGATGTTGATGCCCAGCATGTGTCCCCAGTAGGTGACCACATATTGCAGCGCCGTGTTCAAGGCATAGACGGCCAGCAGCGCCGCGGTCGCCAGCAGGATCAGCGTCCAATCCTGGCTGGGCAGCAACTTGTCCACAAATTGATTGACGGCGAGTGGAAATGCCAACTCCAGCAGCCCCACAACAAGAGCGCAGCCAAAATCCAGGAAAAAGAGTCCGCGGTAGGGTCGATAATAGGCAGCAAATTGGCGAATCATGGTAGATATAGGTTCCGAAAGTCCCAAACGTCTTCACATTGGTCGACCAAATGCGAGCAAATGGTGCTCCCAACCATATAGGATACACGGATTTGCACTTTCGTCCGTAATGGCGAACCGCCGGGGATGGCAGAAAGGATGGAAACATGCACTTGCAGCCAAATTTAGAGCAAGACGCCTGCGCGGAATGTGGAGCGCCGCGTGTGGAAGGCATGAGTTGCTGGGAGCAATTTGGCGCGCTCCTGGCCTGGGAATGGCAGGATCCGGCCCTGCAGGCAGCGCATTTTTTGATCGTTGCTTCTTATAATCTCCAACATCCTGCCCAGTTTACAGACGAAGCCCTGGCCGGTCTGCGCACCGCCCTCGTCGATTATCTGGAGAATGACGCCACTATCGCTCACCTGCGCGGCCGGATATCGCACCTGGCGGAAGGGAAGACGCGAGTGTTGCGCAGGGAGGCGGAGCGCCAGCCCGTGTTGCGGCGCTGGCGCATGACCATCGCTGACGTCTATCTGCCTGGCAGGCCGGAAGGCGCCGCGATGCGCGTGAAAACCTGGGTCGCCGCAATCCGAGAAGAAATGTAGTCGCGTATCTTTTTCGCTCCAGTTGCGTCATCTTTTGATGCGGGCATTTTCCGCATCCAGTCATTTTTCGCTCCGCATTGCTGACGACTTCACCTACCCCGGAGCCCATTCACCAGCGCGCTGGGGGCAACGTGGACAATCAAGACAACCAGACAGGCTACTCGGGCCTTTTTTACGTGATGCTCATTTTGGGCATTATCGGCGTGATTGGCTTTCTCCTCGTGGCGGGCGGCGCGGCAGGCGGCGGGATGTAGTTGCGCCGCGCCGGTTGACGCCGTACGCACAAAAAACAGGCATGGATTCAACACCCATGCCTGTTTGCGCGCCTCCTGCCGCTGTGTTCTATCCGCCCTTGACCTCGGTCCACACTCGATCGTAGAGCGGGGTGGCTTCTCCTACATCTTCGATATAATGGCCTCGCTCCAGCACCTCGGCAGGAATATTGGTGATGCTTGAATTCTGGTAGGCGTCATACAGGTCGGGATGGTTGGCCTTGGCGAAGTCCAGCGCTGCCCGGTTCGGGTTGGTGTAGGGGAATTCGTCCAACATCTTCCAGAAGAGATTGCCTTGCAGCGAGTAATTCAACCACGCATACGCCGCATCGAGATGGGGCGCGTCCGCAGGAATGGCGTAGGTGTCCTGCCACAGAATCGGCCCTTCAGTCGGGTAGACAAACTCGATGGCGGGCAGCTCGCGTTGCGCTATTGCAGCCTCGCCCGTCCACAGAATGCCGAGATCAACATCGCCCGCGATCAAGGCGGTTTTGGGGCTGTCGCTGTCAAAGAGCTTGACGCCCTTGACCAGCTCGGCCAGCTTGACCTTTGCCTCTTCGAGCTGCGCCGGATCCATCGTGTTGACATCATAGCCCAGGGTCAGCAGCGTGGCGGCGATGATGGCGCGTGAATCATCCAGCATCACCAACCGGCCCGCATAGTCAGGATTCCACAGATCGGCAAATGACTGCGGCCTGGTCGCCACCGCATCCGTGTTGACGACGATGGCGTCGGCGCCGGCCTGGTAGGGCAGTGTGTACTGGTTGTCAGGGTCAAAGGCGAGATTCAGATAGTTGGCGTCGAAGTTGTCGAAGATCGGCAACTTGTCCTTGTCCAACGGCTGCAACAGACCCTGCCGGATCATCAACCCTACGATGTAGTCCGTCGGCTGGACGAGATCATAATTGGCGCCGCCTGCTGACAGTTTGGCGTACATCTCCTCGTTGCTGGAGTATTCATCCTTGTTGACGCGGATGCCGTAGACTTCCTCAAAGCAGTCGATGATGTCCTGTGGAATGTACTCCGTCCACACAAAGAGATTGAGCTCGGTCGAGGTTACCTCCAGGCGTGGATCTGGCGCCGGGCAAGCAGCGTCGCCCTCGCCTGCGCTCGTTGCGTCCGGCGATTCCGCCGCGCCGCCACAGGCAGCCATGCTCAGCATCACAATAAACAGGGCGATGAGCACGCCCCAGCAACGTCGTCCAGTCATTTTCCCATCCTTTCACAGCGTTATTCGCGAGTTTGAAACCATTGAGAAATCCCAACCACGACCAAGACCACTAGAATCCAGATCGTGGAAAGCGCGTTTACTTCCGGCGTGACCACGCGGCGCAACAGACCGTACACATAGATCGGCAGCGTCGTCGCACCGGGGCCAGTGGTGAAAAAGGTAATGATAAAGTCGTCGAGCGAAAGGGTGAAGGCCAACATGGCGCCAGCCAGCACACCGGGCGCGATCAATGGCAACGTCACCTTGCGAAAGGTGATGAGCTCGTTGGCGCCGAGATCCATTGCCGCCTCTTCCAGCCGGTTGTCGAAGCCGTGCAGCCGTGCGCGCACAACAAGCGTCACAAAAGGGATGCTGAAGGCGATGTGCGAGATGATCACCGTGCCCAGCCCCATCGTCAGTCGTTGCGCAGGCGCCAAGGCCAGCAGGCTGTTGAGCCAGCCAAACGCCGCGCTGAAGAGCACCAGAATGCCGATGCCCATCACAATTTCGGGCGTCACGATCGGGAAGTAGAGCGCCGTCTCCGACGCGCGCTTGCCAAAGAAGTCAAAGCGCTGCAGGGCAAGCGCCGCCATCGTGCCGATGATCGTGGAGATGATTGTCGAGGTCAGCGCAATCACCAGGGTGTTGCGCGTGGCGTCCAGCACATCGCGGTTCCTGAACAACTGGCAGTACCAGTAGAACGGGCCGCACGGCCCCTGATTGACTATGCCCTCGAACATCACGTTTGTGCGCGAGGCGTTGAACGAGAAGACGATCAGGACGATAATCGGCGCGTAGAGAAAACCATAGACCAGAAGCGAAACCAACAGTAGCCAGGGCGACCGCTTTGTGCTGCTCATCCGGCCGCGATCTCCTCACCCAGACCAAAGCGCCGCGTGTAGTAGAGGGTCAGCCCCAGCGTCATCAGGAGCAGGATGATCGACGCGGCCGAGCCGAAGGGTGGGTTGCGCGCGTCGAGAAATTGCCGCTGCACCAGGTTGCCGACGAGGATTACCTGGCGCCCGCCGAGAATGTCGGAGACGACAAAGGTGCCGATCACCGGCACAAAGGTCAGGATCGTGCCGGCGACCACGCCCGGCATCGAGAGTGGTGCAGTGACGCGCCAAAAGGTGCGGAAGGCGTTGGCGTAGAGATCGGCGGCGGCCTCGTACAGGCTCGGTTCGATCTTTTCCAACGAAGTGTAGATCGGCAGGATCATAAAGGGCAGGAATTCGTAGACCATGCCGATCAGCACCGCACCTTGCGACGGATAGAGATCGAGCGGCTGGAAAGGGATGCTGAGCAGACCCGCGACGCCACCGAGCGCCGAGTTGAGCACGCCCTGCCCACGTAGAATCATCACCCAGGCGTAGATGCGGATGATGAAATTTGTCCACAACGGGATGAGCACCAAAAAGAGCAGGGAGTTGCGCCGTTTCTCCGGCGCGCGCGCGATAAAGTAGGCAAGCGGGTAAGCCATTGCGATCACGATCACCGTCGTTTGCAGCGCCAGCCAGAGCGAACGCAGCAAGATGCGCAAATAGAGGTCATCCCACCCCTGTTCAGTGAAGCCGATCAGCCGCCAGTAGTTTTCCAGCGTAAAGGTGTAGATAACATTGCCGTCGGCATCGCGTTGGCCAAAGCTGGTGACGACCGTCAGCGTCAGCGGGATGATCAGCATGACCACCATGACGAACAAAGTCGGCAGGATGAGCAGAAAGCCTTGCAGACGCCGGTTCTCGCGGAAACGCTGGATCATTGGTGTTACTCCGTCAGCACGCGGGCCGCTTCGATGGAAAAACGCACGTTGACCATTTCCCCTTCACGCGCCAGCAGCCGCGATTCCACCGAGTAATTCTGCTCGCGCACACGGATGCGCTGTCCGCCGCTGAGCGTTACGCCATAGTGCGTATCAGTGCCGATGTAGACGATGTCGCTCACACGCCCTGTGAGCACATTGACATCGGTGGCTGTTGGGCGAATGTGCATTTTTTCCGGGCGCACGGTGACGGTGACGGGCTGACCCTGTCTCACCGGCTGCGGTGTGTGCGCCCACAGACCCACGCCACCGGCCAGCTCGACGCGCGCCTGGTGCGGCTCCTGCACGCCGATCGTGCCGACGAGAAAATTGGTGTCGCCGATAAAGTCGGCCACGAAGCGGCAGGTGGGATGCTCGTAGATGTCGTTGGCGTTGCCGACCTGCAAGGCGACGCCGCCCTCCATCACGGCGATGCGGTCGCTCATCGTCAGCGCCTCCTCCTGGTCGTGCGTCACAAAAATAAAGGTGATGCCGACCTCGCGCTGCAACTTCTTGAGTTCGAGCTGCATCTCCTTGCGCAGTTTCAGATCGAGCGCGCCCAGCGGCTCGTCGAGCAGCAGCACTTCCGGGCGATTCACCAGCGCGCGCGCCAGCGCGATGCGCTGCTGCTGCCCGCCGGAAAGCTGCTTTGGCCTGCGCCGTTCGTAGCCTGTCAGCCGCACCATCTCCAGCGCCTCGCCCACGCGGCGTCGGGTCTCCTGCTTGTCGATCTTCTTCATCTGCAAGCCAAACGCAATATTTTCGCCGATGGTCATGTGCGGGAAGAGCGCGTAGCTCTGAAAGACGGTGTTGATGGGCCGCTGATAGGGGGGCGTCTTGCCCATTGGACGGCCGTGAAGGAAGATTTCACCTTCGCTCGGCAATTCGAAGCCCGCGATCATACGCAGCGAGGTGGTCTTGCCGCAGCCCGACGGCCCCAGCAATGCAAAAAACTCACCGTCGGCAATTTTTAAGGAGACATCCTTGACCGCGGTGACGGCCTCATTGCCGGGGCCGGGAAAACGCTTCCATACATTGCGCAGTTCAACGGCATATTCAGCCATTGAGCGAATCTCCCGCTTCATGGGTGGGTTGCAAATGCTGTCAGATCCAGCAGAATTTTTACGGTGTATGACGCACAAAATTGCATCACAATCCCTCCAGGGGTGAGCGTAAAAAGCGGCGAGCGACGGCGCTCAGTGGATTTGACCAGGGTTCGGCATATTTAACAATTGTTACTCCGTCGCAAGGGGAAGTCCGGAGGTGAATCCGCGCAAAAGTTTATCATGCCGCTTGAGAATGTCAAAACGTAACCCGTAAAAATGGCTAGATGACCGCGGCTTTTCCGCGCGGTCGCCGCCGGTGAAACCATCGCCGGCGGCGACCGCCACTGTAGCCACACATTACACAAACGGCAAGGGCGCTACTGTCGCGGCGACGCCCTCCACCGTGGCTGCTGTTCCCGGGGCATGATGGCCGCGCTTGAGGATCGCGAGCGCCACCGGCGTCTGAAGTGCGGGGCTGAAGGCCGCGCTCGTCACCTTGCCCACCTCGCGCCCTGCCACCAGCACCGCGGCGCCTGGCGCGAGCATGGCGTTGCTGCGCAGCCCAACCAGTGCGCGCGTGACCTTGTCGTAGGTGATCTGCCGCGCAATGATCTCTTGTCCTGTATAGCAACCCTTGTTCTCGGCGCACGCCCACGCCAGCCCGGCTTCAAGTGGGCTATATTCGCCGGTCAGTTCTGCGCCTGGCGCGGGTCGCCCCAGTTCGATGCGTCGCGCCCTATAGCTTGCCGCGTCAACGGCAATGGCGTCAAGCTGCGCGAGCAGAACAGCCACCCTGTCAGCGGGTGCAATCAGCTCATAACCGGGCAGATCGTAGACCATCTGTTTGAGAACAACGAGGTCGTCTGTGCGTTGCCAGCCGCCTTCCACGGATGGCAAGGTGGTGAACCCTGCGCCAGCCAGCGCCGTCTCCGCGTGCGGGCCGGCGATGCGCAGCCGGATCAGTTCGGCCTCTGGTCTGGCAACGCGCACTTTGTCCATGAAAAATATCTGGCCGCGCAGATGGCGTTCGAGCGCGGCGGTCTCGCCCGGCGCGGGCAGCAGCCAGAGTTCCTCCACATCGGCCAGCACCGTGAAAACGTGCACGATCCTGGCGGTCGGGCTGGTCAGCACCGTCACACAGCTTGCGCCCGGTCGCAACGCTTTGATGTCGTTCGTCGTCATCCGCTGCAAAAAATCGACGCGGTCGGCGTCGAGCAGCCGCAGCACGCCGGCGTCAGGCGGCGTCCAGACGGCTGCGCCCTGGTGCAGCGCCTCTGCGTAGGCAGCAGGATTTTCTATGGGTGCTTGAGTCATGGGAATCCTCCATATCGTTTGGCAAACTCAGTGATCTGGTAGAACATTGTGCGGCCCGCGTCAGTCAGATTCTCTCCGATGCCCAGATAGTGGCTCACGTCTGTGTAGTAGTAGGTTTCGACAGGGACGCCGGCCTCCCGCACCGCGGCTTCCAGGGCAAACGCCTGGTTGATGGGCAGAATCTCATCCGCCGCGGTGTGGATGATCAGCGTCGGCGGCAGGTCGCCTGCGCTGTAGACGGGCGAGTACATCAGAAACGGCAGCGGGTAGAGATTGGGCGGGCCGAGCGCAGGCACGAGCCAGGTATAGGGTGCGGGCACGGTGATGCGCCCCGCGTAGAATTCATGCGTCGCGGTGAAGGCGTCGGCCAGGCCACCCACCGTCACCCAGCCGGCGAGGTCATCACCCGCCGCGCGCAGCAGCCGCGACAAAATGGCGCTGCTAAAGCTGCCGCCCATTGCCACCGGCCGATTGTCCCCCACTGCACCGCCCAAAGCGCCTGCACGCGCCAGCGCCAGCGCTACGCGCGCATCCTGGGCGTGGGCTTCGGCGTCTGTCCCGCGCGCCGCGATAGGGGAAATCGCCACCACGGCGAACTGTTCGGCTGCAAACGCCACGCTCACCGCTTCCCAGTCGTCGACCGGCGATGGGTAGACCATAAACAGCAGCGGCCATTGCCTCGTAGGCGCGTGCCCCTGCGGCAGATAGACGCGCACGGTGTCGACGGTTGCGCCTGCGTAGTCAAACGCATAGGCTGTCACGTCCGCGACCGCTGCGGCCGGAAAGCTTGCGGCTGCGGTGTAGACGCCGGTCTGCCGCAAATTGACGGCGACGGCCAGATCGTCGGGCAGGGGCGCCGGGAGGTAAGGCGCGAGCGTCAGCGGCGGCGCGGTCGTCGTTTCATCGGAGACAATAGTAATGAGCTTGGGAATATCCAACAGCCCGGCCAGGGCGCGCTCGGCATAACCCGGCGCCACCGCGGCCGGCACATACTGTCCCGGTGGAATCTCCACAATGCGATAGCGGCCATCCGCGTCGGTGAGCGCCTGGTGCGGCGCGCCGTCCGCCTGTGCGACGAGGACCGTGGCGCCTGCAATCGGCTCGCCCTGCGCATCGACCACACGTCCGGCCAGCGCGCCGGGAGATGCAGTGCTGACCGCGGGAGGCTGCGTTCCCAGCCAGGTCGACAGCAGATAGCCCGCAACGTTTGCTTCGGGGGTGGGGCGGCAGCCGATCAACAGCAGCGCGCTGGCAAACCATGCAAGCACACTGCAAAATCTGCCCCACAGCCAGGGAAATTCGATTGTCGCCACACCTCGCGTCTGCTTGCTGCATCTCATGCCGGCCATTATATCATCCTGCCCAGGCGCACCGGCATTGATTGGTGACAGACGCCTGCTGCGAATGATAGAACGCGGATTCAACGGATCAGGCGGATGCACACGGATTTTATTAGAAATAATCCGGTCTTTATCCGCCTGATCCGCAAAATCCGCGTTCTATGCTGTGGATGTCTGTCTTAGCTTTTCTCGCCCCTTGCCGCCGCGCGGTCGTCGAGGTCGCTGGCGCGGCGGAGTGCACTTTCGCCATACCGCTTGCGCACTTCTTTGACCGCGGTGTAAAGATTTTCGGCGCGCGCATTGGGTTGCTCCCACAAGCCGAGCTGGCGCGCTTCGCTCAGCCCGCTCACGCCGACGCCGATCAGCCGCACCGCCTGTTGCTGCCACGCGCGTTCGAGCAAAATGCAGGCGGTGGCGTGGATCTGCGCGGCGTCACTACTGGGCTGTGGGAGCGTCATCTGGCGCGTCAGCGTGGTGAAGTCGGCCCAGCGGAGCTTGAGCTTGACAGTGGCGCTCAGCAACTGCTGCCGCTGCAACGTGGCCGCGACCTCCCCCGCCTGCTGCTGCAACGTGGCGCGCAACAGCGCCGCGTCGGTGACATCGCGCACAAAGGTGGTTTCCTGGCTGATCGACTTGCGCTCGTGATCCGTGACGACGGGGCGATCATCCAGCCCGCGAGCGTGGCGCGCCAGGTCCTGTCCATGTTTGCCAAAGCGCTGCACCAGGTCCCGCTCCGGCCAGCGTGCAATGTCACCGATGGTGTGGATGCCCAGCGCCTGCAAGCGCGCCGCGGTCTTTGGCCCGACGCCCCACAACGCGTCTGCCGGCAACGGCGCCAGAAAGGCCGCTTCCTCGCCCGGCGGCACGACCAGCAGTGCGCTGGGCGGCGCGTCGCCGCGCGCGGCGGCTTTGCTGATGTTGTTGGCGATCTTGGCGACGAGCTTGTTGGCGGCAACGCCCAGTGAGACGGGCAGACTCAGGTCGCGCCGAATAGTCTGCTGGAGCTCGATGGCCAGCGCCGCGGCTGCTTCCGGGCGGTCGGTGACATCGAGAAAGGCTTCGTCGATCGAAATCTGCTCGACCCGCGGCGTCAGCGTGTGCAGGATCGCCATCACGCGCCGCGACGCCGCCGCGTATTCACCGTGGCGCACGGGCACGATGAGGAGCGTAGGGCAGAGGCGCAGCGCCTGTCCCATCGGCAGGGCGGAATGCACGCCAAAGCGCCGCGCCGCATAAGAGCAGGAGGCGACCACCCCGCGGCTTTCCGGCTGCCCGCCGACCGCGAACGGCTTGCCGCGCAACGTCGGGTCGCGCAGCTCTTCGACTGCGCAGAAAAAAGCGTCCAGGTCGAGGTGAATGATCTTGCGCACGCGCTTTAATATCCCAGTTGTTTATCCACCTGATTGGGGATGGGCTGACCTTGCGCCGCCGCGGTGAGCAGCGACGCCAGCTCCTGCCGCCGCCGCGCCTCGGCCTCTTCCAACCATCCACCGCGATGAGGACTGAGCACCACGTTGTCAAGTTCGTAAAAAGGGAAGTGCGACGGCTGGGTGTGGCCGCGCTCCTCCTCGCCGTGCGGATAGATATACCACACGTCGATGCCCGCCGCGGCCAGATGCCCGCTGTGCAGCGCGTTGTACAGCGCGGCTTCATCGATCACCGGCCCGCGCCCCACGTTTACGACGATGCCGCCCGGCGGCAGCGCCGCAAGCTCCGCGGCGCCGATCAGCCCGACGGTTTCCGTGGTCTGGGGCAGCACACAGATCAGAATGTCGGTGGCAGGCAGCAATGTTTTGAGTTCCGCCACCGGGTAAACGCTCACGCCATCTTCGACAGCCCGCGGCGGCGTATGGCGGCGCACGCCGCTGACCTGCATCCCCAGCGCCTGGCAGAGCGGTGCGATCTGCCGGCCAATGGCGCCGTAGCCCAGGATCAGCACCCGCTTGCCAGAAAGCAGGAGCGATGGCGCGCCTGTGTAGCGCTGCCGCCAGTCCCCCTGACGGAGACGCTGGTCCAGCGGCACGATAAACTTGGCCGCGGAAAACAGCAGGGCGAGGGCGAACTCCGCGGTGGCGATATCGTTGTAGTGCAGATTGTGCAGTGTGATCTGCGGATAGCCTTGGAGCAGTGCCTGCATTTCCAGCGAAATCCCCGCGTAAGGCACGATGACGGCGCGCAGGTCGGGGCTGGCGTCCAGCCACTCCGCCTTGACCGACCCGTTCACCAGGATGTGACAAGCCGCCGGTTGCGCGTCGTCCGGCCCCGCGGTGATGTGAACAGTAGGCGGCAGCAGTGCGCGCAACGCGTCGGCGCGTGCGGCCAGGTCGGAGGGTGGGATGTGAACGTTGAGGCGCTGCGGCGCAGCCAAACCAGTGGGTTTTGTTGGTTCCATAATTTTTTGGCTTTGATGAATGAGCTTCTTGTGTGTAGAGTCGTTCCCATCATACCACGTTTGCCGGGTGGGCGGATGTCATCGGGTGTGTGGCGTGCATCCCAAAAACTGGGCGACCTGCTAGTCGGTCGGGCTACCAGCCCGACGGTGCTTCCACTGGTTGATGCCACCTGGAGTGTTGACGCAACCGCGTCGGGCTGATAGCCCGGCCTACTGGTCAAGCTCCCGCCACGCCGAATGAAGCAATTACATCGCCACAAGTCAGCGTCGGGCTGATAGCCCGACCTACGAGGGACGCGTCAAATCAACTGGCGCCGTCTGGTCTATCGCCTGAGGGCAGGCAGGGCCAGGCTTGCACCCGCACTTGTCGAGATCGTCACGACCGTGTAGACTGGTGTGCATCGCTCCTCTCCGTTTGCACTCCTGGAGGCAAAATATGCAGGTCCTGGGTATTGATATCGGCGGCAGCGGCATCAAGGGCGCCTTGGTGGATGCTGAAAATGGCGAACTGATCGGGAAACGTCATCGTATTGCCACGCCCCAACCCTCGACGCCGCCCGAAGTCGCCAAGGTGGTGGTCGAGATTGTGCGCCATTTCGAATACACAGGGCCGGTGGGCGTCACCTTCCCCGCCATCGTCCAACATGGCGTCACCCTTTCGGCTGCCAACGTGGATAACTCGTGGCTTGGCGCGCCGGCGCAGGATATTTTTCGGGAAGCGACCGGCTTGCCTATCAGTGTGCTCAACGACGCGGACGCGGCGGGCGTGGCCGAGATGACCTTCGGCGCCGGGCGTGAGCACCAAAAGGGCATCGCCATCCTGTTGACCTTTGGCACGGGCATCGGCAGCGCCATCTTCCACGACGGCAAGCTGCTGCCGAACACCGAGTTTGGTCACGTTCCCATGCCCACGCCGATGAAAGGCATCGATTCCGAATATTATTGTTCGGACAAGGTGCGCAAGGATGAAGATCTGAAGTGGCCGGAATGGGCCAAGCGCGTCGATCATTTTCTGGCGTTGATGGAAATGCTTTTTTCGCCCGACGTCTTTATCATTGGCGGCGGCGTCAGCAAAAAGTTCGATAAGTTTGCACCTCATCTCCGCCGCAAAGCCAAAGTCGTGGCCGCGCAGTTTTTGAACGAGGCCGGCATTGTCGGCGCGGCCATGACTGCACGTCAGATCGAGTAGCACTAGAAACTTATGCAGACGCCCTTCGAGCAATACGTCACTTTTCTATATACAGCCGATCTTGCCGCGACCGCGCACTTCTATACAGAAGTGGTCGGGCTGCCCTTGGTGCTCGATCAGGGAAGTTGCCGCATCTATCGCGTCAGCGCGGATGGCTTCCTCGGTTTTTGCGAGCGCGCCGGTGCGGCCCCGTCGGGAGTGATCGTGACGCTGGTGACGCAGGACGTGGACAGTTGGCACGCACGCCTGTGTGAACGCGGCGCCAGCCTTGAGCAAGCGCCCACCTTCAATCCAACCTACAACATCTATCATTGTTTCTTGCGCGACCCCAACGGCTATCTGTTGGAGATTCAGCGCTTTTGCGACCCAGCCTGGCCGTCGCCAGCACCCGCAGGTCAGGACGTGTAACCGTTGCATGATGTCCCATCCCGCGAGTCACTTTACGTGACGCTCCCCGTTGCCGGCTCGCACGGAGGTGAAGAGGAAAAGCAAGTGCGGCAGGCATCCCCTGCCGCACTTGCTTTTAGTTGTGAAAGCGACTGGAAGCCTAGTCCAAGTGGGCGTACTTCTGCCGGTAGATTTGGTAAGGACAGACCCCCGTGCCTGTCCGGCTTCCGGGCGCACACAGGGGTGCGCCCCTACCAAGCAACCAATGAGGTAATTTAGCCCGTGTATACTAGACTTTGACTCTGCGCACCTTTGCCCCTTTGCGCCTCCGCGTCAAATGCTCTCGTCTGGGACGCGAATGCCGAGACGTTGTGCTTCTTTGATCGCCCACGCGGGCACAGACGCGGGTGCGGCATGAGAGGGCACGCGCAATGCGGCGTCGGAACTCATATCGATATGCATAGCCGCGCTCAAGGTTTCGACCACGGTGTGCAGCACTTGCACGCGCTCGAAGTATTTATCGTTGGCCGCGACGATCGTCCACGGCGCCTGCGCGGTCGTGGTTTTGATCAACATATCCTCTACTGCCTGCTCGTATTCCGCCCATTTGTCGCGGTTGCGCCAATCCTCGTCGGTCAATTTCCAGGCTTTGTTGGGCCGACTTTGCCGATCCTCGAAGCGGCGCAACTGTTCGTCCTTGCTGATGTGCAGCCAGAATTTGAGGATGATCGTGCCAAAGTCGACAAGCTGCGCCTCGAAGTCTCTGATCTCCTGGTAGGCGCGTTGCCATTCTTCCGGCCTGGCAAAGCCCTCGACGCGCTCCACCATGACGCGTCCGTACCAACTCCGGTCGAAGATGGCGATGTTGCCGCGATCCGGCAGGCGTCGCCAGAAGCGCCACAGGTAATGCTTTTCGGCATCATCCCCGCGCGGTGCGGCAATCGGATGAACGACAAAGCCACGCGCGTCCAGCCGCGCGGTCAGGCGATTGATGGCGCCGCCTTTGCCCGCGGCGTCCCACCCCTCGAAGACGATCACGCAAGGTCGCTGCTGATGATAGAGATGATAGCCCAGCAAGCGCACTTGCGTCTGGTAGAGATCGAGCTGCTGTTCATACTCATCCTTATCCAGCTTCTGAGTGAGGTCGATAATCTCAAGCATGGTCCACCCCCATCACCGCATTTGCATCTGGCTCGGTTGCATCTGGCTCGGTTGGAACCGGCGCCAACTTGCGTCGCCTTGAAGCCGGTTTTGCAGGCGTCATTTCTGCAAGGACGGGTGTAGGGAGCTCGATGGGGGTGTCTGCGCCGCCTTGTCCTCCCCTTCCACACCGTTGTCAGATTTGCGCTTCTCTTTTTTCTTCGCTTTGGGCTTTGCGTTCGTCTCTGCAGCCACTTGCTCCGACTCGCTCTGCTTGCCATCCTTCGCTTTTTTGTCGCCCTTGGTCTTTTTCTTCGATTTGTCCTGCAACTTGTCTT
>JACSRH010000384.1 GCA_014879855.1 Caldilineaceae bacterium | reverse complement strand
GATCAAGCGCCTGACGTGCGGCGGCGCAGGAACTCTGCGAACTCGTCGCTGTTGAGGGGAGTTGACGGTCGTGATGGTGGGATATCATCCCCAGGCGACGCCATGGTAGGCCGCGATGTCCGGGGCTTTTCTTCGGCCATTGCCGCCTCCAGTGCAGCGGCAATGGTCGGGGCCGTGGCGTCTTCCTGCAAGTGCGCTATAATCGGCGCCAGCACATCGACGATCGCGGCGAGAAACAGCGCGGCGGCGTTCTCCCCGGCAGGCAGGTTGACGATCACCGTGCGCCCGCGGATGCCAGCCGCGCCGCGGTCGAGCAAGGCAAGCGGGGTTTCCTCGGCTCCATACGCGCGCATGGCTTCTGGCAACCCCGGCAGCGTACGCTCGATTACTGCCAGTGTTGCTTCGGGCACAATTTCGTGAGCGCTGGGGCCGGGTGCAGGCAGCGCGCCGCCAATCGTGAGGATCAGGTCAAGCTCTTCCTCGTCGCACCAGTGGCGGAGCAGCTCCTCGACAAGATAGCGCTGGCCCGCAGCATAGCGATCAGCCCAAATGATCAGCGCAGGCATGGCGTTGTGTAGAAGCCGGCGCACTGCATCGGACGCCGCCTCATCGTAGGCTGGGACGCACAGTATCCCTGTTTTAATCATCGATACCCTTTCGCGGCGCTTGGTTACCTTTGGCCTGAACATTGACCACCCGTACGCTTTGTGTGCTGGTGAGAGGAAAGACACGATGTAGCGTGTCCCTACGATCACTGCGGCGCCATTGCGTCCGTGTGAGTAGGAGCATCCAATCGAAAAACGCAGACGAATCCAAGCGCTGTTGCTGCTGGATTCGTCTGCGTTCTTGATTTCACGAGAAAGCAACCAAGTCGATAAACTCGTCTTAAAACTCGTCTTAGCGCTTCGTGTATTGCGGCGCCTTGCGGGCGCGCTTGAGGCCGGGTTTCTTGCGCTCCTTGGCGCGTGCGTCGCGCGTCAGGAAGCCGGCCGCCTTGAGCGGCGGACGCAGGTTGGCGTCCTGTTCAATCAGCGCGCGGGCAATGCCCAAACGCACCGCCGAAGCCTGGCCGCCTTCACCACCGCCATGCACTTTGACGCTGATATTGAACGACGCCTCGGTGCCGGTCAAGGAAAGGGGCTGGCGCAGGATCATCTGATCCAGCGCGCGGCCAAAATAGACGTTGGCTGGCTTGTCGTTGACGACAATCTCGCCGGTGCCAGGATAGAGCCGCACGCGCGCGCTGGCTTCTTTGCGGCGACCAATTGCTTCTACATATTCAGTCATGTGAATCTCCGTCTTCAAATTCTCGCTTAGAGTTCCAACATCTGCGGCTGCTGCGCGGCATGGGGATGTTGATCACCGGCATAGACGCGCAGCTTCTTCATTTGCGCGCGTCCGAGCTTGGTTTTTGGCATCATGCCGCGCACGGCCTCGTAGATGATGCGGTCCGGGAAGCTCGCCATCATTTCGCGCATGGTCCGGCTCTTCAAACCGCCAGGGTAGCGGGAATGCCGATAATAGCGCACGTTGTCGAGCTTATCGCCCGTCACGACAATGCGTTCGCAATTGATCACGACCACAAAGTCACCGGTGTCGATATTCGGCGAATAGGTGGGCTTGTGCTTACCACGCAAAACCTGGGAAATCTCCGATGCCAGGCGTCCTAGCGTCTGACCCGTGGCGTCAACCACGCGCCACTCACGGCTCTGCAGGGCCTCTGCTTGATTTGGCGTAACCGTCTTCACGTACTTACTCCTCTATCCAAAAGTCTCGTGCCATCTGGCAAACGAAGTTCAGTCCAATGATTTTGCATGAATCCATCTATCCAACTCAGATGGATAGGTCACTCTTTCCAACACCAGCCCTTGTGGGGCGACGGGCGGGGTCGCATAGCTGCGGTCGCAGGCTGCAAGCGCCTGTTTGACTGCCTCGAGCGTCACGTCGCCTCTGCCTACCGCCAGCAAGGCGCCGACCACCTTGCGCACCATCTGCCGCAAAAACGCATTGGCTGTGATGGTGAACACCAATTGCCGGCCCGGAAAACCATCTAACGCGGGCAGCGAACTGATGTTTTCCTGCCACGTTGCCGCCATTACGCACCGCTCGGTGCTCTCCCCTTGCGTCGCATGGCCAAACGTGGCAAAGTCGTGCACGCCCACGAACAGTTCAGCCGCCTGATTCATTGCCGCCACATCGAGCACTCGCGTCTCGAAGAGAGCGAACCGGCCCGTCAGCGGCGAAAAGCGCGGCGCTGAAAAACCAGGCGGTGGGCGGTGCCACTGCACCGTGTAGCGATACGTGCGGCTGATGGCGCTGAACCTTGGATGAAACCCGGCAGGCGCTTCACGCACACAACGCACACTGGTCGAAGCCGGCAGATGAGCATTCCATGCACGCTGCAGTGCAGCCATGTCATGCGCCCAAAGAACCTGCGCCATAATGACCTGCCCATTGGCGTGGACGCCGGCATCCGTGCGACCGGCGCCGGCAACGCGTCCTCGCCACGGGCAAATCCGATCAAGCGCTTGTTCCAGCACGCCCTGCACGCTCGGTGCATTGGCTTGATACTGGAACCCACGAAAGTCGGTCCCATCGTAAGCGGCCAATGCGCAAATGGTGCGCATCAGAGGCGCTACAGGCGGCATGACCTTGGCTCAGCCATCCAGTTCGGCCGTTCGTCCCACCTATGCGACCGAACGATCCACCAATTCCAGAATTACCATGTCCGCAGCATCGCCGTGGCGCTTGCCCAGCTTGATCATGCGCGTATAACCACCATTGCGGGCAGCATAGCGCGGGGCAAACACATCGAAGACTTTTTTGGCAACAGTCTTGTCGTTCAAATACGAGACGACCTGACGTTGCGCATGAACACGGCTTCCCTCGGCGGCGGCGCTGCGCTTCGCTTTGGTAATCAGGCGTTCGGCATCGCCGCGGATGGCGCGCGCCTTGGCTTCCGTCGTCACAATGCGTTCGTGCAGATATAATTCTCGCACCAGGTTGCGGAACAGCGCTTTGCGTTGATCCGAGGTGCGTCCTAAGTGATATCCAGAGACTCGATGACGCATATCTTCTACTCCTCTACCTTAATCTATCGTATCATCACTCTCGGTGAGTGGTCGATAAGCGTCACCGATATAGGCGCTCAGGTCAACACCCGGCACGGTCAGGTAATTCTTCTCATGCAACTTATCGACCAGTTCATCGAGCGATTTCTTGCCAAAGTTGCGAATGGCAAGCATTTCATCTTCGCCCTTTTCCATGCGCTTAAGAATTTCGCCGATCTTGGTGATGCCTGCGCGCTTGAGACAGTTGTAGGCGCGCACGGTAAGCTCCAATTCCTCGATCGGCGCGTCAAAGACGCGTCCCGGAATCCCTTCAGCCGTGTCTTCTGGCTGCTCAGCGATGGAAATCTCGGTGCCTGCCAACAGCGTCAGATGCTGCACCAGCAGATTGGCCGAGCGCCGCAGCGCGTCGTCAGGCGAGATCGTGCCATCGGTCCAAATCTCCAGATGCAGCTTATCGTAATCCGTCTGCTGGCCGATGCGTGTGCGCTCGACGCGATATGCGGCCTTGCGGATCGGGCTGTAAATTGCATCCACGGGAATCTCACCAAGCGGCAAGCGTCCACGTTCTTCGGCGGGGCTGTACCCGCGCCCCACGCTGACAACCATCTCGATATCGAGATCAATATCATTGGAGTCAGCCGTCAGCAGATATTGATCTGCATTGACCACTTCCACTTCTGGGGGGCAGTTCAAGTCACCGGCCGTAATCGGCCCTTCATTGGCGACCTCGACATGCACGCGCACAGGATCTTCCGCGTGTGCGCGAAAGCGGATCTGCTTGACATTCAAGATGAGCCGCGTCATGTCCTCGCGCACATGCGGAATCGCCGTGAATTCATGATGAATTCCACTGACGCGGATCGAAGTGACGGCGGCGCCTGGCAGGCTCGACAGCAACACGCGGCGCAATGCATTGCCCAGCGTGATGCCGTATCCGCTTTCCAGAGGGCTCACAACAAAGTGGCCGTAATTCTGGGAGCTTGCCTCGACCTCAATTTTGGGTAATACCAT
Source organism: Caldilineaceae bacterium (assembly GCA_014879855.1). GTDB lineage: Bacteria > Chloroflexota > Anaerolineae > Caldilineales > Caldilineaceae > Caldilinea. Next base: position 28 of record JACSRH010000384.1, on the reverse strand, counting down.
GTTTAACAAGGGCATCCCTCCCGGTAGC
>JACSRH010000260.1 GCA_014879855.1 Caldilineaceae bacterium | reverse complement strand
AATTGATGCTGGTCTGCAATCTTCCCGGAAGCTCCAAAGCTTCCGGGAAGATGTTCCGCAAAAATACTTGACCTAGCGGTCAGTAATAGGTGTTGCCAGGCGTCGGCGGCAGCTTCGAGTCGATAGCTATTGCGCGTAAATATGCTCATTCAGCCCCCACCATTCCTGCAGAACAATCACCGCAGACCAGGGGCCACCCGCTTCGGGGTGCGCCCAGTAGCCAGTCAGCGTTTCCCCATCGGGGCCAGGATATTCAACTATGCCCGTCACCAATCCTGCTGCGGTAGTCAGGCTGGCGCCCGGCGAACCAACGCCTTCGCCTGTGGGGACAGCCTCGGTCAAGATAGTTTGTCATGCTGGAAAACAGTTGGATGTAAGGACCACTGCGAAGCGTCAGTAACATCTCGTCAATCGCAAAGCTGCGATCAATCAACAATCTGCTCTGGCAGCACAGGAGGTGATGCTCTCAGTTCGCTGCGCAGCACCGCTTGATACGCTGCGATCCGTTCGCGGCGCAGCTCCGGTTTGTGGCGCAACAGCAGCTTGGCCCGCTCCACCCACACCTGCACGTGATACTCCAGCAGCAGGTAGCGGCGCAGCGTCTCTGCCCAGCGTGGGCCGAACCATTTGCGCCAGTAGCGCACTTTGCTGGTGTTGAAGCGAATGTGGCGCTGCGTGGAGACTTGCTCGCTGCTCTTGCCTTCGTGATGGATGACGAGGGCGGCTGGTTCGTAGACGACGCGCCAGCCGGCCAACTTGACGCGGCGGCAGAGATCCAGCTCCTCGCTGTACATGAAGAAGCCTTCGTCAAAGGGCCCGTCGGGCGTGGCGACCGCGTCCAGCGCCTCACGCCGACAGAGCAGCGCCGCACCCACCAGCCAGTCGACCTCCGCGCGTTGGCCCGCGGGCAGGTCCGCCAGCAACAGCGCCCGCGCCCATGGATTCGACGGCCAGGCGCGCCCCAGCCACGTGCTCTCAAAAAAGCCGGTCAACCGCGTGGGAAAACGCCGCGCGCTCGGCTGCGGTGCGCCGTCGGCATAGCGCAACTGTGGGCCGATGATGCCGATGGTGGGGTCGGCGGCGAGCGCGGTGTAGAGGGGAAGGAGGGAAGAAGGCGAGAGGGAGAGATTGGAGATTGGGAGATTGGGAGATTGGGAGATTGGAGATTGGAGATTGGGAGATTGTGCTGCAGATCTCTCCCCTTCTCCTTTTTCTCCTTCTTCTCCCTCTCTCCCTGTCTGCCCTGTCGTCAACTCTGTGTCCGGGTTTAGGAAGTAGACAAACCGCCCGCGGCTGGCCGCGTAGCCGCGGTTGTTGCCGCCGGTGAAGCCGAGATTGCGGTCGCTGGCGATGACCCGCACCCATGGGAAATGCGTCGCCAGCAACACCGGCGTGTTGTCGCGGCTGGCGTTGTCGACGACGATCACTTCGAGGGTGAAGATTGGGAGACTGGGAGACTGGGAGATTGGGGATTGGGAGATCGGGAGATCGGAGATTGGGGATTGTGCCGAAGGCGTCTTTCCCTCTCCTTTTTCCTTTTTCCAGTCTTCCCTCCTCTCTTTGTCCCCTCTGTCCTCCTGGAAGACGCGCCCATGCTCGCCCGCGGTTTTGCTGGCGCACTCGATGGAAAGCAGGCAGTGGCGCAGCAGCGGCCAGACATTCCAGGAGACGATGACGATGGATAGATCCACAGGTGGTCGTTGGTGCATGAACCTCATTGTAGCGCAAGCGTCAGCGGTTTTGACAGCGGCGTGGGGCTGTGATAGCCTTTTTGAATGCCTTTTGTCGATGACGTTGTGACGGCAAGAGGAGAAGTGAATCGGGGCAAGTGCGCCCCGGCAACCCGCTGGAGTCCCGGTTTTCGGTTGCACAGGGATGAGTTAAACCTGATGCTCAGGGTTATGAGCAAAGGGTGCGATTTATCGCATGTGTTGAATCGAATCTGCCAGGCGGGGAAGCGTAGAGAATTGATGCCCTCCTGGCTGTGGCTGGAGGGCATTTTTGTGTTGTAGACCGCTCTGGCGATGAAACGAGGATAGCAGCATGGAACGCGCCACGCGCACCGTCTTCTGGAAAAATCATAAGGTGATGCTGATCGACCAGCGACTGTTGCCCGGACAGTTTGTCGTCACCGGCTTTGGCAGCGTCGAGACAGTCGCTGACGCAATTCGGGAGATGGTCGTGCGCGGCGCGCCGGCAATCGGGGCGACGGGCGCGTACGGCATGGCGCTGGCTGCCCACGTCAGCCCGGCCAGCGACCGCGATAGCCTGCTGCACGATCTGCGCGAGGCCAAAGCCGTGCTCGACGCGGCCCGGCCGACCGCGGTCAACCTGAGCTGGGCAACGGCGCGTATGTTGGCCCTGGCTGAGCACGCGGTGCTCTCCAATCACGACGACCTGCGCCGCGCCTTGCTGGCAGAGGCGGACGCCATCGCCGACGAGGATGTGGCGATCAACCGGCGCATGGGTTTTTTCGGCGCCGAGTTAATCCAGGACGGCGCCAACGTGCTGCATCACTGCAATACCGGTGCGCTGGCGACGGTGGATTTCGGCACCGCGCTGGGCGTCATCTATGCGTGCGCCGAACAGGGCAAGCGCATCCATGTCTGGGTGGACGAGACGCGGCCGCGCCTGCAAGGCGCGCGGCTGACCGCGTGGGAATTGATGCGCGCCGGCATCCCCATGCACCTGATCGCCGACAACGCGGCCGGCCATCTGATGCGCACCGGTCAGGTGGATGCCGTGATCTTTGGCGCGGACCGTGTCGCGGCCAATGGCGATGTCGTCAACAAGATCGGCACCTACAAGTTGGCAGTCGTCGCGCGGGAAAACGCACTTCCGGTTTATGCGGTCGTGCCGACGAGCACGGTCGACCTCGATGTGGCCGACGGCGATCAGATTCCCATCGAAGAGCGCGGGGCTGAGGAGGTGACGCACATCGACGGCGCCGTGATCGCACCACCCGGCGCACCCGTCTACAATCCAGCCTTTGACGTGACGCCGCACCGCTATCTGACGGCGATTGTGACGGAGGAAGGCGTTTGCTACCCACCCTTCGCGGTAAGCCTGCGCCGCGCCAAAGCCGCCGCCGAAGCGCGCGTGCATGAGAATCGGCTGCAACGGAGCAAAGGAATGGAACACGGATGACGCGGATTGAACGGATCGGCGCGGATTTTGAATCCGAAAAAATAATCCGCGTTCATCTGGCAAATCCGGTTCATCCGCGTTCTATCATTCAGTTTGAGTGAACAATGAATCAACTGCGCAGTATCTGTGTTTATTGTGGGTCGAGTATGGGGGGCAAGGATGTCTATCGACATGCCGCGGAGCTGATGGGGCGCGAGCTGGTCAGCCGCGGGCTGCGCCTGATTTATGGCGCGGGCAGCGTGGGGCTGATGGGCGTGCTGGCGCGCACGGTGCACGAGCGGGGCGGCGAAGTGCTGGGTATCATCCCGGACATCTTGGCCCCGCGCGAGGTTGCCGGGGATGCCATCGGGGAGACGATCGTTGTCGAGACCATGCACGAACGCAAGGCGCTGATGGCCAGCGAAGCCGACGCCTTTATCGCCATGCCTGGCGGCTACGGCACGCTGGACGAACTCTTCGAGGCGATCACCTGGGGGCAGATCGGCATCCAACGCAAGCCGATCGGGTTGTTCAACGTCAACGGCTATTTCGACCACCTATTGTTCTGGATCGATGGGGCCGTGAAAGAAGGATTTATCCGCCCGCAGCACCGGCAGTTGTTCATTGTCAGCGACGACGCCTCGCTTCTGTTGGAGAAGCTGGCTTTTCACGAACCGCCGCCAGGGTTTGTCAAGCTGCCGGACAATGGGCAGAAGTTTGGGTGAGATTGAAGATTGAGAAATTGAGAGATTGGGAGATTGGCGATGGGGTTAATCGCCAAGTTGCGCAATCTCCAATCTCCAATCTCCAATCTCTGGTCTCTAGTCTCCAGTCTCCAGTCTCCACAAGGAGAAATCATGTCATTTGTCATCACCGGTTCAGTCGCCTACGACTATCTGATGTTTTATCCAGGACTCTATCGCGAGCAGATTCTGCCCGACCAGCTCGACAAGATCAGCCTGAGCTTTCTGGCCGAATCGATGCGC
>JACSRH010000386.1 GCA_014879855.1 Caldilineaceae bacterium | reverse complement strand
CCAATCTCCAATCTCCCAATCTCCAATCTCCCAATCTCCAATCTCCCAATCTCCAATCTCCCAATCTCCCAATCTTCCAATCTTCCAATCTCCGCTTCCTCGAAGGCGCCGTCGCCCTGCTGTTCACCGGTCTGCTCTTTCTGCCCCTGGCGCGCAATGCCTGGCTGGTCAATGCCAGCGAAGGCGCGCCGGGCCAAGCATTTATGGACTTTTTTGCCAACTTGCAGCGGCAACTGCAAATTTTCACCATCTGGCGTGCGCCGTGGTCGGTGGAACTTGTGGGGATGGCGGCTGCCTTTTTGGCGGGCCTGGTTTTGATCGGGATAGCTGCGCCGTGGCCGGCAACCCGCCAGGCTTCCTCAGAGCCGCAGCCTGAAGCAAAGCACGCGCCCGCCTTCTCGCTTGACCAACTGTGGCTGCTGCTGTGGATCGGCGCGCCGCTCTTGATCGGCAACCTGTTGCTTGCCACGAGTGACACTATCTTCAAGGAAGATCGCTATTTTCTCTTCCTCGCGCCTTTTGTGCTGTGGGCGGCGGCGCGTGGCGCCGTGGTGATGGGCGCGTGGTGGCGTCCTGCGCAGTGGGTTGCGGGCGGCGGCGCGGTGCTGCTGCTGGCGGCAGCGTTGCCTGTGCTGTGGTCGCCGACTATGCTGCGCGAGGATTGGCGGGCCGCGGCGCACTATATCGCGCATTATCAGGAGGCAAGTCCGGGACTGCCCGGCGCGGCCATCAGCCATGCCGATTACACAAACAAGGCGCTCAAATGGTATCTGCATTCGCCGGCGCAGGCGGAAGCAATCCCAGTCTATTTCCCGTACGGCGGCGTGTTGACGCCTGAAGACATAGAACGCAGCGTCGCGCCGCCCATTCGCGGTCTTGCAGCAGAAGAGGTGGCGACGCTGTGGCTGGTGCAAAGCCATCTGGAAGGCGTCGACGACAAGCGCGTAGTGCAAAGCTGGCTCAGCCAGAATTTCCCTGTTGTCACCGAGCAATTCCCCACCGGCATCCAGGTGAGCGGCTATGCCTTGCAGCATCGTTTCGCGGCGTTGCCCGCGCTGGGCGCTACGGCCGTGCACCTCGACACGGAGCTGGCCCCCCATCTCCGCCTGCTGGCCTGCGAGGCGATGACGCCGGAAGTTGCAGCGACGGACGCGCGGTTGCATCCGCCGAGCGGCTGGGTGCATGTGCGGCTGTGGTGGCAGGCGACTGGCGCTGTCGATCAGGCGTATCTGCCGAGCGTGCAAATGGTCGGGCCGGAGGGCGTCTGGGGCGACCGGCTTGACCGTGACGGCGAAGTGCTGCGCCGCGACCCGCCAACGCAGTGGCCGGCCGGCGTCATCGTGCGCGACGAGGTGGACGTCAACCTTAACCCTGTGACGCCCGTGGGAGAGTATCCGATCGTCGTCGGCGTGCGCGATGCGTCAGGCGCCGATGTGGGCGGCAAAGTTGAGTGTGGACGCGTGCGCATCATCGCGCGGTAATTTGCTGTACAGTGAGATCAGAACATGACGAACGAGCAGAAGAACGAACAGAAACCAGTGCGGCTGGCGCGGCGCACGATCTATGAGAATCCGTGGGTGTCGCTTTATCTGGATCGGGTGCATTTTCCCGGTGGACGCATCGTCGAGGCGCATCATGTGTTGCATTTTGACAAGGAGGCGGTCGCGGCTATCGTCGAAAACGCCGACGGCGCGGTGCTGTTGGTGGAAGCGTATCGTTATGTTGTCGACGCGATTCAGTGGGAGATCCCTGCTGGCGGCATCGATCCTGGCGAATCCATTCTGGATGCCGCGGCCAGGGAAGTCGTCGAGGAGAGCGGCTACCGGACCGCTGACCACCAGTTGGCGGCCAGCTTTGAGCCGATCAACGGCATCGGCGACAAGGTGCATCATCTGGTCTATTGTCGCGCGGTGGGCGAGCCGGGTGGCTTCGACGAAAGCGAAGTGCGCGCGGTGCGGTGGGTCAGCCGCCGCGAGGTCAAGGTGATGGTGCGCGAGCGCCAGGTGCGGGATGGTTATACGCTAACAGGTCTTTTGTGGTGGCTATTGCAGACAGCCTGACTTGAAAACAGCGTTCATGCTGATTCCCAAGTGCAGCTCGCGGACGAGATGCAACCGCACTAGAACTCGTTGGTTTCTGGCGAGTTCCGCGCGCCGAGCTCGTTTACTTGCTCCTCCAGTCCGGCGATGCGCGCACCCTGGGTCACGATCAGCTCGGCCAGAAAGCCGACCAGAATGAGCAACACACTCACAATGGCCAGCACGCCGGCCGCGATAAAAATTGGGCGCTGCTGTGTCTGGGCAACAAGGTAAAGAAAGATGAGGTAGAGGAAAACAACCGCGCTGATTACGAGTCCCACCAACCCCAATCCGCCGAAGAAACGCATCGGCGCTTCGCTGAAGGTCAGCAAAAACTTCAACACCAACACGTCGAGCAAGCTCTTGGGGATGCGCTCCCAGCCAAACTTGCTGTTTCCCGCTGGCCGCGGCTGGTAGAAAGTTGGAACTTCGCCGATGCGGAAACCGTTGTGCACGGCGATCATCAGCAAGAAGCGGTGCCAATCGCTGCGCAGCGGCGGGAAGCTTGCCACCACCTCGCGGCGCATTGCTTTGATCCAGTTGCCGTCATGCACGTGGACGCCGGCAATACGATCCATCACCACGTTGTAGATTTTACTGGCAAGCACTTTGTTATCACGCCGCGCCTGCCGCCAGCCCGCCGCGATGTCGAGATCGTTTGCCTCTAGCGTATGCACCAGCGTTGGCACGTCGAGCAGCGGGTCAGACTCCATGTCGGCCGGGATCAGGATGACGATGTCGCCCTGGCTGGCCGCAAACATGCGTTGCAGAGCGGCCGTCATCCCCCGGCTGCGGCGATGGGTGAAGACGCGCAGCGAGGAATAGCGCGTCTGAAGGTCGGCAAGGATGACAACAGTGCGATCGGTGCTGCCATCGTTGACGACCAGCACCTCGCCGGCGCGCCCTAACTGTGCAAATGCCTGATACGAACGCTCGACGACCGCGGCAATCGTTGCCTCCTCATTGCGCGCCGGCACGACTACTGAGATGGAGGCTTTCGTGTCTGACTGTGCAGACGTGGCCGGGTCTGCCAGCGATGCCTGCGTTTGCTGTAAGCTCTGCATGGTCAATCACCCAAAAAGGTGCGGATGGCCGCCACCACGCTGTCTTGTTGCGCGTCTGTCATTTCCGGGAAAATGGGCAGGCTCAGACAGGTGTCCGCCACCTCCTCGGTGACAGGCAAGGCGCCGCGGACATATCCCAAGTCCGCGTACGCGGGCTGTAAATGGAGCGGCGTCGGATAATGAATGCCGGCGCCGATGCCGCTCCGGTTCAGATGGTCGAGCAAGGCGTCGCGTTGTTGTGTGCGGATGACATAGAGATGCCAGGCCGGTGCGGCGTTCGCATGGACAAAAGGCAGCACAATCTCGCTTTGGTAATCCGCCAGCAGTTCGGTGTAGCGTGCGGCAAGCCGGCGGCGCGCCGCGGTCCACGCTTCCAGATGGCGCAATTTGGCTGTCAGGATCGCGGCCTGAAGCGTGTCGATGCGTTCGCCAAATCCTTTGATGTCGTGCAGATATTTAGAATGGCGACCGTGATTGCGCAACAAACTCACCTGCTCGGCAATGCGGGCGTCGTCCGTCGTGACAGCGCCCGCGTCGCCATACGCGCCCAGGTTCTTGCCGGGATAGAAGCTGAAGCAGGCGGCATGGCCGAGCGTCCCGACTCGCCGGCCATACCAGAGCGCGCCGTGCGCCTGGGCGGCGTCCTCAATCACCGTCAGGTCGTGCACCTGCGCCATGTGCATGAGGCGGTCCATATCGGCTGGCTGGCCGTAGATATGGACGGGAAGAACAGCGCGCGTGGCTGGCGTCAACACGGCGGCGACCGCGTCGGGGTCGAGAGTATAGGTCTGCGCGTCGATCTCTGCGAAAACGGGGTGCGCACCAACAGCGCTGATCGCCTCGGCAGTGGCGATAAAGGTGTGGGCCGAAGTAATCACTTCATCGCCGGCGCCGATGCCATAGGCGCGCAGCGTAAGCTCCAGCGCCGCGGTGCCGCTGGCGACGCCAACAGCAAAGCTGGCTGTGCAGTATTCAGCGAAGCGCGCCTCGAACTCGCGCACGTCCGGCCCCATGATGAAAGCAGAACGTGTAATGACCGACTGGATGGCGGCGTCGATCTCGGGGCGAATCAACACATACTGCGCGTGCAGATCGACCAATGGCACGGTTTGTTGGGTAGGCATGATTTGCTCATTTCAAAAAAAGGACTGAGCGCTTGCGCTCAGTCTTTATGCTGACATTGTGTCCATCCTCATGCTTTGATTCTACCTTATCGGAGGAGGAAAACCAAAGCAAGCAGTGAATCTGATGGGCTACTGTGGCTCACGGGGCAGGCTGATGGTGCTGATGCGCCGTCGCCCATTCATAGTCGCGGCGGGCCGTGGTGAGCTGGCGCTGGAGCCGTTCGAGTTCGCCGACAAGTTCAGCGGAGTGACCATTGCTGCTCGCGGCCAGCAACTGCCACAGCTTATTGTACTCGCGCTCGATGCGCGCCAACTCGGTGCGGAGGTTCACAGGCTCCAGCGCGTGCCCAATTTCCAGCAGTTGCTCGATAGTGTCTTCTGCCAATAAAGCGTCGGCCATGGGTTCCAGTTGCGTCCAGTACTCGTGCATCCATCGGCGCAGATATTCGTTGCCGATTGTCAGTTGTCCATAGAGCTGGCGTATGTAGCCCAGTTTTTCCATCCCCCACAAAAAAGTGCGGATGCGCTGTGGGTTGGCGTCGGCGAGATCGGAGAAGATTTCTTGCTCAGTGGTCATGGTGCGGCGGCCAATCGCAAGCAGGATGCGGCGCTCCAGTTTTGTCAAATGTTGGAAGTCGATCAAGAAATAGCCGGCCAGCAGGTGGTCGGGATTCAGATCGTCGTCGTTGGGCGCCCGCAGATAGCCCTGGCCACTGCTCTCTTCCTGATAGAGCCGCTGACAAAGGAATTGGATCAAGTAGGGGTGGCGGTTTGTGTGGAGCAGGATTTCCTCGCAGACAACCGGGTCGACCAGCACCTGATGATCGGATTGGCGCTGTTCAATAAGCGCTACAGCCGCTTCGTGATCTAGACTCCACAAATTCGCCATGTTGAAGCCAAACAGGAAGGGGCTGGTCGGCCAATCAGCGGTGAGCTCGTTGAGTTGTACAAGCAGCTTTGTCGATGCGATCATCGTCTTTTGCATCGGATCCTGGAGTGTGCGTCGCAGTCGCGCCAGCCAGGCCGCCTCGGTGCGGGCGATATTGATGAGGGCCTCGCCTTCATCGATCAGCAGGAGTAGTCTCCGGCCGGTACTGTTGAGCAATCTCGACAGCCGGCGCAAGATCAGGAGTGCGTCAAGCCCTTCCATTTCAGCGATGTTGATGCCATGCGCTGTAAAGCGGTCGCTGACATCTTCAAGCGCCAGATAAAGTTCGGCGGATAGATCGCCGCTGGTTTCACAGCCTTGCATGTCCCAAAAGAGCGGTGTAAGGTTGCTGCCGGCGTGGCTGGTCAACGTTTCTAGCTGGCGAAGGAGAGAAGTCTTGCCCATGCGCCGCGCGCCGACGATCCAGGTGGCAGTATCGGGCGTATCGAGCAGATAAGCGAAAAGCCGGCTCCGCCCGTAATGGTTGCGAGCACTGACCCATCGTCCAACAATATAAGGAATGCGCATGGACTTCTCTATCCTTTGCTCGTTTCGTGATGAACAACGCCCGTCACATAGTTGCCGGCGCCGAGCTTGTCACGGCCAGCGCTTCGGATGTGGGCGGCGCCGGTTTTATGCTCTCTGCCTGACTATCCCACTGGATAATCTCATGCGCGGTCAACACGTCGTCCATCATGATGCGGCGGCGTTTGTGGCGCAGCATCTCATTGATGGCTTCCATTGCATACTGCTGGATGCGATGGGGACGCCCTTCACTTTTCTGCAAGATGAAATCGATTGTGTCGGGTTCAAAGATGTAGTAGCCGCGCACTGGCTCGACGAGAAGCTGGATGGCCTCGTGGCGTGTAAACGGCGTCATCGGGATCTCGTTGAATAGATTAAACCAGGGGCTTTCGACGCGCTCCCAATCCTTACTGATTTCGATGCCGGCGACCACGGCGCCTACGGAAGCGGCAAACTCACGCATAAATATGCGACGCAACTGCTGCTGAATCAAATGGTTATACTGGCTTAGCGTGTCCATTTCATCCATCAGCAGAATCAGACGCACCTGCCTGCCGAATTTGTGCTCAGTGCTGTAAGTATCGAGCACTTGAATAATTTGTCGCAGATCTCGGCTGAACGCGCGATCTGTATACGCTGTGGCCAGGGTGCTGGCATGGCTAAGCGCATCAAGCATCTGATGCTGGGCTTCGCTCAAGGTTTCGAGTGCGCGAACATTTTGTGCAATTTCATCCATCAACAGGTGAAAGAAAGCATCCTCGGTCGTGCCCTCCAGGTCTACGTACAGGGCGACAAACCAATATTCAGGATCATCCAACTGGCGTAGAGTGTTTGCGAGCTGATAGAGCAATGTCGTCTTGCCGATGCGTCGCTCACCGTGGATCATGATGCTGTTGTTATGCAGCGTTGAAACAATGCGTTGGAGCAGTTCATGGCGTCCAAAGAACATATCATCCCGGCGCACCGGTTCACCACTGATGTACGGGTTAAAACCACGCGCTACAGCATCGCCAACGCGCCGGCGATGCTGTACAATCTCAATGCTCACGTAGCCAAACCCAAAGACAGCTAAAAAACCAAACAGCACAAGAAGCTGAAAAATGCGGCTTTCCACTTTGCCTAGAAACGGTGCATGCATATACTCTGGCGCAGACGCCGCCACAAGTCTCATAGAACTGACCGGGGAGTAATTGAGCGACTGGTCGCGCACCCTATACTCCAAAGTGTACGCGCCTACGGCTGGCAGCAATGTCCGAAAGACCCCGCCCGGAAGCTGCTGCCACATTCCTGCCTGCTCGTCACTGCTCAATCGTACAAATGTCCGCAATTTGGCTGGCGACGTTTGCATATCACCATAGGTGAAATTGATTTCGATGGGATCACCCGCGAGTACCTGCCACCCATTTTCATTTGCGCTGGCATCGTTCCCTTCCACGCCGACGAGATTCACCCAGGGTTCACCTTGCTCTGGAACGTAGTAGAAGAGGCCGCGATCTCCGCCCAACCAGTACGCGCCATCGACGTCCTGAATAATGGCGCGGATGGCGCCCGGCTGCAGACCGTCCTGCGAATCGAAAGCGACACTGCCGTATGGGTCAAGACGCGTCAGGCCGGACTCACTGCCCACCCAGGTTGAGTTGCTGCTGGCGTTCGTCATCATCGTGAAGATGCGATCGTTGCTGCCCCTACGGCTCCCATCGATGTTCGTCCAGGCCCAATCCACATAGCGATAGACGCCATACCCCTTGAACGCGGCCAGCACCGAACCCGGCGGCTCAACTTCTGCAAAGAAGGCGGTGACAGGTGCGCTGGATGCTGTAGCCGTATCGAAGCTGTCGATATCGAGCCATTTGCCATCAATGGTGCGCATCCAGATGGCGCCATCCTTACTTGCCACCCAAAGCCGGCCAAGCGAATCGAACTCCATCGCGCTGATCGAGTGCCCTTCCAAGAACGGCTCGATACGAACTGATTCATCGTCGAAGCGATAGTAGAGGAGTCCTTTCGCTCCTCCGATCCAAACCCCAAGTTCATCTGCCTTAAGAATGCCGAGCGGCGCCGGGTCGGAATCGCCTAGCGCCGCCGGCTGATGCCATCGCCGCGCATCGAAGTAAGCAACGCCGCGATTCGTAACCGCCCAGATGCGACCAGCCTCATCTTCTTCCAAGTCGTAGACGACGTTTCCGGGCAGACCGGAATTTTCCGGCGAGTAGAACGATGGTTGGCGATAGCGATCTGCTCTCACCTGCACCCCTTCGCCGCCAGTCGCCACCCACAATTGACCCTTACGGTCAAACAGCAGATCATGCACCGGCAACGAATTCATACGATCGTCGATATTTTGAAACGCCCAGGGCTGGTATCGAAAGACGCCAAGCGAGGTTGCAAACCAGATGGACCCGTCTTGATCCACTGCGATGCTGCGCACATTATTTGCGCTCAGACCCCCTTGCGTGGATCCTCCCCAACTGCGCATACTGACGATTTCGCGGCCAGCCAGCCGGAATTGTGCTGCGCCATCTCCATTTGATGTCACCCATATACTTTCCTGGCTGACGCCTTTGATGTCGGTAATTTCTCCGGCATCATTTCCAAAGGGAGGCGTGTATTCTGTTGTTTTTTCTGTCTCTGCGGAGTATTCGAATACTGTTGTTGCGGTTGAAAACCAAATGTGATCGGGGGAATATATCCATAGCCCTGTGAATGGTCCTTTGACCGGCGCCCCCTGTGCATCAATGAGGCTGAGCATTCTAGCTTCCGACAAGTTCGACGTCACCTGCCATAAAGCCTGTTCGGCGCCTGCCCACACTACACCGTCCATGTACGCCAGGGTTAACACTGGCGTCTTCCCAACTGCCTCAACAGGAGTCAGAATTTCGTTGCGCCACAGGAACAGACCACGCTCGGTTCCGATCCACAATTGGCCGTCCCCTGCCACCAAGGCATGGATAGGTGTGTTCAAGGCTTCTACTACAGCCCAACCTGCGCCGTCTCGCCAGTGCACTAGCAGACCTGCTGCGTCGCCAGCCCATACCTCGCCCTCGGTGTTGCCCGCCGCCAGCGCGGTCACTGCTCCCAGACTGACGGCTGCAGATAAAGTGGCATCTGCTGGAATTATTGAGATGAATGATTCCCACCGACCATTGTAGCGGCTCACGCCACTCGCCGTGCCAATCCAAACCGCATCACTCTGGACTAAAATGGAAAATACATCGTTGGACGCCAACCCATCGGATTGGCGGAAGACCACCCACTGGCGATCGGATGTTGACTGAGCAGATGCGGAAGAGATCAGCGTCAGGAGGAGTGCGAGCGCCACGAGCAAGGGACGATGCAATCGCACAAAGCATACGCTGAGGCTACGGTGTGATAACTGGCAGCAAAGGTGCAGCGGTGAGCGTTGCATAGCTTAGCTGCTGACCCCCGACGATTAACGCCAGACCCTCCGCACAGAGGCATGGGTTGCGGGACGAACCAGCAGAAAATTCAAGTTCGTTTCGGTGGCGCTGATACCTAGAGCAATATGGCCCTCGCCGTGGTAGTCAGCAAACTTAACAACTCCTGTTGAACAAATCGACTATAAAAGCCGTAGAATATTTTTCACGTTAACATATTATAGTAACGTGCTGGATTATTGTCAATATCGAAATTGGCATTTTGTAAACATTCGGACTTTTTCGTAAGTATATCACGTCATTCATCGGTCAAGGTAATAAAATAGCTAGACAAATCGCACACTCATTTACAGGTGGCTTACTGGCATCATGATGAGAAAATACGACATTTGTGGCATCAGGAATCCTGCGTTCACACTGCCAAATCGGCAGGGTAGTCAGCTATAATGATTATTGGAAGCGATCCCCTATGGTTAGGTGTCCTCGCCATCCTGAATCGCCTTGCGGCATCACAGCACACATCATCGTCATCGTGAGGAAGTGACCTCAGGAGAAAAACATGAAAGTCCAACTCGCACACGTCTTATCCTTCTTTTCTGCCCGCATACATCTGCACTTGTTAAAGGTATTTTTCATACTGGCTGCTATGTTCATCCATGCGTGGCTTCTGTTCAGCCCAGCAGAGGTGATCGTGGCTCAAGCTGTAAGCCGCACCGACCCGATGCAAAGTGAAATAGCCATGGTGGCATGTTACGGTGTTTATCACATCGTTCGCCCTGGTCAGACGCTCTATTCGATTGCAGCAGCGTACGGCACGACTGCCTATCGCATCGCTATGTGCAATGGGATTTCTTCCTACACGGTTTATGTCGGCCAGGCGCTTCTTGTGCCAACCTATCGGTCGCGCTGAGGGAGGTGCGGTGAATTTAGGGCGTTTCGTGGATGGCCCGACAGGGTTGGCAGGCGAGAGACATCGAATTCATGCATTGTTACCGTCTCGGCCGACCAATCCTGTCGGGCCATCCACGAAGCATCTCCGGGAATTTCTGAAAGTAATCTCCGACAGGGACACCTCGTGGCTTCGCAACCACTTTGTGCATAACGATTAAAGGTATATCTTTTCCCCGTCGTTGCGAAGACTTTGTTCACCAGCCGCTAAGACCTGCAACACACGTAAGCCGTTCTCGCCATCGGTGAATGGTTGTCTACCTGTACGCACACAATCCACAAAGTGAGCACACTCCACCTGCAGTGGCTCGCGCATGTCCAGCCGTGGGATCAGGATGTCGCCGCTATGGAGTTTGTATTGGAAATCGCCATAGGTGACGTCACCTTTGCGAAATGCCCCTTTGTCGTAGACGCGCACCTTGCCTTCGGCGCTGACGTCGTCATAGACGATCATTTTCTGGCTGCCAACAACGGTCATCTCACGCGTCTTACTTGGATCCAGCCAACTGGCATGTACGTGACATAGCACATTGTTGGGGAAAAACATGGTGAGGAAAACTACGTCCTCAACCGCGCCGTTCAGACAGCTTGTTCCCTGACAGCGCACAGCCTCCGGCATCTGGTCGAGCAGGTACAGGGCAATCGAGATGTCGTGAGGTGCAATGCTCCACAGCGCATTGACATCGCTTTGTACACGACCCAGGTTGACGCGCCGGCTGTAGAGATAATAAAGCTCCCCAAGTTCACCGCTATCGATGACATGCTTAATGTAAGCAACCGCGGGATTGTACTCGAACACATGGCCAACCATCAGAGTCAATCCGCTTTGCTTTGCTAACGTCACCAGATCTTGAGCCTCGCGCACATCCATCGTAAGCGGTTTTTCCACCAGCACGTGTTTGCCAGCGGCCAGCGCACGGCGCGCCAATGCATGATGTGTGCGCGCCGGCGTCGCGATCACAACCGCATCGAGAGCCGGGTCGGCCAGCACGTCATCGAGCTGCGTCGCCGTCTGGCATCCGTAGAGTTGTTGCGCTCGCTCACGCGCGGTCGCATCCTGGTCAACGACGTAAGCCAATTGCGCCCCTGCCAGGTGATGAAAGTTGCGCGCCAGATTTGGTCCCCAATAGCCGTAACCGACGACGGCAACGCGTATGTCGCGCAGGCTAGCCTCTTGCATTCACACCCTCCTCTGTCAAAAATCCCGCTGAATTGTCAGCAATCGTACACCGCCGTAGATTTCTGCGCCATCGATCGGCGCGCCGACTGTTACGGCGACAGGCCGGATCAAGTCGAGCGCCTCGACCGCGGCGCCGGCTGGCGCACCCACCGCACCGATAAACGCATGGCTCCACCGTAGCCTGCCGCGCAAATCGTTGGCAACCCCCACATTTCGTAGCGCAGCGACTGCCGCGTCACTCAGCTTCAGGCTGGCGTCATCATTGACCGCGCCGGCGATGATGACGCCTGCTGGCCATTGCATGATCCATGCGGCTAATGCATCCGATGCGGCGTCGTCACCCGATGTGTCGAAGACCGCGCTGTCGAGCACGACGCCCTCACTATCAAGCGCGGTCAGATTGTACCCGCGCGCCCCGTGTGCGACATCGTGGCCATTGACAAAAATGCGCGCAAAATCGCCAACTTCTTCACCGGCGCTGCGCACGACGAGCCAACTGCTTGCCGGCAGGGAGGCATCAGTTTCGCCGACGCGCCAGCGTTCTCCATCCGGCGGCTGCGCCATCTGTCCCGCTGGTTGGGGCGCGCCCTCAAATCGCAGCACGACCCGATCCACAGGCTGATCCGCCAGGCCGGGCGGCAGCAAAGCGTTAGCGCGACCAGCCGCAATGGCTTGCAGTGCAACTGCGCGACCGTTGACTGTCATCTCAAGCGACTGCGCCGGCCCCTGCCAATCAAGACTCAAACTTCCTCCCGTTTCAGGCAGGTCAAGCAGCAGCACCGCTTCTGGACGCGTTGCATAGCGGATGCCGTCGGCGGCAGGCAGGGTTGACCACCCTTCGCCAAGGTAAAGTGGCGCGGCGTCATCGGCGAGCGAAATCGTGCGCGCTGGCTGCGCGTCCTCCCATGTTACGGCATAACGCACGATGGTCACTGGCTCACCCGCGCCATCTTCACCTTGCCAGCGATCAACCTCGACCACGGGCAGGGCCGCGTGTACAAAGCTCAGCAATTGGGGCGTAGCTTTTTCTTCGTGCACCAAGATGGCGCGAATCCCCAGGTCGCGCAGGATCTGCCCGGCGCGTGGACGATTTTTCGCCACCATGTTTGCAAATTCGGCATCGACGACTGCGCCAATATGGGGGCGATCGGCGTTCATCAATGCGATGAGATCGCCCAGCAACGGCGCCTGCGTAAAGTACTGAAATTTGTATTCAGGATTGCGGCTGGTGTTGCCGCCCAGCCGGCGCTTGCCATGCTCGGTCTGCCACCATTGCTGCATCATGATCAGCAGATCAGCCTTGCCCAGCACACGCGCGCCGTTGCGCCAGCCAGTAGGCAGCTCCAGGATCGCAAAGTCGCCTGGCTCCTGCGCCAGCCGCTGGTAGATGCCGGGCACGCGGAAATCGCTCAGCGGCAGCGGCGTTGCCAGATGCTCAAAGACAAAGAGGGCGCCGAACAATACCGCAACGCCAACAACCCAGAATCTGGCGCCGCGCACCTCTTTCCTGGCGCGCACAAGCCATGCCGTCAACCATGTCAATCCAAAACTGCTCAGCACCGCCACGGTCGCCATGAGCATGACGCTGTAGCGGCTAGGATAGCGATTGCCGCTGAAAAAGGGCAGGCGGCTGAACAAGGCAAAGGGGCCAGGCACGCCGGTGTCCTGTCCTGCCCAACGCACCGTTGGCCCCCAAGTAAGTGTAAAAAAGAGCAGCAGGCTCATTCCCCAAAGCCAGGCGAACGCCCGGTTGCGACGGCCTAGCCCCCACAAACCAAGCACGCTCAGGAGCATGGCGGAATAGCCAAGAAAGATGTGCTGTCCCTTGTCGTTGGGAAAAGGCAACGTCGCCACCCAATCGCCCCAAAGCGGGTGGAGGCGCGTCGTGAACAGATAGCCCATCAGATCAGCGCTGAAGACATCGGCAAAACCACCGCCACTGGCAAAAAAATCGCCCTCAGTGCGCAGGTCAGGCGTCATAGCCCAAAGAAAAGGCAGCAGCGCAATGCCTGCCAGCGCGCCAAACACCAGATAGGGGGTTAGCAAATCCACCCAGGCGCGCCACGGGCGCCACCGCGTCACGCTGATATGCCAGACAAAGAGCAGCGCAATAAAGATTGCCAGGAACGAGGCGTAGGTCAGTTCCGCCCAGAGCTGGAAAGCGAAAAAAAGCGCGGCCAGCGCCGCGGAGCGCACGCGATTATGCTGGCGCGCGGCGCCGTCCATCGCGGGGCGCACCATGCGCAGCAAGTAGAGCATACAAAACGGAATCCACTGACTGCTGGCGATATTAAACTGACCGAGGCTGGCATAGAAGAACTTTGAGGAAGCAAACGCATAGATTACTCCGCCCACCAGCGCCGCCATCATCCAGAGCAACGCGCTGTCTGCAGCCGAGTCTTGCTGGGTTTGGGCGCGACTCAACCCGCCGCGACCATCAACCCACCATCGCTGATCGAGCACGAGCAGATACGCGCCAAGCGCGCCAAGCACGAATGAGGAGAGCAGCACCACGTTGCTGGCGACGACCAGCGACAGCCCCAGTTGCAGCGGAATGCTCAACAGGCCATTCAGCGGCGTCAAGGTGTAGAACGCCAGGTTGATTTGCACCGGGTGAAACATCCAGCCAGCGTGAAAGATGTCTGCGTTGGCCTGCATAATCAGCCGTTCGCGTAGCCACCATAGATTCCATGCCAGGGAGGGATCGTCGATGCCGTCGCCGGGGACGTGGGTCGTGAACGCTGTGATCAACGGCCAGGTCAGGATGAGCGCCAGCAGGGTATAGCAGGTCAGCACGGTCGCCGTGCGCCAACCGCGGCGTGATGAATGAGGCGAACGCAACATCAGGGGGAAGGTGTAGGCGTCGGTGTTGCGCCTGCGTCACTTGAGGCGTCCAGCGGGCTTTGTTCAGCGCCGGGCATCTGGAACTGTTGCAGCAACATCCCATACCGCATCTTGCTGACGACTGCCAGTTGCGCATCGTCCGCTTCGGCCAACGTTGCCGCTCGGTCGAATGCATCCAGCGCGGCGGGCAGGTCTCCGCGCGTCTCGGCAATGTTCCCCAGCAGGAAGTACACCTGTGGCTCCTCCGGGTCGAGACCCAACGCCAGGTTGGCGGCATCTGTAGCGCCATCCAGATCGCCGGCGCGGAAACGATCCATCCCTACCATCAGGTGAAACTTCAGTTCATTGCCATCCAGTTGTGCTTGCGCGCGTGCGTTGTATTGCGCGGCGCCTGCCTCATCGCCCAGACGCTCCGAAAGCACGGCAGCCCACACGAGCAGCTCCGTGTTGGTGGGCAGGGTCTGGAGTGCATCCTCGGCGGCCGCCAGCGCCGCGTCCAACTCGCCGGCGTCGACATGCTGCTCCAGGGTGTTGAGCGCACTCACGAAGGCGACTGTCTCTGCGTCGGGCGCCAACCATGTCTGATAGGCCCAGCCGCCAGCCAGCGCCAACACTGCAACGATCGCCAGGGTCTGCAAAAATTGGCGCAGCTTCTTGCGTCGCTGCATGGCAACATGCGCATCCAGATGCCACCAGACGCCGGCCGCGGGTGGATGTTGGGCGCGCAAGGCCGGATAACCGCCGGCTGTATTGGCGGCTTTGACAAACTGGGAGCTGCGCCGTTCGATCTTTGCTTGCAGATCGGTCCAGCGTCCCATCTCCGACCGCAGCGCTTGGTCAGTTCTGGAACCGCGTTCTGTTTGATCCGTCTGTTGCTGGGCAAATAATGCGTCAATGCGGTCAAGCCGGACAAGGTAATCGGCAATGGTGGTGCGATCCAGCGCGTGCACCTGGCGCTCCGCCTTATCCAATAGATCGCGCAGTTCGGCGGCGGGCGTGTTGATGTGCGATTCGACAGTATGCGCCATGCGAGTTAGTCGTCGTACTCCTCTTCATCGTCAAGCGTCGAAGGAATTTTGCCGGCGGCTTCTTCTTCCTCGCGCTGTATTTCGCGGAAAACGCGGTTCAGTCCAGATTTGATCTGGCTTTCGATCTTGGCCTTGCGTTCGGGTGGCACGGGGAACCATTCCAGCATTTCGCCGACCAGTCCGCTTTTGGTTTCATTTTTGTTTTTGCCGGCGCAATAGTAGTCGCGCACGCGGCCGCGCATAAACTCGATGTACTCGCCGACCCGGTAGGTTGCCTCTGGCCCAACTACTGGCCCATGACCGGGCACTAAATAGTCGGCGCCAATATTCCGGATCATTTCGAGTGCGCGCAGCCATTCCTGCGTATTGCCTTGCGCCATGTACGGGTGCTGATCCACCCACACGATGTCGCCGACAAAGCAGATTTTTTCTTCCGGCAACCAGACCACGCTGGTCGCAGGCGTATGGCCACCGACAAAAATCAGTTCGACGCGTCGCCCTCCATACAGCAGTGTTGCCCGCTGCGTAAAGGTGATATGAGGCGGTATAATGATGATATTCGTGAGTTGATTCTGGATTTCGGGTTCGCGCTTGAAGCTATTGCGCACACGTTCCTTAAAATTTTCAGTGTATCCCGACATCTCTTTGTGCGCGCGTTCGTGCGCAAGCACCTTGACTGGCATGAAGTACTGATTGCCAAGCGCATGGCCCCGATGGTGATCGGTGTTGATCAAATACAGAAAAGGCGAATCGGTGTATTCTTCTTCGATCTGCGCGCGCCAATCAATAGCTTGCGGCGGGATCAGCGGCGCGTCGACGAGGATGATGCCCTCCTCGGTGTAAATAAAGCCCGGGGTGCAGCCGCGATAGTGCGTGTTGATGAAGACGCCGGGCGCCAATTCCTCACGTTGCCCCAACCCGGTGACGCCGATCCGCACTGCGCTTCTTCTTCTTGCCATAATCCCCTCTCCATCAACTCTGCCGATTGCCGCTGTTGTTTGTCGTTGCCGGTTCCGTTTTGTAGGTCACAGGCAACTCGCCCTGTGCAGCGTTCCGGGAATGGTGTGTGAACACTGAAACTGTTGCCCGATTTTACATCAGGAAGAAATACTCAGCGCAGTGTAACGAAGATCGACATTAGCGTCAAGGATTGAATTTTATGTACACCTAATGGCGCTCCCCATGGGCAGATCAATCATGCTGCAGCAACGATGGAAGCCAGTGCGCGGGATAGCGCACCAGATTTACAGTACAAAAGACCCCATTTTAGTGTTAAATGGACACTACTTTGGTAAACGCACCCATAGTGTATACTTGAGAGAAAATCTCTTGCCCTTTCCAAAGTGACTGTCACCCAGGAAAGTGTAAAAATAATCAGAAAATAATTACCAACCATAAGAAAAGGATCGGTGTTTCAATGAAACGCATTGGCGTCCTGACCAGCGGCGGTGATGCCCAGGGAATGAATGCGGCGCTGCGCGCCGTAGTGCGCGCTGGGCTTGATCGTGGCGCTGAGGTCTATGCGATCTATGAAGGTTACCAGGGGCTTGTTAAGGGAGGCGATGCGATTCTCCCGATCAACTGGAATGCAGTTGGCGGCATTTTGCAGATGGGGGGGACAGCAATCGGCACTGCGCGCAGCGCTGAGTTTCGTACGCGTGAGGGGCGGGTGCGCGCGGTGGCAAATCTGATCAAGAACGGCATCGATGGTCTGGTTGTCATTGGCGGCGATGGCAGCCTGACCGGCGCCGACACCATGCGCTCCGAATGGTCGAGCATTTTGCAAGAGTTGCTGGACACCGGTCGCATCAGCCACGCGGAATTTGATAAATATCCCTATTTGGCGATTGCTGGCCTGGTGGGTTCGATCGACAACGACATGTGGGGCACCGACATCACGATCGGCGCCGATAGCGCGTTGCACCGCATCACCTACGCCGTCGATTGTATCAGCAGCACCGCGGCCAGCCATCAACGCGCCTTTGTCGTCGAGGTGATGGGGCGCAATTCCGGCTATCTGGCGCTGATGAGCGCGTTGGCGACTGGCGCGGACTGGGCGTTCATTCCTGAAAGCCCGCCCGATGTCGATAACTGGGAAGAAAAGATGTGTGAAGTGCTCAAGGCAGGGCGCAGGGCTGGACGGCGCGACAGCATTGTGATCGTGGCGGAGGGCGCCATCGACCGTAACGGCAACCCCATCGAGACTGAATATGTGCGGCAGGTGTTGCAAGATCGGTTGCATGAGGATGTCCGTACGACTATCTTGGGCCACGTGCAGCGTGGGGGCGCACCCAGCGCCTACGACCGCAACATGAGCACGCTAGTTGGGGTGGCGGCCGTTGACGAACTCCTCAACGCCACCGCCGACTCGATGCCGCAGTTGATCGGCATGAAAGGCAATCGCGTGATGCGGCTGCCGCTGATGGAGTGTGTGGAAAAGACGCATGAGATCAATGCCGCCATCAAAGAGCGCAATTTCACCGAAGCTATGGATCTGCGCGGGCGTAACTACAAGGAATCCTTTCAAATTCTGCGCACATTAGTGCGCGCTTTGCCTCACGATCCCAAGCCTGGGCAACGCAGGCTCACCCTGGCCGTGATGACGGCAAGCGCCCCTTCGCCCGGCATGAACACCGCGGTGCGCGCCGCGGTGCGCTTGGGCCTGGATCGCGGGCATCATCTGCTGGGCGTCAGCAACAGTTTCCTCGGCTTGATCAACGACGACATGCGCCCCTTCAAGTGGATGGATGTCGACCATTGGGCATCGATGGGCGGTTCAGAACTGGGCACCAACCGCCATGTGCCGAGCGGCAAGGATTTCTATGCGATCGCGCGCACTATCGAAGAACGCCAGATCGACGGGCTGCTCATCATCGGCGGTTGGGCTGGCTACCAGTCAGCGCTGCATCTGTTGCGCGAGCGCGAAAATTTCCCCGCCTTTCAAATTCCTATTATTTGCCTGCCGGCGACGATCAACAACAACTTGCCGGGCAGCGAATTGAGCGTCGGCGCTGACACCGCCTTGAACAATATTGTAGACGCGGTCAACAAGATCAAGCAGTCGGCCGTCGCTTCGCGGCGCTGCTTTGTCGTGGAAGTCATGGGTAAATACTGCGGCTATCTGGCTTTGATGAGTATGCTGGCGACAGGCGCCGAACGCGCCTACCTCCATGAGGAAGGCGTCACGCTCAAGGATCTCTACCACGACGTAAAACTGCTGAACACAGGCTTTGAGCATGGCAAACGCTTGGGCGTCATGATCCGCAACGAACGCGCCCACCCGCTCTATACGACGCAGTTTATGTCCAACTTATTCGAGGCGGAGGGGGGCGATCTGTATGAGGTGCGCACGTCGGTGCTTGGCCATCTGCAGCAGGGCGGCGATCCCTCGCCTTTCGACCGTATTCTGGCGACGCGCTATGCCTATCGCTGCATTAACTTCTTGGAAGAAGAAGCGCTGGCCATGAAAGATAATGTAGCGTGCATCGGCATCCAGGGCAGCGCGTATCACGTCACGCCGCTTGAAGAGATCGTGCGGCGCTATGATGTCAAATATGAACGCGCAAAAGAGCAGTGGTGGATGGATCTGCGCCCCACCGCGCAAATGTTGGCGCAGCCAGGCCCGCAATACTACCATGAGAACGGCGAGAAAATGTGGTGACTCGGAGACCAAAGCGTCGAAGAAGGGTTATTGTCCTTTGGCAAAGATAGCTATCTACTGCCGCCGGTGATATAATGCTTGGCTGATCTAAACACAGATGCAATTGCCGTGGGTTCACGCTTTGCTGTTTTCTCGGACTTGAAAGTCGCAAAGATGCGACGCAGGTCAGCTCAGAAATCAGCGGCGACCCATGATCCCACGCAACTGTTTTGTCTATCTGCATTCTCTATATCAAAACGATTTTTTTTCAATTCAAAGGAGTAAATCATGAGAATTGGTGTTCTGACGGGCGGCGGCGATGTTCCGGGGTTGAATCCGTGCATCAAGGCCGTCGTGGATCGCGCCATCGACGAAGGCCACGAGGTCGTCGGCATTCGTCGTGGCTGGGGCGGTCTGCTGAACCTCAACCCCGCCAATCCAGAAACATATGACGAGTGTTATACCAAGCTGGATAAAAACCGGGTGCGCACCATCGATCGCACCGGCGGCACCTTTCTGCACACGAGCCGCACCAACCCGGCCAAGGTCAAGCCCCGCGATGTGCCCGACTTCCTGCACGACCCGGAAGGAGAAAAACCTAACGAGAAGGGCACGCTGGACTTCACGCCGCATGTGCTGCGCAATCTGGAGTTTCTCGGCATCGACCGACTGATCCCGATCGGTGGCGACGACACCCTGAGCTTTGGCGAACGTCTGCACAGCGAAGGCTTTCCGGTCGTGGCGATTCCCAAAACAATGGACAACGACGTCTACGGCACCGACTACTGCATCGGCTTTGGCACCGCGGTGACGCGCAGCGTACAGTTCATCCACCAGCTGCGCACCAGCACCGGCTCACACGAGCGTATTGCCGTCATAGAGCTCTTTGGCCGCAACAGCGGTGAGACCAGTCTCATTAGCTCCTATCTGGCGAGCGTTGACCGCGCGCTGATCTCCGAGGTGCCCTTTGACGTAGAGAAGCTGGCAAGCCTGGTCATGAAAGACAAGCGGGGCAACCCTAGCAACTACGCCATGGTCACCATCAGCGAAGGCGCGCACTTCCTCGGCGGACAGGTCGTCGAGTATGGTGAGGCCGACGCGTACGGCCACAAAAAACTGGGCGGCATCGGCCAGCTTACTGGCGAGGCGCTCAAGAAACTGACTGGTGAGGACATCATCTACCAGCAAGTTTCCTATCTCATGCGCTCCGGCGCGCCCGACGCCTTGGATTTGATGGTCGGTGTGAACTATGCCAACCTGGCCGTGTCGCTGATCGCCAGCGGCGTCAGCGGGCGCATGGTGGCGCTGCGCGACGGCACCTACACTCATATTCCCATGAGCACGGTCACCAGTGGTCTCAAGCGCGTCGATGTCAGCGAACTCTACGATGTGAAAGAATATCGGCCCAAGGTGCGTCACGTACTTGGCAAGCCCATGTTCCTCTATTAAACCGCTTTGCGCTTTGCGCAGCGCGCGCCGGTTTGTCTGCCGTGTTTTCAAAATCATGACGGACGACCGGCGCACGCTGTGCAAAGCGTCTTGTCAATTTTTTGTATGAAAGGCATGAAAAATGATTTACGAATCAACTTATGAGCTTAGACAGAGTCTAAAGAATGCTGTCGTCGTCAAGGGCGATAAAGTAGAAGTTGTTGACCTGGCCAGCTTGCAGGCGCAGGGCATCGACCTCCTGGCGCGTTCCGCCACCTTTGGCACGGACGCGGTCAAGGCTTACGCACGCTGGATGATCTGGGAGATCGGCCAGGCGCTAGGCGCGCGCCCGGCGAGTATCCACGAGTTTTACATTGCCCGCGGCCGCGACGAATGGAAAGACCGCACTGTGCCGGCGATGAACATCCGCTTTACCGCGTACGACACCGCGCGCGCGGCCCTGCGCGCGGCCCAGAAGACCAACGCCGGCGCTCTGATCTTCGAAATTGCGCGCAGCGAGATGAGCTACTGCGAACTGCCGCCAGCCGAATACAGCGCCATGATCATCGCGGCGGCGATCAAAGAAGGCTACTTTCACCCGCTTTTCATCCAGGGCGACCACTTTCAGGTCAAGGCTGCCAAGTATAAGACCGACCCCGAAGGCGCCATCAAGGAAGTCAAGGATCTGATCAAGGAAGCCATCCCGGCTGGCTTCTGGAACATTGACATCGACACCAGCACGCTGGTGACGCTTGACCCGCCGACCCTGGCCGAGCAGCAGGCCCACAACTACTCGCGCTCAGCCGAGATCACCCAGTATATCCGCGAGCTGGAACCGGAAGGCGTGACGATCAGCCTGGGCGGCGAAATCGGCGAAGTCGGCGAAAAGAACTCGACGCCGGAAGAACTCGACGCCTACATGGTGGGGTACGAAAAGGCGCTGAAGGCATTGGGCGACTACGCCGGGCTGAGCAAGATCAGCGTGCAGACTGGCACCAGCCACGGCGGCATTGTGCTGCCGGACGGGAGCATTGCCACGGTGGCGGTCGACTTTGATACGCTGCAGGTGCTCGGCCAGCGCGCGCGTGAACACGGCGCCGGCGGCGCGGTCCAGCACGGCGCCAGCACGCTGCCCGAAGACTTCTTCAACAAATTCCCGGAAGTGCAGACCCTGGAGATTCACCTGGCCACCGGTTTCATGAACCTTTTCCTCGACCATGCGGATTTCCCGGCCAAGCTGACCGAGAAGCTGCACAGGTTCCTCGACGTGGCCGCGGCGGATGAGCGCAAGCCTTCCATGACCGATGCGCAGTTCTATTACAAGTCGCGCAAGAAAGCCATGGGTCCGTTCAAGCCTGAAATGTGGGCGCTGACTGAGGATGAGAAGAAAGTTCTCTACCAGGCGTTGGAGGATAAATTCACCTTCTTCTACAACAAGCTCAACATCGTGGATACGCGCGACCTGGTCGATCGCTTGGTCACGGTCGTCGAATATCACCAGCCCAAGCCGGCCAGCACCCGCGTGGCTGGCGACGACCTGGGTCTGGCTGACTGAAATCAAAATGGCAAGGCGCGAGTTGCGGAGGCGCCTGTCTTCTGCAATCTTGCCTGAATGCTGAATAAGATAGGGATGGCGTATTGCTGCTCTCTCAAGGGATAACCCTGGACATGCAGCGACGCGCCATCCCTTTTTTATCTCCCACTGCTCTTTGCTCCCACCTGCTTTGCATGGGCTTCACAGTCGTTTGAGGTCGCCACATTCCTGATCTCTCCTACACTCCATCCAAATCAGAGGATAAGCCGTGTAAACAAAGCCGTGTGAACCTTCACACAGCAACGAAGCGATCAACGCCGAGATCATGCGAAGCGTCTCGTACAGAAATCAATAGAAAGGAACTCGATCGATGAAAAACAAACTTGCCAACAAAGTCATCGTAGTGACCGGCGGCACGCGCGGGTTGGGGCTGGCCATCGCACAGGCATGTGTTGCTGGCGGCGCGGCTGTGATCATCACTTCACGCACGTCCACGGCTGTGGATGAAGTGGTCAGCAGCATCCGCGCCCGCGGCGGGCAGGCCGCGGGCATTCCTTGTGACGTGGCAAATGCGGCTCAGGTGCAGGCTGTCAAGGATATGGCTTTACAAACATTTGGCCGGCTCGACGTCTGGTTCAACAACGCGGGTCTCTCTGCGCCGTATGGGCCGACGCTAGGTGTGCCGCCCGAACGCTTTCTGCGCGTGGTGCAGACCAACATTATCGGCACTTATAACGGATCGCTGGTCGCGCTCCAACAATTTGTAACACAGGGTCACGGCAAGCTGATCAACATTTACGGCGCGGGGGATACAAAGGTGCGTCCATTCCAGAATGCATACGGCTCCAGCAAAAGCTGGGTGCGCTCCTTTACTGAAACCCTTGCCAAAGAGTACAAGGATGCTGGCGTCGAGATCATCGGCTACAACCCAGGACTGGTAATGACCGATATGTTGAACTCCGTTGAGGCTGTGGCTGGCTATGAGGAAGCTGTCATGCCATTGGCGACCGTAGTGCGGTTGTGGGGCAATCCGCCAGAGATACCCGCACGCAAAGCGGCATGGTTGGCTTCGGCCGCGACCGACGGCCGCAATGGGTTGGTCGTGCGCCAGTTGACGATGTTCGCCATGCTCAAGGGCATCCTGCAAGAGGGATGGCGCCGCCTTCTGGGTCGTCCGCCCGCGCCATTTGCATTGTCGGTCGAGACGGTATAAAACCTGTAAACCAGATGTCCAGGTCAGGAATATGCGCACCAAAATTCTGGATAATCTTGGAAAAATCGTGTTTGCGTAATCAAAATCTTTGCGTTATAGTGGGCGACGCAACACACAACCAGGAGAGCGCTACACCACGGCTTATACCGGTCTGTATTCATGTTGCATCACTTTTTTCACCATCAACCAAATTCGAACATTACCTTTGTGGTTGGATGCCCTGACCCGCAGGGTGGAGGAGGTGGAGCGAGCAAAACAGATCGCGCAGCGGACGATTATGCGTTCCCATTAACCGTTACCCCAGTTTTCCCAATCTAGGAGGTTATCTCGTATGCAAAAAGGAATACGGATCATTACGATCCTGAGTCTGCTGGTCATTGCCGTAATGATCGTGGCTGCTTGCGGCGGCGAAGCAACGCCCGCGCCCGCGGCCCCGGTCGAACAAGCCGCGCCAGCCGAAGCAACCGTAGCTGAAGCGGCCCCGGCCGAAGCCACTGAGGCTGAAGCGGCGCCAGCCGAGGCTGCAGCAACGGAAGAAGCCACCGCGACCGAAGCGCCGGTCGAAGAAGCCGCGCCCACCGCCGAAGGCTCTGACCGCTCCAAGACCTTGATCATGGACATCGACGGTGGCCGTCTGCAGGATCCTGAAGGCGTCTGGAACCCCTACGTGCCCGGCAACCGCCGCGACCAGGGCTTCCACCAGGTCTGTCTTGAGCCGCTCTTCATCCTCAACTACCAGACTGGCGAGTTCATGCCATGGCTGGGGGAAAGCTTCACCTCCAATGACACGCTGGATGAGTGGACGCTCACGCTGCGCGACGGCGTAAAATGGCAGGATGGCGAGCCCTTCACGGCCGACGACGTGGTCTTTACGATCCAGACCCTCATCGACAACGCCCCTGACCTGGGCGATTCTGCCGCCATGAAGCAGTGGGTCAAGAGCGTGGAAATGGTCGACGATCTGACCGTCAAGTTCACCTTGAACGAGCCGAATCCTCGCTTCCAGCTCGACTATTTCGCCGTCAAGATTTGGGGCAGCATCAACATGATGCCCAAGCACATCTGGGAAGGCCAGGATCCGCTGACCTTCAAGAACTTTGACCTGGCCGCCGGCCTGCCCATGTGCACCGGCCCGTATAAACTGGCCAGCACCAGCCCGACCGAAGTCACCTGGAAACGCGACGACAATTGGTGGGGCGTCGCCGCCGGCTTCAAACTGCCCGAGCCTGAGACGATCATCTGGACATGGGCCGGCCCGCCGGAAACCCGCGCCGCGCTCATGGCCAACGGCCAGCTCGACAGCCTGATGGATATCACGCTGGGTGCGCTGCAGGCATTGCAGACGCAAAACCCGAATGTTATCACGTGGTTTGCCGATCCGCCTTTTGCCTGGGTGCCCGATCCCTGTTCCCGCACCTTTGAGTTCAACAACTCGGTTGCACCGTGGGACGATCCGGAAATGCGCTGGGCAGTCAACTATTTGATTGACCGCGAGAAGATCGTGCAGATCGCCTACGAGAACACGACGCTGGCGAGCCGCCACTTCTTCCCGGCCTACCCGCCGCTGGATGCCATGGTCGACAAGGCCATCGAAGCCGGCGCGTGGAATCTGGATCAGTTGTGGACGGTCGATCCGGCCAAGGCTGCCGAAATCTTTGAATCCAAAGGCTACACTAAGAACGCCAATGGCTTCTACGAGAAAGACGGCAAAGAGCTGACGATGGACATCACCACGCATGAGGCCTTCATCGAGAAGCAGCGCATTGCGCAGGTGCTCGTCGAAGACTTCCAGGCCGCGGGCATCAATGCTTCCACCCGCAACGAGGCTGGCAGCACCTGGGATGAGAACCTCAACAACGGCACCTTCGAGACGCGCATGGGCTGGCAGACTTGTGGTTCGGTCAACGAGCCGTGGGGTTCCATGGAGCAGTTCAATGCTAAGTGGCTGGTGCCGGTTGGCGAGCGCGCCAGCTATGACAGATGGCGTTGGAGCGGCCCGAAGGCCGAAGAGTTTGGCAAGCTGACCGACGAAATCGGCAGTCTGCCGCTCGGCGATCCCAAGATCCAGGATCTCTTCAACCAGGCCATGACGATCTACATGGAAGAATTGCCGGTTATCCCGGTCACGCAGGCCAAGAAGATCATTCCGTTCGACACCACCTACTGGACTGGCTGGCCGACCTACGACAACCAGTACATCCACCCGCCGACCTGGTGGCAGCACTTCCCGGTCATCCTTCAGAACCTGACCGCGACCGGCGCGCAGTAAGCCAGGAGATTGGTCAATAGGACGATAACTTCTATCGTCCTATTTATTTCCTTCATGGCAGATACAGGCGACGCTTTCGAGCTCCGCCTGTATCTGCCATGACTGAGTGTCTGTTTAGAAATCTTTGTGAAGCGACTTTCATGACGAGCGCCTCGCAAGAAGCCACAACCAACTTTCTGAATGAAGATTTAATCAAAGACAAGTTACAACAGGACAACCTATGGGTGGAATAACCTGGAATTATGTTCTCAAGCGCGTTGGCATGTGGTTCCTGACCATCTGGCTGGGCACCACGATCATCTTCTTGATCCCGCGCCTGGCGCCCGGCGACCCGGTGGCGGGCGTGATCAGCCGCATGACAGCCCAATCTGGCTATGTGGAGAACTCCGCGGAAATTATCAATGCCTGGCGCGCGCGCTTCGGGCTGGATGAGCCGCTGCCGGTGCAATATCTCCGCTACGTGGGCAATTCGCTGCGCTTTGACCTGGGGTACTCGCTGGCGAACTTCCCCAGCCGGGTGGAAGATATGGTCATCCAGGCGCTGCCCTGGACCGTGGGGCTTTTGTTGGTGGCCGTGCTTATCTCGTTTTTGATCGGCAACACCATCGGGGCGTTGATGGCCTGGGAGCGTACACCGGGGTGGATCCGCAATCTGCTGCCGGTGAGTCTCACTTTTACCTCAATTCCATTTTTCATGTTGGGCATTCTTCTCATCTATGTATTTGCATTTGGACTCAGATGGCTGCCGGCGTCTGGTTCGGTTGGGCGTGGGCTGACCCAGGGTTTCAATTGGCCCTACATTGTCAGCGTTGCCAACCATGCTATTTTGCCGGCCACGGCCATTGTAATTGCCTCCATGGGCTTTTGGGCCTTGGGAATGCGCGGCATGATGATCACGACCGCGGGCGAGGATTATATGATCCTGGCGCAGGCGAAAGGCTTGACGCCGAGCCGCATTTTCTGGCTTTACGGGGTGCGCAACTCGATCCTGCCGCAGGTGACAGCATTGGCTCTGAGCCTTGGCGGCATTGTGGGCGGCGCGGTGTTGGTCGAATATATTTTCGCCTACCCCGGCGTCGGCTATTTGTTATATCAAGGAATCGTAACGTCAGACTACACGTTAATCCAGGGCATTGTCTTCATGTTGGTCTTTACGACGGCCACGCTGGTGCTGATCCTGGATCTGATTTATCCGCTGATTGACCCGCGGATTACGTTTGAGCGAGGGTAACCCATGACATCATCAGCGCAAAGCGTCACTACTGGCGAGCCCCAGGTGCAACCCCATAAAAAAGTGGGCATCAACCGCTGGGACTCGCCGTGGCTGAACGCCAAGTTTTTGGTTGGGTTGAGCATGGTGTTGTTCATCATGTTGATGGGCCCGATCGGACGCCTGTTCTGGCCCGAAACACTCTCCTATCCTGCCTCTTCGCCGTTGAACCTGCCACCACCGTGGGCGCCTGGTTTGGATCAGACAGGTTTGAAAGTGGTGACGCAAACCGAGTCGGTTTCGTCGGCAGCCACCGCGACGCCTGCCGCCGCGGCGCAACCCGCGGCGACGCCTGCAAAAACAACTGGCGGGACTTCGATGACGGGTGGCAATCCATTGGCAAAACCAACGGCCGCTGCGTCCGCCTCAGGGGGCGGCTCGATGACGGGCAGCAATCCACTCGCAAAGCCAACGGCGCAAACAGGCGCGCAAGGCACGCGCCAGCTTGTCGGCGCGGCCGCCTATGCCCGCTTTGGCGTGCCAAGCTGGGAGCATCCTCTGGGCACCGAAAGCAGTGGTCGCGATATGTTGGCCGTGCTGCTCGTCGGCGCGCCGCGCTCGCTGCGCGTCGGTCTGATTGCTGCAACCATCGGGATGCTCATCGGCGTCGTCCTCGGCTTTACGGCCGGTTACATGGGGGGGTGGGTGGACGCTGTGATCCGCACTCTCTCCGACGCGATCATTGTGATCCCCGTCTTGGCCGTGCTTATTGTCATCGGCTCCTATGTCAAGGTGCTGCAAATCGAAAATATGGCGCTGCTGTTGGCGGCTTTCTTGTGGCCCGCGCCCACGCGCTATGTACGCGCCCAGGTGTTGAGCATGCGCGAGCGCGGCTATGTCAATATGGCGCGTATCTCCGGCGCCAGCTCATTTTCCATCATGTTCGGCGAGATGATGCCCAACATGCTGCCTTATATCGCGGCCAGCTACACTGGCAACGTCTCTGCCGCGATCCTGGCTGCCACCAGCCTGGAAGTGCTTGGTCTGGGGCCGACGCGCATCCCCACCCTCGGCATGACCATTTTCTACGCCATCAACGCCGCCGCCATCCTGCGCGGCATGTGGTGGTGGTGGGGCATCCCGATTGTGGCGCTGGTCGTGGTCTTTTCAGGCTTGTTCCTGATGACGACAGGGCTTGACGAAATTGCTAATCCTCGCCTACGCGGGCGTAAGAAGGCGGCAGCCGCATGACAGCACAAGTAGAATATCGCACGCCCGCCCAGAAGGGCGGCAAGATGCAGCACGGCAACCGTGAAGCCGTGCTCGACGTGCGCAATCTCAAGGTCTATTATTCCACGCCCACAGGCGACGTGCGCGCGGTGGACGACGTGAGTTTTAAGGTCTATCAGGGTGAGATCCTGGGGCTGGTGGGCGAGTCGGGCTGCGGCAAGACCACGACTGCCATGGCTATCCTGCGCATGGTGCAGCCCCCCGGCGGCATCGTCGGCGGCCAGATCTTGCTGGATGAGACCGACTTGGTTCCAATGAATGAGCGCGAATTGCGCAATATTCGTTGGAGCTCGCTGGCGTTGATCCCGCAGGGGGCGATGAATTCACTCAACCCCATCATGCGCATCAGCGATCAGATCCGCGAGGCCATTGAAACCCATGAAGGCAAGCAGAAGGAGAAGAAGATTAGGGAGCGCATCCTCAATCTGTTCACGCTGGTGGGCCTTCCTTCGCGCATTTACGACATGTACCCGCATGAACTGAGTGGGGGCATGAAGCAGCGCGTCTGCATCGCAATGGCCATCGTGCTGAACCCCTCCCTGATCATCGCCGACGAGCCGACCAGCGCGCTGGATGTCGTGGTGCAGCGCGTCGTGGGGCAGACCCTGCTCGATGTGAAAAATCGTCTCGGCGTCTCCATGATCCTCATCGGTCACGACATGGGTCTCCAGGCGCAACTGGTGGATCGCCTCGCCGTGATGTACGCCGGCCACATGGTGGAAGTCTCGCCAGTGGGCACGATTTTTAAGGAGCCGCTGCATCCCTACACCCAACTGCTGATCGAATCGATCCCGTCGATCAAGGAGCGCAAGCCGCTCAAACTGACCGAGGGCATCACCCATGACCTGCGCAACCCACCGCCAGGTTGCATCTTCCAGGCGCGCTGCCCAAAGGTGATGGATGTCTGCCGCTCTGTGAAACCACCGCTCGAAGAGATCAAGCCAGACCACTACGTGGCGTGTCATCTGTATGATTGAAAGTCTGTACGATTGAAAGTCTGTACGATTGAAAGTCTGTACGATTGAAAGTCTGTACGGGATTGTCATCATCCGTCAGTTGGGGATCAGCCGCAAGGAGTTTGCCCCCATTGTATGAGTCAGGATAGTCAAAACGATGGCTCCATTACTCGAAATCAAGAATGCAACTAAAATTTATGGCGGCGGTTTTTTTCGCGCCAAACACGTCACTGTCGCGCTGCAGGACTTCGATCTGACTATCGAGGATCGCCCGGCGACCATCACTACCATTGCCGGTGAAAGTGGCAGCGGCAAGACAACGCTGGCCAACCTGGTGCTGGGTTTCACCAAGATCACCAGCGGCCAGATTATCTACAAAGGCATCGACGTCGGCACCATGAACAAACAACAGATCATGGACTACCGGCGCGAGGTGCAGGCGGTCTTTCAAGATCCCTATGCCGTGTACAATCCCTTCTATCGCGTCAAACACATCTTCGATATGGTGCTCAAGAACTTCAAGCTAGCCAGCAATAAGGCAGAAGGCCGTGCGCTTATCGAGGACGCCCTCAACGTAGTCGGGATGCGCGGGGAAGAGGTGCTGGAAAAGTATCCGCACCAGCTCAGCGGCGGCCAACGCCAGCGCATGATGGTCGCGCGCGCGTACATGCTCAAGCCGCGTCTGATCGTGGCCGACGAACCGGTCTCCATGGTCGATGCCTCGCTGCGCGCCATGATCCTCGACATCATGCTGCGTCTGCGCGACGAACACAACATCTCTTTTCTCTATATCACACACGATCTTTCCACCGCCTACCAGATCGGCAACCAGATCTACATGCTCTATCAGGGCGCCATTGCCGAGGCAGGCGGCACGACCGAGGTTATCGAGAATCCTAAACACCCTTACGTGCAGCTGCTGATCGATTCGATCCCGGTGCCAGATCCACAGGTGAAGTGGGGCGGTGAAGATGTGCTGACGCTGGACGACGAACAGGCGCGCGTCGATGTCAAGAGCGGCTGTCGCTTCTACGGACGCTGTATGCACCGCATGGATGTGTGCCTGACAAAGCTGCCTCCTCTCTACGAGGTCGGCCCAACACACCATGTTGCAGCCTGTTATCTTTACGATAAGCAGCATGTCGCCAGCCCTTCGCCCGATGACGTTGCGCCAACGCCTGCCCATGCCCAAATCCGCACCGACAATCAGATCGGCGATCTGTATGAGAAGGAGCCGAAGGTCTAATCAATCGTCGAACTTTAGGTGAAGGTGCAGCAAGAGAGCACGGATAGGCGCAGATGAGAGCAAAGCAGCAAAGCATCTGCGCTTATCAGCGTTTATCTGTGTCCATTTACATTGATCACACCAAAGCTTCATGCTCGACGAATCACCAGTCTCTACCCAGGAATTTGGTTGCGGCGTTTCATAATTGTTTCTGCGCAAGCGGCGCTTCACAAAAAGTTCTGGAGAGACAGCTAACAGCCAATGGCTAACTCTCACGATTTCTCACCGCGCGTGCGCGCCGAACGCATCTATCTAGCCCTCGCGATCGGCTTGCCCCTGGCGGCCATGCTCCTCTATTTTGTCTTTGCCTTCTTTGTGCGCGACCATTGGGGCGCATGTCCGCCTGCCTGTCGTGATGCCGACCTGACGACCCGGACGATGATCCGCGAAAATTTCCAGGATGCAGACCTGCGCGGCGCCAACCTTGCGCGCGTGAACCTCACGCAGACTAATCTCGCCCGCGCGGATCTCACCTTTGCTAATCTGGCCGGCGCCAACTTGACGGAAGCTGATCTGCAGGAAGCCAACTTGACGGCGGCCGCGTTGAATGGCGCCAACTTGAACAGTGCTGACCTGCGTGGGGCCGACCTGAACGGCGCACGCTTGCAGGAAGTCAACTTCGCCGGCGCGGACTTGCGCGGCGCGGATCTGGGCGCAGCCACACTGGACCGCGCCGCGCTGCGCGATGCGGTTATAAATGCCGACACCTTGTTTGACCCGCGCTGGCGTCTGGTTTGGGAGATCGTCAACACGCCGGAGCGTGGCCGTGATCTGGCCGGCGCCGACCTGCGCGACGCCAACCTCTCCGCCGCCGATCTGCGAGAAGCCGATCTGACCGCCGCCGACTTGCGCGGCGCACTCCTGGCAGGCGCGGATCTCACCGGCGCACGGCTGGAGCAGACAAAGCTCCAGCAGGCGCGCCTTGACGCGAGCACCCAGATCGACCCCAAATGGCGGCTGGTCTGGGAGATTGCCAACAACGTCGAAGCCGAACGCTCCCTCACCGGCGTCGATCTCAGCGCCGCGTTCCTGGCCAGCGCCTATCTGCGCGCCGCAAACCTGACCGAGGCGCGTCTGGCGCAAGCGAATCTGCGTGAAGCCGACCTGCGCTACGCCACGCTCGACCGCGCCGACCTGCGCGGCGCCGACCTGACCAACGCCAGCGTGCAAGCCGGCTCGCTGGCTGGCGCGGATCTGCGCGGCGCCAACCTGACGCAGACTGATCTGCGACGGGTCGATCTGCGCGGCGCACAGGTGGATGAAACGACGCGCATGGCAGACTATCAGCGGCTGGCCTTTGATCTCGCCACTCGCGGCGCGGCAGGGCGCGACCTCAGCGGCGCGTTTCTGACCTGGGCCGACTTGGCCGGCGTGGATTTTACCGGCGCCACCCTGGCCGATGCTGACCTGCGCAATGCCGATCTGTCCGGCGCCGTGCTGGTCAACGCCGACCTGCGCGGCGCCAACCTGACGCAGACTGACCTGCGCGGCGCCGACTTGACCGGCGCGCTGCTCGACGGCGCGGATCTGGGCGCGGCGCTGACCGAAGGAGCGCTCCTGCCATGATTGCCCGCTTGCTTGATCTATTCCACACCTTGAGCGGTCGTGTGGCTCACTCCCCGCAACTCGCCCCTCGCCTCACACAGTAGGAGAATCATCGCACCATGACGACATCCACCCGCCTGCGCGCCCACTATGTGCTCAGCACGCACTGGGATCGCGAATGGTATCAATCGTTTCAGAACTACCGCTATCAACTGGTGAACTTACTCGACCGCGTGCTGGCGGCGCAGGAGGACGGGCGGCTGCGCGGGCCATTCCAGACCGACGGCCAGGCGATCATTCTGGAAGACTATCTGGAGATCCGGCCCGAACGCCGCGGCCAGATCGCGCGGCTGGCGCAGGCCGGCAAGCTCGTCATCGGCCCGTGGTACGTGCTCCCCGACGAGTTTCTCGTTTCCGGTGAGGCGCTCATCCGCAACCTGCGCCTGGGCCGGCAGATTGCCCGCAGCTTTGGCGTCGCACCATCCAACGCCGGCTTTGTGTGCGACCTCTTTGGCCACAACAGCCAGATGCCCCAGATCTTCGCGGGTTTTGGTATTCATGGCGCGCTGATCTGGCGCGGGTTGAACCATCTCCAGACGCGCCACGTGCGCTGGCGCGGCGCCGATGGCACGGAACTCGCTGCCTACCGCTTCCCCGGCGGCGGTTATTGCGATTACACCTTCAAGGTGCGCCACGCCCTCGAACATGGCGTGCAGCCAGACGCCGCCCAAGTACAGGCCGACCTGGACGCGTATCTGCATGATGAGGCCGAGCACACGGAAGTCGATCCGATCCTGCTCTTCGACGGCGGCGACCACGAGGAATGGGACGAGGCCGTCTACACCGCCATGCTGGCATACGCGGACCAGGCTGGCGATGATTTTGAACTTGTTCACACCAGCCTCGACGCTTATCTCGCCGAAGTCTTACCGCAGGTTACGCGCATCGGCGCGGTTGTCGCAGGCGAGTTGCGCGAACCGGGCCGCGACTACGACGACCAGCAATGGGTGATCCCCGGCGTGCTGTCGAGCCGCGTCTGGATCAAACAGGCCAACGCAGAATGCCAGACGTTGCTTTGTCAATGGGCGGAGCCCTTCAGCGCGTGGGCGCATCTGGCGTTGCATGTCGAAGCGCCTCAAGGCTTTCTCGACGTTGCCTGGAAATGGTTGCTACAAAATCACCCGCACGACTCCATTTGTGGCTGTAGCATCGATATCGTGCATGAAGATATGAAATTTCGCTTCAGCCAGACAAAGCAGATTGCTGATCGTCTGACGCGTGAAGCTACCCAGCAGCTCGCCGCCAGCATTGAGGGCGACCTGACAGATGACGATTTGCGCGTAGTGATATTTAACCCGCTCACCCACACGCTGCAAGAAACAGTCGAGTTGACGCTGCAAATCCCGACGCATTGGCCGCACTTCAATGAGTTTTTCGGCTTCGAGCCCAAGCCGGCCTTCCGCATCTACGACGCGCAGGGGCATGAGGTGGCGTATCAGCGGCTCAACCAGTTTACCAATCGGCGCAAGGTGCGCCTTCACACCATCAAGTTCCCCGAGGCTTATCGCACGCACGACATCACCGTGAGCCTGCCGATCCGCTTGCCGGCGCTGGGGTACACGACGCTGACCGTGCGCGCGGAGCGCTCTGGCCACGCTACGCGCCATCCGCTGACGCCCGCATTGGTCATCGCCGAGAATGCGATGGAGAATGAACTGCTGCGCGTGACGATTGAGACCAATGGGACGCTGACGCTGCAAGACAAACGCAACGGCGCGATCTATCACCGGTTGCTGACTTACGCCGACTGCGCCGACATCGGCGACGGCTGGTATCACGGTCAGGCGGTCAACGACCAGGTTTTTGTTTCCACCGCCACCAGCGCCGCGGTCGCGTTGGTGTGTAACGGCCCGCACGTGGCAACCTTCCGCGTGCGCACCACGCTGGCCGTGCCCGCTGCGTTCCATTTCGACGACCGTATGCGCCGCGCCGACGAGCTGGTTGAGCTCGTGATCGACAGCCTGATCTCGCTGCGCCCTGGCTGCGACCGCGTGGAAGTGGAGAGCACGGTGCACAACGTCGCCTCTGATCACCGTCTACAAGTATTGTTCCCAACTGGCGCCAAAACGGAAACGTATCTTGCCGACACGCCCTTCGACGTGGTCGAACGTCCGATCCCGCTGCGCGCGGACAACCATCTCTATCGCGAACTGGAGGTGGAAACCCGCCCGCAACAGAGCTGGACCGCGATCTTCGACGCCCAGCGCGGGCTGGCCGTGATCAGCGCAGGCTTACTGGAAAGTGCGATCCAGAATGGCGCGGACCGCACGCTGGCGTTGACGCTCTACCGCAGCACGCAACGCACGGTCTTCACCGACGGCGAACCAGAAGGCCAGTTGCTCGGCAAATTGAGCTTCCGGTACTGGCTTACCCCGTTGACGGGCGCACCCGATCGTGTTCGGCTGGCGCGCCTGGGTCAGCAGATCGCCGCGGGACTGCGCGCTGTGCAGCTGCGCCCCGCGGATCTGCCGCTCCATCGTCAGGCCACGTCGTTGCCGCCCACCGCGAGCTTGCTGGAAGTGGATGGGCCGGCAGTAGTCACCAGCGCACGTTGGCTCGCTGAAGGGCTGGAAGTGCGCCTCTTCAATCCGACCATAGCGTCCGGTCATGCCGTCATACGCTTTCCAAGCGACGTACAGGTTACGACCGTGCAGGAGATCGATTTCGAGAGCCAGCCCATCGGCGAAGCCCAGAATCTATCACAGAGCGAAGCAGTGGTCGCCCTGGCGGCCAAACAGATCAAAACACTGCGTTTTGCGTAGGGCAAGAACTTTCAAATCTTGCCTGAGATTTGACGTAGAGCCTCAGAGACTGACTTGAAAATAATTGGACGCCTTTTCAAGTCAGTGTCCATGCCCCTGCGAGGCACAACCGAAAATGAAAACGCCTTTGCGCCTTTGCGTTAAGAATTGACGCGGAGGCGCAAAGAGGCAGAGGAACGCAGAGAGAAATGCAAGTCTGATTAGCAATTTTCAAATAAACTCTGAGCTAGACCAGTTCCCTTATTTGAGGAGGAAAGTGTGTATCACAAGAATTTCTGGACGGTCGAGAAGATTGGCCGCCGCATCCAACTGCTCACAGACAGCCAGGTTGTCTATCGCCGCACGGTGACGCTGCCGGCGTTTCGTTATCTTGAGCTGCCGGCTACAGGGTTTGAACCGGCCCCACCGCTGATCGGAGCAGAAGTCGACCGTTCGCAGTGGACAGTGATCGAACCAAACAACTATTGGGGCCAACGCTACACCAATTTCATGCTGAGCACGACTTTTACCGTGCCTGCCGACTGGCCCGCGGACGGCGTCGTTTCGCTTTATCTCCCGCTGGGTGAATCCGGCGACTTCAGCCACCCCGAAACGCTGGCCTACATCGATGGCGTAGCCTATGCCGCCGGCGACCGCCATCACCAGGAGATCCGGCTGCCCGCGCGCTGGCGCGACGGCGCCGAGCATCTGCTTGACCTGCACGGCTGGAGCGGGCTGTTTGGCGACGCGGTCGATCCAAGCGCTAGCGCGCTCTTTATGCGCGCCTGCAAGGTTGTGCTGATCGATCAGCCAACGCGCGATTTCCTGATCACGGCGCGTGTGGCGCTGGAAACCTCCACGCGTCTCGACGATAACGACCCAGCCAAGGGTCATTTGCTCAACGCGCTTGACGCGGCGTTCAAAGTGCTTGACACACGGTCGCCTGCCGTGCAGAGCCTGGAAGGGCTTTCGTTTGTGCCGGGAAGCCACGTCGCGTTTGGCGACGATTTCTATGCCAGCGTGCCCGCGGCGCATGCCGCGCTCCAGGAGGGCATCGCCAAAGCTGGCCCGCCCCTCAACGTCACCGTGATCGGCTCCGGCCACGCGCACATCGACGTCGCCTGGCTGTGGACGCTGGGCATTACGCGCCAGAAAGCAGGCCGCACCTTCTCCACCGTTATGCGGCTCATGGAACAATTCCCCGAATATCACTTCACTCAGAGCCAGCCGCAGCTTTACGACTATGTGCGCCGCGACTATCCAGAACTGTTTGAGGAGATCAAGGCGCGCATTGCCGACCAGCGCTGGGAGCCGATCGGCGGCATGTGGGTCGAGGCGGATTGCAACCTGAGCGGGCCGGAGTCGCTGGCGCGCCAGTTTTTGCTGGGCCGCAGCTTCTACCGTGAACATTTCGGCGCCGACGCCGAGTCGCCGATCCTGTGGCTGCCGGACGTGTTTGGCTATGCCTGGAATCTGCCGCAACTCATCAAGGAAGCCGGGCTGGAATACTTCTTCACAATCAAGATCGGCTGGAGCCAGTACAACCGGCTGCCCTATGATTCCTTCTGGTGGCAGGGGCTGGACGGCACCAAGGTGCTGACTCACTTCAGCACGACGCCTGATTTCGGCGCGTTTGCCAGCACCTACAACGCGATGGCGACGCCGGCGCAAAATCTGGGGACATGGACGAACTTTCAGCAAAAGGAGATGCAGCATACGCTGCTGATGGCCTTTGGCTACGGCGACGGCGGCGGCGGCCCCACGCGCGAAATGCTGGAGAACATCCGCGAGATGAACAACTTCCCTGGCCTGCCCAAGATGCGCAATGGGTCGGCCAAGGAGTTCTACCGCACACTGGAAGCCGAAGCTGGCGCCCAGCTGCCCACCTGGAACGGTGAATTGTATCTGGAGTTGCATCGCGGCACCTATACGACGCAGAGCCGCAACAAGCGCGCCAACCGCAAGAGCGAGTTCCTGCTCCATGACGCCGAATTTTTGGCTACGCTGGCGCACCTGGGCGGCGACTACATTTATCCACAAACCGTGCTTAACAAGGCGTGGGAGCTGGTCTGTCTCAACCAGTTCCATGACATCATTCCTGGCAGCTCGATCGCGCCGGTCTATGTCGAGTCGCAGGCGCAGTATGCCGAGATTCGGCAGATGGCGGAGGGCGTCATCGAGGACGCGATCACGGCGCTGACGCCAGCCGGCGTCTACGCGATGATCGTCAATCCGACCAGTTTCGGGCGCAGCGATCTTGCTTTCCTGGCGGAGGAGACGAGCGGCGAGGAAAAAGAGATGGATGGGGCCGTTCCCGCACTGGCCGCAAATGGCCGCGCGGTGGTGGTGCAGGCGACGGCGGGCGGACTGTTGATCGATGCTGGCGAGACGCCCCCCTTCTCCGTGACGCCGCTGGTGGCCGCAAAAAATGCGGCTGCTGCGCCGACGCCTGGCGCGCTGGAGGTAGCATCTGACCGGCTGGAGAATGCCTTTGTGCGCGTCGAACTGGATAGCGCTGGCGACATTACACGCATCTACGACAAGGTGAATAGTCGCGAGGTGCTGCCTGCTGGCGCGGTCGCCAATCAATTCCAGGCGCACGAAGATCGCCCCAACAACTGGGACGCCTGGGATGTGGACATTTTCCTGAGCGACAAGCGCTGGCTGGCCGAGCCCGCGACCTCGATCGAGGTAAGCGAGGCCGGCCCGCTGCGCGCGACGCTGACCATCACCCGGCGCATCCTCAGCAGCGTCTATACCCAGCGCATCTCGCTGTGTCACAACCGCGCGCAGGTCGACATCACCACCGACATCGATTGGCGCGAACGCGCGACCTTCCTGAAAGTGGCTTTCCCGGTCGATGTGCTCAGCCCAAAAGCGACCTACGAAATTCAGTGGGGCAACACCGAACGCCCCACGCACTGGAACACAAGTTGGGATTGGGCGCGCTTCGAGACGTGCGCGCAGAAATGGGTTGATCTGAGCGAAGGCGGCTATGGCGTCAGCGTCCTCAATGACTGCAAGTATGGCCACGACATCAAGGACAACGTCATCCGCATCAGCCTGCTGCGCGGGCCGGGTTCGCCCGACCCGACCGCGGACCTGGGGATGCACACCTTCAGCTACAGCATCCTGCCCCACGCCGGCGGCTGGAATGAAGGCACTGTACAGGCCGCCTATGCGCTCAACGACCCGCTGCTGGTGAGAAGAGGTGAGGGGCGAGGAGCGAGGGGCGATGCCAAAGCGCTGATTACGTGTGATGCGGCCAATGTGATTGTCGAGACAGTGAAGCGCGCGGAGGATGGCGACGGTGTGATTGTGCGGCTGTACGAGACGCAGCGCCGGCGCGGGACGATCATCCTGACGACGGGCTTCCCGCTGCAAGCGGCGGCGCGCACAAATTTGCTGGAAGAGGAAAAGCAGGCGCTGGTCATTGACGGCAATACTGTGCGCTACGACATCCGCCCGTATGAGATCGTGACGTTGCGGCTCGTGCCGGCCTGAACAGCGAGTAAGAAGATGTCATTTTGACGCGGAGGCGCAGAGTAGCGGAGGTTCGCAGAGAAAAAGCAAAAAGCTTTCTATAAGCACTTCTCTGCGTTTCTCTGCGCCTCCGCGTCGAAGATGGTTCTCACACCCCCGAATGGGCAGCCGCCCAAAGCGTATGCGCACGCTCGATCACGCGGCGTGAGTCGGGCAGCAGCTCATAGCCGTCGAGCGCGTCGATAGCTGCCCAGACGGCGGCGGCGGCGTCGTCGCTGGCTTGTGCTTCACCGCTGATCCAGTCCGCCCAGAAGTCGACAACGACATAATGATACTCGACGCGGCCTGCTTCGTCGCGTGTAATCGGCTCGAACACGCCAGCAATGTCGCCCACGGCGATTTCGACGGCGCATTCTTCGTAGACCTCGCGCTGCGCGCCCGCGGCGAGCGTTTCGTCCAGCTCCAGCAGGCCGCCGGGCAATCCCCAGGAGCCGGCGCGCGGGGGACGGCCCCGCTGCACCAACAACACTCGTCCCGCAGCGTCAAAGACGGCCGCGGCGACGCCAACTAACGGCGCGGTGGGATAGCGGCGGCGTATGGGTGTGAGTGGATCAGTAGATGGGGCGGGACTTATCTCAGACATTTGTGCTGTGTGCTAATCAGCTCGTGAAGTGAGAATTATGAAGTGAGAATTGTGAGGTGAGAATTGTAAAGTGAGAAATCTCGCCCTGGGCAACTCCTATGTCCAGGCGCGAATGATCGCGGGCAGCGCCTGTAAATCGTCAAGGATGGCGTCGGGGACGACCTCTGCGATGTGAAGTTCGTTGTCGTGTCGCACCTGGGCATTGGTTGCGCTGCGCACCAGCACGGTCTGTGCGCCGAGTTCGATGCCGCCGCGAATATCTTCGAGCAGACTGTCGCCGACGACGACGCTCTCGTACGCCAGACAGTCCCAGCGATCGAGCGCGATCTGCAGGAAGCGCGGGTCAGGCTTGCGATATTCAACGCTGGCGCTGCTCAGACAGAGGTCGAAATAGGGGCGCAACCGCAGATAGTCCACAGTGCGCTGAAAGACGCGGTCGCAATTGTAGTTGGTCATCAGCGCCAGCTTGTAACCCGCCGCGCGCAAGGATTGCAGCACATCCGTTACGCCGCTGTGCAGTTGCCAGGCTGTCATCTCCGGCGCGTAAAAAATATCGACTGCCCGGTGTAGGACGACAGGATCCAACCGGCTGGCCGGATAGCCGAAGAACTGGAGCAGAAAACTCATGGCGTCGTCGGCGAGATGTTCTTCCGCTTCCTCCGCGGATTTTTCTTCAGAAAAGCGCCGGGCTTCGACAATGTTGGTGTAGAAATCTTCAGGCAGATCCATGCCAGTGGCGCGCATGTACGCGTCGGCGGCGCGTGCACCCTCGGCCATCAACTCATCCAGCGGCCGCGTCAGCGAAGCGATGGTGTCGCCAAAATCAAAGATGATCCCGCGCACCAGTGGCGGCCCTGCGCGCGGTGCGCCATCCACATCGTAGAAGAAATTGCGCTCTAGCCGCGCCAGGCCGTCCGCGTCGATTGTGGGGACTGCCATCTCTTCGACAACGCCGTAGTCAGGCGCGGCCGTAGCCGGTTCGGGTGGCGGCCCAAAGAGAGCATACATCTCGTCGGAAGTAAGCGTGCGCCCTTCCCCGCGCACGCGCGCGAGAAAGCGTTCCTTCTCTTCAGGGGTGAGCGGCTCCTGACCAGGTCGTAGCTCAAAATCATCGAACGCTGAGGATGCGGGGGATGCGTCGTCGTTAGTTGCAGTCATAAGTTGCAGTCATAAGTTCCAGTCATAAGTTCCAGTCATAAGTTTATCATAATGCGGTTCGTTCTCGCCCAATCTGTTGCAGACGTGCGGCGGCAAATAGATGCACCGTACTATACGCAATTGCCATGAAGGATGCAAAGAGCAGGGTCACGACAATAGCTTTGGGATAAGCCCACGGATGCGTCAGGCCGTAGAGAATCTCGCGCGCCAGCCCAATCGGGTCGACGAGTACATCCCAACTGTTCCACCGTTGAAAGCGGCCCAGATAGACGCCAAAAC
Organism: Caldilineaceae bacterium; assembly: GCA_014879855.1. Classification (GTDB taxonomy): domain Bacteria; phylum Chloroflexota; class Anaerolineae; order Caldilineales; family Caldilineaceae; genus Caldilinea. The sequence continues at coordinate 21,600 of JACSRH010000386.1, read as the reverse complement.
CGGCGGCGAGCAGCGACAGCATGGCCACGGCCCAGCCCACCCACGCGCCAAAGCGCGCCGTCACCACCTCTTGCACCAGCCAGAGCGAAGCAAAACCTACCAGCAGCCCGTTCCAGGCGTAGGAGAAGATCAGCATGGCATCGTACCAGATCGGCACGCCTTGCCGCGGGGCCAGATGCATCAAGTCGCTGATGATATAGGGTGCGTTGGGAAAGAAGAGCAGCCACGCGCCGAACAGCGCAAGCAACGGCGCCAACGGCAGCGACCGTCGCTGCGCCAGCTCTCGCATGATCACAGCCAGCAGGAAAGGCGTCCACGCCAGGAATAGATTCCAGTTCAGGAAGAAGTACACCCATGTGTCAGTGTACCAGACACGCGCCAGAAAGATCGCCACGCTCAACCCCGACGAAAGGCCAAACACCAGCCACAGCCAGCGATGGGGAACCGACGTTGAACTCGAAACAGGTTGGAGGATATAATCTGATGGTTGCATTCGGTTTCTGTCCCTCATCGGCTGGAATCTATTGATCGTCAGTAACGTCGGCGTCCCCGTCCAGGGTTCCCAGTTGTCCGGGCGCAGGGCATTCAGCGTGCGCTCAAAGAGAGCTGGTTGAAAGGGCTGCATCTCATCCGTGCGGGGGAGCATTTTCGCCAGAGTTCGCTGCACACCCACGGATCGACGCCTGATCAACGCCGCACCTGTATCGTGTCTACACGGGAAGCTCTTGCGCAACGTGAGCATCGTTCACTGCCGGTGCTGTGCAAGAGATTATATCATGCCGTCATAAGGACGGATGAGGAGGTGTGAACCCATGTCCTTCCAACGCAACCAACTAATTTTCACCTGCACTACTGTGAACCTGCGCGCAATGCCTGGCTACCAGGGCGAGACGCGGCCGGCGGTGCTGGCGCTGCTGGGCGAGCGCACCGCGTGCGTGGTCACCGGCGCGGCGGCGTTGGCTGACGGGCTGACCTGGTGGCCGGTGCGCGTGGCGCTGGCGAATGGTCGCATCGTGGAGGGCTGGGCCGCCGAACGCGTGGGCGATGCGGTCCTGCTGACCAGCGATGCTGATGCCGCGCCGCCAGTGAAACCGGAGCCGATCCTCCCTGTGCAACCAAACACAGCGCACGTGGCGCGCGGCAATCGGCTTGGCTTCTATTTGCATACTGCTAACAATGACGCTGGGTTGTGGGACGCCATCAGCCGCGTGCAACCGCCCGTGATGCTCATCCACGAAGACGCGACCAACGACATGCTGCTCCAGGAAATCCGCGACTTCCGCGCGCCGGACGCCTTTATCATCGGCCGTTTCTATGTGACCAACGAGGCCCAGCGCGCGCTGCTGGAGAGCGACGATCCGGAGGGCGAAGGGCGCCGCTTTGCCGAACGCATCCTTACCCACGATTTTGGCAAGTTTACGCGGCGCAGCCGCAGTGGCCGCCTCTTCATCGACGCGTGGATGAGTCTCAACGAATGTCTGCCTGGCCCGGCCTCCAGCAGCTATCAAGAAAATCCCGCCGCCTACCAGCGTCTCTACGCGGCCTACGACCGCTTCCAGGTCGCGTTCCGCGCCCGGCTGGTGCAGGAGGGCGTTGAGGCGGTCGCGTTCAACTTTGCGGCCGGCAACTTCAGTACAGCGGCGCACTACCTGGACCACTTTCCGCGCACGCTGGCGGCGTACACCTACCTGGGTTTTCACGAATATGGCTGGCCGTCGTTGATCCCCGGCCGCGGGACACACAGCGGTGCAGGCTTGTACCGGGATGTGCTGCACGCGGCGCGGCGCGCAGAGGGCGCACGCCATCGCATCGTCATCACCGAGGCTGGGCTGACGCGCGCCTACGGCCACCCGCACAACCCCGACGAGGGCTGGCTCAGCCGGGACGAGACGCTCGACGAAAACCGCTACTGGGAGTCGCTGGCGTGGTACAACACGCTGCTCGACCAGGACGACGTGCTCGGCGCGTGTCTCTACCAGGTCGGCCACCGCGGGGACTGGGCAACCTTTCGCCACCTCGGCGCCGACAATGAAGGACGCACGCTGCACCTGGTCGATCGCCTCGCGGCGTTGCGTGACAGCGCCATGCTGCGCGCGGCGTTGCCGGCCGCGGCTGCGGCGCCGCAGCCTGTGCTGACCGGTTCTGCCACACTGGCGGGCAAGGTGATACGCGATGGGCGACCCGCGTCCGGCGCCATTGTGCGGCTGGTGGGCGATCTGAACTTGCTCGGCAATGTGCGCGGCGCGGTGATTGATGCTCCAGGCGCGGTGGCCTGGTCGCACGCGGTGACCGGCTTCACTGGCACGCTGCGCACGGCCTGGGATCGCTTTGTGGCGAGTGAAGTAGCCGGGCTGACCTGGGACGACTTCAAACGCCAAGCGCCAATTGCCAACCCATCGCTGGTGGAAAGTGGTGGCCACTTTATTGCAGAGCAGACGTACTTTCTGCCTGAAAACGCGGCGGTCACACCCGCCTTCCTGTGGGATCGCCGCGTGAGCGGCTATCACGGCACGCTCTATCAGGCGTGGCGCGATCTGGTGATGGGCAAGGTGTTAGGCATGAATTATGCGGCTTTCCGCCGCCAGGTGGTCGCCTATAACCCAACCGTCACCCAAACGCATGGGCGCTTGCTGGCGGATCAGCAATATCTGCTGCCGCGCACCGTGGGCATCGACCGCTGCGTGCTGACCGCGACCACGTCGCCGCGCGGTCGCTTTCGCTTTGTAAACGTGCCCGCGGGCGCCTACACCATCGAAGTCGACGCTCCGCATGCACAACACTTTACGACAAACCTCATCATCGTAGGCAAGCAGGACGTCGAGCTGGTGGTCGCGCCGCGGCTGATGCCAATGTCGGCGCCAATGTCGGCGCCGGAGATGGCCGGAGCGGCGCATGACCCAGGCGCCGGCGGGTTTGTGGGCACAGCGGGTCAAGAGTTTGTTGTCAACGGCCGCGTTCTGCGTTTTATCGGTGTCAACGTGCGCGGGCTGGTGTGGTATGGCAGCGGGCGCACGCTTCCAGTTACGCAGCCGGGGCATCGTCAGGAGGTGCTCGACCGTGCGCGTGAAATGGGTGCGCGCGTCGTGCGCGTCTTCCTGCCCTGCGTCAACGCGTCTACGCAGGAGACCATTGACCGTCTGCGCGAGACGTTGGCGATCGCTGGCGCACGCGATCTCTATCTCCTGCCCGCCTTTGTCGACTTCTACAGCACGACCGATTTTCGCATTCCGGGCGACGATCACTTTTACGAAAAACTCGACCCAAATTTCCCGATCGACCTACTCAACGGCGCGTTCTATCGCGGCGGCTACCGCGCGCGCTACTTGTCCTTTGTGCGCGCGGTGGTGACCGCCTTTCAGGACGACACGCGCGTTTTTGCCTGGGAAGTGGGCAACGAACTCAAGTACGAACCGGCCTTCCAGGATCCAGGCCGCGCCGCCTTTATCAGCTTTATGCACACGGTCGCTCGGGACATCAAGGCGATCGACGCCAACCACTTGGTGACGACCGGCATGATCAGCGTCCACCACGCGTCGATGGACGAGGGCGATCTGTGGCGTCAGCTTTATGGCGGCCCCGAATTCGATTTCCTCACCATCCACTGCTACAACGAGGAGTACGCGGGCAAACAGGATTACGACTATGCGCGCGTGCTTGAAAAGCCCTTTATCATTGAGGAGGCGGGGTTTGGTCACGCCAAACCGGGCGACCGCGTGGAACTGACCCGCCGCGACATGGATCGCTGGTTTGGTTTTGGCGCGTGTGGCTACATGCCGTGGGGCTTCATGCCGACGACCTTCGACATCGGCGACGGCGACAATGACGCCGGCCTGGATCGCGCCTTTCACGGTGGGGACTACGATGGTCTCTTCACCCTCTATCGCGAGCGTGCGGCCGGACTTGCCGCGCAGGCGGACAACATCACGCCAGTGCGGCCGGTCCATCCCGCCCCGCCCCCACTTCCGTCCGATCACTTACCGGATTTTCAAGCCGGGGAGACCGTCTTCGCCCTGACCGCGCTGCGTGTGCGTCGCACGCCAGGTTTTGTGGGCAAGCAGGAGAGCGACACACTCACGGCGCTCAGTCCCGGCCAGGCCGCCACGATCGCCGGGCCGAGCGAACAGCGCGATGGGCTGACCTGGTGGCTGGTGCGCGCCACGACCGGCGACGGTTCGCCCATCGAAGGTTGGGCCGCGCAGGCCACTGCCGACGCCGTGCTGCTGGCGACGGTGCTGCCTGCCGCGCTGCCGGGCGGCGAGGGAGTGGAGTTGATGGGATAATGGCTGGAAATGTCGAAATGGCTAAGGCACGACAAATACCGGCGTTTGGCGCCGCAAGCAGAAGAGATTTGGCGCGGCGTCAGGTTGCGCCACAAAGGCCGCCAACACCGCATGGGCGCAGCTATCGGATTCTTGCAGCAAATTGTGGCCTGCGCCCGCAAAGATGCGCACAAACACCTGCTCGAAATCGCCAGCCGCGCGGCGCGCCCAACGCGCCGGCGTCACCGGATCGTGCGCACCAGCCATGACCAGTGCGGGCGCGGTGGCTGTGTGCAACACCCGGGCGCCGGCCGCGGCTGGCGGCATCGACCACAACGAACAGGTCTCTAGCAGGTCCGCGGCTGGCGCGGTCAACCAGGCCGCCACCTGGCTGGGCAGCCGCTGGCTGATACGCTGCACGTCGTCGATGGTGTAGCGGGGGGCGTCTTCCGCACAGGCAATGGCCAGGCGCGCCCCTTCAATGCTCGCGGGCGGCTGGGTGGGGGCGCCGGTCACCGCAAGCAGCGGGAGGAAGTTTTCCACGGCCAGTGCATCCAGGAATTGGAGAAGCTCCGCGCGCGTCTCCAGGCCTAGTTCGGTCTGGATGTGGGCGAGCCTCGCTTCCTCGATGCCTTCTGGATTGTCAGGATTGGTAAAATAGTCGCGCCAGCTTTGTGGGGCAGCCGGTGACGGCGTCACGGCCTCCACCGTTCCCCCCTCTCCCGTCCCTGCATTCCCCGTTTCTACAGTCGCAGTGAGCGCAGGCGAGCTGTCAGTGATGGTTGTTGTCCCCGTGATGCCGTTTGCAGGCGCACTGACTCCCGTGGCAGGCAGCAGGCAACCGCCGATCACCGGTGCGAGTTGGCAGGCCACGCCGAAATCACCTGTATAGAGCGCATTGACTAACGCGGGTGCATCGCTGCCGCCCATTTGCAGCCTGGTGAAAATCAGATCTGTGATCGCGTCGCCATTGCCAAAGCCAATGCTGGCCGGCATTGGGTTCTGGTTGTACCAGTCGAGCATTTCGAGAAAACGGCTTTCCAGATCAGGATAGGCTGCTCCACATGCTTCGTCACGCCTACAGTCGGCAAAGACCTTGCGCAGCGCATCGTACGCGCCAAAGGGTGATTCCAGCGCCTCATTGACTCCGACTGGTAGCGGGCTTTCGAGCACAATGCTGCGCACGAGCGCCGGATAACGGTCGACGACCAACTGGGCGACAGTGGCGCCGATGCCGTTCCCCAACACGTTGATCTGCTCCAATGCCAGCGCTTCCGCCAGGTCGGCCACGTCGATGGCGCTTTGATCCAGGCTGTAACCGGCCAGATCGCGTCCCTCCTGCAACAAACGGTTGTAGCAATCGGCCAGCGATTGCATCATCACCTGGCGCTCCTCACTGGCGATGGATTCAGAGCACGTCAACGATGGCTCAGAGAGACCGGCGCCGCGCGGGTGAAGGATGATCACGTTGCGCTTGGCCCGCACCGGCGCGTTTGTAAACCATTGCACCAAGGCAGATGGGTCTTCACCTGCCCTGCCCGCCACGACAAACAACGGATCAGCGGCCGACTCGGACTGCGCAGCAAGCGTCACGACAAACAGGCGAATCGAGGCGCTGTCCGCACGATTGCGATTCTCCGGCACGGTCAAATAGCCACATGTGATAGTGGCATCCACCTGTACTTCCTGCGGACAAGGGGCCGCCTCAAAGACAGGCTCATATTGGATCAAAGTCTCTACAGGAGGAGGTGAAGTTGCGGGTGCGGCGGGCAGTGTGGGCGCGCCGATCGGCCCGGCCTCATTCCCCGGTGGGACCACGCCGGGCGCGCTGACCTCACCGGGCAGCAGCACCGCTACAGAATTCGCCAGTCCCTCTAGCCGATAGAAGGGGATGCCTACTAAGTCGGCAACGCTGCCCGCGGCTGTGGTCTGCCCACGCAAAAGACCACCTTCGACTGTGAAGGTCAGTTCCACCGGTGTGGGAAAGGCGAGACCGTCAGTCTCGGTCAGCGTGAGCGAAGGCTGCCCGCCAATGTCCTGCCAGGCGCCGTAGGTCAATGAAGGTGCGCGTCCGTCCAGCGCGTTGCGTTTCAAAATCACGCGAAAATCTGGAAACAGAGTGAGCGTAACTTCAGACCAGTCGTTGGCGCTGCCAGGCACGATCGCCTTGTACACGCCGCCAAGTCCATTGGCCGCAATCGCCGCAGTCGCTACGTCGGCGTTGTAGGAGAGGGCATTGCGGTTTTCAACAAGGTAAGGGAACGCATAAAAGCGCCAGCCGCGCCCATCGAGCGCCGTATCCCCAGGCAGCGTGACTAATGGTTGGCCCGCCGAAGCGTCGAGATTGACGACAATGGCCTGTGGCAACGGCCCGGCTGCGTCGTTGGTAAGCGTCAGAATGACGCCAGTGCCGCCCGGCGCCCAGCGTCCTGTACGCGTGGTGGGCGCCTCGCCCAGCAGCAGATCGTCGACGAGTAAAGCGCTGCCGTCGAGATTGAGATAGAGCGTGCTGTCGATGACCCTGCCCTCCGGTGTGGGCGACCATGCTTTGTAGACGCCAGCGAAAACGGAGCTGGGCGCCTGGGCAAGCGACGCCGTGGGCATGAGCAGGCCAGCCAACAGCACGAGCGCCCACCCAATCCGCGGCAGGCTTGTGCGGAACACGTTTCTATGCATAAGGATAGGAATTCTCCCACAGCGTTGCGAAGGGTTAGATGCGAACGCTAAGCTTTGCCGTCGCCTGGTTCACTCTCAACAGGTTTGTTATCAGTTCACCGAAATCGCGCAGACTGACGCCACCCTGCTGGTATCTTCGCGTAAAACCGACAAAACGCCAACTCAGTAATTCGTGAGTTGCTTCTTGCTGCCAGGCATGGATAAGGCGGAGGCGACAGCCTGGGCCGAGCAACTGCACAGGACAGTGCAACTGCACAGGACAGTGCAACTGAACGGGTGCTGATGCATCAAGACGCGCTGACCGTCACTGTCAGCCTGGGCGTCGTTGCCAGCAGGCCGGATGGCGAGCCATCCGCCATTGACAGCGGCCACGCAGAACCTGGCACGATGCAAGCAGTCACTCCGGCGCTTCCAGATACATCTTCGACGCCCCATGTGAGGTGGTCAACTTGTGGGGCAGCCCCAACTGGCGGAACATCCGGATCGCCACTTCGTTGTCGGGCTGGAAGACGGCCAGTATCCTCTTTACCTTCATGCGTTGCGCCAACACGACCATGCGCCGCAACAATTCCTTGCCAATTCCCTGCCTTTGATAGTCATCGCGGATCACGATCGCTGCTTCCGCCTCGGTCGCATCTGGCTGTCCCGCGGGCCGCGCCAGCCGGACAACGCCAACGATCTCGCTTGTCTCGCCCGCGCCGGCCAGTGCAATGACAGCGCCGGCCAGGGTGCGGTTATCGACATTCGTCAGCTCGCGCGCACGACGCATCACCTCTTCTGGCGGCAAGTGATCGATGATCATGTGAAAGCGCCGCCAACGCGACTCTGGCGATAATTGATAGAACAGCTTCTCCAGCAGTTTGGCGTCAGACGGTTTCATCAGGCGCATGGTGAGCACCTCGCCTTTGCACGTCTTGAAGGTGGAACGCATCCGTTTGGGCCATCGAATTGCTAAACTCATAGATTTCCTTCATAACAAACATGACAGAGCGTCAACTTGGGCCAGGGAGGGCAGCGCCAGGCAAAATGCTGCATTTTCTACGGCAAGAAGCGTGCGCAATCCATCGCTGTTGGCGAGTGCACCGACGGCGATGCTGCGCATTCCAGCGCGTTGTGCAGCGTCGATGCCATGGATACTGTCTTCAATAACGAGGCAATCAGCCGGCTCGACGCCCGCCACCGCGGCGCAGCGCCGAAAGAGCGTTGGATCAGGTTTGCCTTTGGGCAGATGCGCGCCGGTAACCAGCGCCAGGAAGTAGTCGCCGATGCCGAGCGCGTGCACCATCGCGGCAATATTTGCCATGGGCCCGGACGAGCCGATTACCTGCGGCAGCCCTTGCTGGCCGAAAGAGGTTAGCCAATCCAACACGCCGGGCAGCGGCTCCAAGGCGCCCGGTGTGAGCAGCGCACGAAAGTCCGCCTCCTTCTCGTGCGAGATCCGCTGAATTGTAGCAGCGTCGGCTGTGTCAAAGAGTTCAGTAAGGATTTCGGCATTGTTCCGCCCAAAAGCATCCACGAACATCTGATGTGTGTAATGAATGGCGTAGCGGCCCATGATGCTCTGCCATGCTTGATAGTGCAGCGCCGCGGAGTCAGCGATGGTGCCATCCAGATCCCAGAGCACAGCTTTGACTGCCATCTGCATCCCTCGTTCCATCTTTTGTTGAAAGTAATCCTGAATTTGGGCAAGTCTACCATGTTCAGCATGATTTGGCAGACCCAGGCGATGCACTTTATATGGATGTGCTGGTCTTGATCGATTAGGTCGTCCCCCCATTGGGGTGATCTTGCGATCCGTTTGGTCAAACGCACCGAGGATGCGCGGCGGACGCAGCTTGTTCCAGCAGCGGGAAGGTGTAGCCACGCGGACGTGACCGCCCTTCCCGTCGCCTGCTTCTCTTTGAGCGAAAAGAGGGCGAGCGCTGCAAGAAAAGTCCCACCGACTTCGCGTCAGTGGGACTTTATCTTTGCTGAAAGGTCCAAAGCTGGGAGCTTTGAACACTTTCTTTAGCCGGTAAGAAGGGTGCCGGCATCGGAACAACAGCGCATCCATAGTATCCTGCACTTTCCTGAGAACGGCGTTAGTTGATCATAAAAGATAGATTAAGAAAAGCGCGGCCAGTCGTCTTCATTCAATTGTTCCACAATCTTTTCAGAACTTGCACTTGATACGGTGAGGTTGTCACGGCGTTGCCAGCATCCTTGAACGCCGTAAGTTGTCTCGAAGTTGTCTCGCACCAGTCCACTCAAGTTCAACCGAGGAGGCTTATGCCAAACCATAACGGCGATGCGCTGCACCACAACCTGTACATCAACGGCGCGTGGCGCGCCCCGCTTGCCGAGCAATATCGTCCCACTATCGACCCTTCCACTGGCGAAACGCTCGGCATGATCGCCCAGGCAGACATTGAGGACACGCGGCTTGCCATCAAAGCGGCGCGTGATGCGTTTGACGATGGGTATTGGGCGCAGATGGCGCCGGGCGAACGTTCGCGGCTCCTGCACGCCCTGGTCGATGCCATCGAGGCGCGCCAGGATGAGATCGCTGAAGCCGAGATGCGCGACGGCGGGTGTACGTGGCGCAAAGCCTATCTGCTCGACATCCCCGTGGGGTTGATTCACTTCCGCCACTTCGCCAAGCTGGCGGATATGGAGCCGCTGGAATCGGTGCCGCAGATCACCTTTCCAGCGATGTCGTACAATTTTGTCGTGCGCGAGCCGATCGGCGTCTGCGCCCAGATCATTCCGTGGAATTTTCCCTTTCTGATGGCGATCTGGAAGATGGCGCCGGCGCTTGCCGCGGGCAACACGGTGATCATCAAGCCAGCTACATTCACACCGCTGAGCCTGCTCAAGCTGACCGAGATTATCCATGACACGGGGTTGTTGCCGCCGGGCGTCTTCAACGTCATCACCGGGCCGGGCCAGGTTGTGGGGCCAGAGCTTTGCACCAGCCCGCTGGTCGACAAGATCGCCTTTACAGGCAGCACAGAAGTAGGCCGCGAGATTATGCAGCAGGCGGCCAGCACCATCAAGAAAGTGACGCTCGAATTGGGGGGCAAAAGCCCGAACATCATCCTGGAGGACGCGGACCTCGATTTGGCAATCGACGGCAGCCTGTGGGCAACCTTTATGCATAACGGCCAGGCTTGCGAATCGGGCACGCGCCTCTTCGTGCCGGCCAGCATTTACGACGAGTTTATCACGCGGCTGGTCGATCGCGCGGCAAAGCTCAAGCTTGGCCATTCGAGTGACGGCGAGACAGATCTTGGCCCGCTGATCTCGGCGGGCCAACTCAAATCGGTCGAGGAATATATCAAACTAGGCATCGAGGAGGGCGCCACGCCGGTGCTGCTGGGCAAGCGCCCGGACGCCGCCGACTTGCAGAATGGCTACTTTATCTCGCCGACGATCTTCACCAATGTTGACAACTCCATGCGCATTGCCCAGGAAGAGATTTTCGGCCCAGTGCTCTGCGTGATCAAATACAATGGCCTTGAGGACGCTATCCGCATGGCGAACGACACGATCTACGGGCTGGCGGCCGGTGTATGGAGCCGTGACGTCGACACCGCGATCGGCGTAGCACGGCGCATCCAGGCGGGCACCGTTTGGATCAACGACTATCACATGATCAACGCCGAAGCACCCTTTGGCGGCTACAAACAGAGCGGCATCGGCCGTGAACTGGGCACGTGGGGTCTTAAGGAATATCTGGAAGTCAAGCACATCCACGTGCCGCTCAACAACGCACGCGGCGGCAAGTTCTGGTTCGACATCGTGGCGCCGCAATTGGCCGATTGAGCGCGTGTGCAAGCTGTCAATACTTTTTGACGTAGAGCACAGCGCTGTAGAAAGGCACAGGCTCACAGAAAGACATTTTCGTAGTCTGCGCCCCCAGAGGGTCAGAGAAGCTGACAAAAAGAGAGGGCCACGGGCGGGTCGTCAAATCGACGATCCGCCTTTTTGTCGTGAAAATGTCGGGTTGTGTTACGGAGCGAGCGCCACCTTCTGTGTTATTGTAGCGGCGTCAGATCGGTTTGCTATAGGTGTAGACAATCATTGGAACGGATGAGCAGGGGATGGGAATTACTTTAGGATTGATGATAGGGGGGCTTATCGTGCTGGTGGCGGGGGCCGAACTGTTGGTGCGAGGCGCCAGCCGCCTGGCCGCGGCGCTTGGCATCGCACCGCTGGTGATTGGGTTGACAATTGTCGCCTTCGGCACCAGCACACCGGAATTGGCGGTCAGTATGCAGTCGGCATTGGCTGGCCAGCCGGATTTGGCGATCGGCAATGTTGTGGGCAGCAATATCCTGAACGTGCTGCTGATTCTGGGATTATCTGCGCTGATCACGCCGCTGTTTGTCGCGCAGCAGCTGGTGCGCATCGACGTGCCGCTCATGATCGGCGCCTCAGTGTTGGTTTGGGTGTTGGCGCGTAACGGCGCCGTCACTCAACTAGAAGGCGTCGCGCTGTTTGGTTTGATGCTGGCCTATCTTGGTTTTCTGTTGTGGCAGAGCCGCCGCGAGCACAACAGTGCAGTGGAGTCGGAATACGAACAGGAGTATGCTTCCCATGAACCCAAAGGCGCGAGGAGAAACCTCCTCAATATCCTGTTCATCGTTGTCGGGTTGGCGATGTTGATCCTCGGGTCGCGGTTCTTTGTGCAGGGCGCCAGTGGCCTGGCGCGCTTGTTCGGCATGAGTGAGTTGGTGATCGGCCTGACGATTGTGGCGCTGGGCACTTCCCTGCCCGAAGTGGCGGCCTCGGTCATGGCGGCGATCAAAGGGGAGCGTGATATTGCTGTGGGCAATGTGGTGGGCAGCAATATCTTCAACCTGCTGTCCGTATTGGCGTTGACGGCGATAGTTGCGCCGCGCGGCGTGCCGGTTTCACCCGGCGCGTTAAATCTGGACATGCCTTTCATGGTGGCGGTGGCGGTTGCCTGTCTGCCGATCTTTGTGACCGGCAATATCATCGCGCGGTGGGAAGGGGCGGTTTTTCTCGGCTACTACGTTGCCTACACTCTTTTCCTGCTGCTCGACGCTGCCAATCACCCGGTCGTCACACACTACAGCGACTTTATGTTGCTCTTCGTCGTGCCGTTGACGCTCGTGACCCTGTTTGTCAGCCTGAGTCGTGAAGTGCGCAGACGTCGCACTACTGTTGCCATCAGCCGCTTCGATTCGTAGATGCGCGCGGCGTTGTCGCGGCGCGCATCTTTGTACGCAGTTACGAAAAGAAGAGGGAGACCACCACACCCAACACCAGCAGATGCATGGTTTGATCGACGACGATGCGCACAAAGTCACTCTGCGTCTGGCTGATGATGCGACCCCAATAGTGGGCAAGATTGAACCCGTCGATCAACCAGTGGGTGAGGAGGACGAAGCAGAAAAGGAGACTAAGCTGCGCGATCGCAAGGGTGCGACCGCTGCCCAACCACGCAACCAGAGCAAGTGTGCTTGCATAGACAAGACAATGGACGACGCACTGGGCGCTCCACCAGCGACCGCGTTTGTCGCGCGCCATCCAATCATTTTGGAGCATCCAGTCACCGATGAAGTGGCCGATCATGAGCCACGCAAAAATCGTCATGGACGTCGTTGTTCCAATCTCTGGCGCGCTAACCAATCTTTTGGGGCAAAAATAACCCCTTTCCTACATCAGACGTAATCAGCGCCCATAGGATATGGCGTCCAGAGCAGGCGTCTCAAGGCCTTGCCACATCCCCGGTCGCAGGGCAGGCGCGGTTGCTTCCAACCAACTCCCTCTGGCGCGCGCTGAGGATGTTTTTGCCAGCAGGCTGGCATCCCCCCGGTGGCTGCTTGCGGTTGCATATCGCACCGGAATGCACCATAATCCAGTCTGTCGATCTTTTGTACAGAAGGCTGCGTCACAGTGCACATCTTTTCTGTGCAGAAATGCACAGGTGGCCGGATGAGTGGGTTATTGTTGATGTGATTCCAAAAGCGTATCGTATGGGAGGCTTGTGTGCAAGACAAAACATTGGCTCGGCGAGTTGCTTTATTAAACACTATGCCTCTGTTTGCTGATCTTCCGGAAAAAGAGATCGAAACTATTGTACAGGATCTGCGTCTGAAAGAATACGGTCGCGAGGAAATCATTTTTCGACAAGGGGATGAGAGCCGTGAAGTTTATTTCTTGCTCAAGGGCAAGGTGCGTATTTTCACCACAAGCCCATCCGGTAATGAGACCTCCATCGCGATTTTTTCGACCAACGATGTGATCGGCGAACTGGCCGCGGTGGATCACGCGCCGCGTTCGGCCACGGCGAAATCGATCGATGCCGTCTCCTTGTTAAGTATGGCGCAGGATCGTTTCCTCTACCATCTGGAGACGATGCCGCGCTTTGCCCTGGCGTTTATCCGGCTGCTGTCGGGCAAGCTGCGCTGGACCGCCGCCTATGCAGAGTCGATTGCGCAGTTCGATGCAGCAGGCAGATTGCTGCACATCATCCTGCAGAACACCGAAAGCTATGGCCGCGAGCTGACCGCGGGGCAAGAATATATCGTCGATCTGGGTCTCAATCAGACTGATTTGGCTTCGATGATCGGCGCACGCCGCGAATGGGTCAATCGGATTCTGGGTGATTGGCGGCGCCGCGGACTGCTAGAGTTCGACAATGGCGTCATTCACATTCTCGACCTGCCGCGCGCCGTAGCCGAACGCGACAGCCGGATCGAAGCCAATCAGAGCGAGTCCAGCTGGTAAGTAGTGCGAGGAAGGATGTTCTCTCCGTCCTCGCCAGGACACACGAGGAGGAGCGAATATGAAACATCTTTTGTGGCGATTTGCCGGTGTCTTTGCATTGGTTTGTGTGGCCGTGTTGTTGCTCACGCGCGGCGTCTTTGCGCAAGCAGACGGCGCGGGCGCACCGGCGACAGGCCATACGGCTGACCTCACGACACGCACATTCCGCCCGATCCAGGACACCTATGTCGATTCGGCCAATGCCGACGCCAGCTTTGCCCGCGCCGATGTGCTGCGCATCCTGAGTATTAATTGGGGGGAAAGAGCACTCCGGCAGCGCACCTATCTCCGTTTCGACCTCGCCGCCATCCCACCGGGCGCCGCGATTCAGAGCGCCGAATTAGAACTCTACCAGACTGCTGGCAGCACCGGCTCCATCCTGGTTTACAGCGTTGCCAGCGATTGGGACGCCACCAAGACCACCTGGAACAATCAGCCCGATGTCAGCTCCTCTGAATCCTGGAGCGCGCCCGCGACCACCAACCAGTACATCTCCTTCACCAGCCGCATCTTTACGTCACTGGTGCAGGATTGGGTGAGTACGCCCACGCGCAACTTCGGGTTGATGCTGGACACGGGCGCCATTACTGGAGATGGGCGCGAGTTCCACAGCGCGGAAAACAGCAGCGGGCAAACGCCGCGACTGCGCATCACCTTGGCGTTGCCGCGGATTCGTGTCTGCGAGGATGTGAATTGTCGGAAGCCGGTGGTGAACGTTGAAGTGCACAATCTCAGCGCGGCGGGCGCAGTCTACACAACGGACGCCAACAACAATGTGCAGGACGACGGCGCGATTCAACTGGGCGACGCGCTGTGGGCGCGCACCGCAGTTGAAACCACGTCTCGCGGCGTCCGTTACCTGACCTCCGGCGAGCCGCAGACAGTCAACGCGGCGGCCTTCGTGCTCTACCCAGGGCTGAATCAGCCGGAAATGCGGCTTGTCCTGCAGCGACCCCTGTATGTGCGCGATCTCGTCGTATCGGCGCAGTGGAGCCTGGGGAGCCTGGAAGACAGCTATCGTCAAGAGCTGGCGCAGCGGCTTGAGGCTGCCTCCGATTATCTCTATCGCTTCACGAATGGGCAGTTTGCACTGGGCAATATTGCGGTCTATGAGAATTATCATGAATGGGAAAATCCAACAACCGACCTCTGGCTGCACAGCAGCAACGCCATGCGCCCGCTCTCTTACATCAAAGGCGCGGTGACCGCGCCGACGCTCGACCCGGCGCCTGGCATCGATTTTGTCTATGATCCTGGACACATCTACATGGGCAGCCAATGGAACCGCTATGGGCTGCCGCCCACGCAGCCGCTGCCGCCCGGCGTCGATGTCAGCCAGGATTGGGCCGCGGCGCTTGCCCACGAACTGGGGCATTATCTACTGGGTCAGTTTGATTCCTATATTGCCGTGCTGCCCAGCGGCGTGGTGACGGAGACTTTTGCCTGCACGGGCAGTGCAATGGGCTGGGTGTACGAAGCATCCAACCAGGCGTTTGTCTGGAATGCTGAACATTGGGCCGCGGCGTGCGGCGCCACCCTGGGCGCGTTCAACGTCAAGCGCACTGAATGGCAGACGATCCAGACGTGGCATCCGTGGGTGCAGACGCCGGAGACGGCAATCCCATTCACTGGGACGCCCCCGATCGACCTGGTCAATGTGACTTTTATAACGGATCCACTGGATCCGCCGCCGCTTGTCGGCCAGACCTTTGATCTGGCCTACCAAGCGGACGAATCTGCCTCAGCAGAGGCGCGCGCGTTTCTGCTGCGCGATGTGGACAATGATGGCGCGCCCGACCGTATTCTCGACCAGGGGCGACCGCCGCAGAATGCCGCCCCGCCGGTGGTGACGTTGACGGGTGCACAGGCAGGCGACCGGCTCTGCGTCATCGACATCAACGATTACGCCGAGTTGCCCGACATGCCGCGCCATCAGTTTGGCTGCGAACGGATCGAGGCAGGCGATACATTGCTCACGATGCGCCGTGATCCTGCTTGGGCGCCGGTCATTGAGATCACACCCTTCTCACCGACAGAAGTCGGCATCTTTGTGCGGCAGGGGATCGAAGGCGCTACGGTGCGCGCCCGGCTCTACCCAGAGCACGACGCAACGCCGACGGCCATCCTCACCCTGACGCCCGGCGAGGATGGCTGGGCAGGCGTCTTTACAGTGTCTGGGCTGACGCCAGCAGCCTTTGTGCAGGTGTGGGTGGAAGAGCCGGCCAGCGAAGAGAACCCACGCCGCGAGGCAATCATCGACTACGGCATCGGCGGCGGCGCGGCGCCAGGGCCAAAGCAGAAGATCGGCTTTGCGCCGGTCACTTCGTCGGACGGGAAGGCGTTCTTCCTGCTGCCCGCGGACACGAGCCTGACCGCGGATCAGTTCGTCGCCATCCAGTCAATGGCCGGCACGCTGTCGCTGCCTCCCGCCACGCGCATCTTTGGACAGCCCTACCGGTTGATCGCGCTGCCGCCCTCGTTGGTGACGCAAGGCTCGATCAATATCTATCTGGCGAACGGATCGCCGGGGCTGGCCACAGCCGCTTCAGCCACAGCCGCTTCAGCCACAGCCGCTTCAGCCACAGCGCAAGAGGAGCGTTCGCTCTACTTTTGGGATGGTGTGGTCTGGGAGAGATTGCCCACTACCTTCAGCACGAACAGCGAAGGTGAAGTGCTGGCTTCGGCGGCAAGTAGAGGCGTAGGCGTCTATGCTGTTTCGATCGAGGCCGGTGCGCGCCTTTATCTGCCGTCGATTGTGAAGTAGTGAGCGCTGGGAAAGAAAGAGGGAGAGAAGGAGAGTCCCGTAAGCGTATCTCCCTCTCTCCCTCGGAACGGTGCGTCACGGAGAGCACGAGGTCACATCGCCCTCGCAACTCGCCCCTCTTTACACCATTGCTGGCAGGAAGAAAAATCCAATCCCCAGGATCAGATAGACGGCGATCAACATCGCGCCTTCGAGCCAGTTGGAGCGCCCATCGACGGCCACAAACGCAGCGATGATCGAGGCGGCCACCATCGCCAGCACTTCAGGGTGGTTGAATTCCAGCGTCATTGGGTTGCCCAGAAACAAAGAGATAAAGACGAGCAGCGGCGCCACAAAGAGCGCGATCTGCAGGCTGGAGCCGAGTGCAATCGAAAGGCTGAGATCCATCTGATTCTTCATCGCCACCTGCACTGCTACGAGATGTTCGGCGACGTTGCCGATGATCGGCACCAGGATGATGCCGACGAAGAACTCGCTCAGGCCAAAGGTTTCGGTCACGACTTCCAACGACCCGACCAGATATTCGGACATGACCGCCAGCCCGGCGACAGCCGCCACCATGACCAGCAGCGCGCGGCTGACGCTCCAGCGCGGGCCGGCGTGGGAAGGTTCGATGCTTGCGCCGTGCGACACATGGTTCGTGACTGGCTGGCGCAGGGTGTAAATGATCGAGAGCACGTAGAGGATAAGCACCACGGCCGCCGTGGTCAGGCTCAAGGTCTCGACGCGTTGGAAGTTTGGCTCGATCAGTTCGTTGAAGAGTGATGGAATGCTGATGGCAATGGCAGCCAGGATCACCATGTTGCCGTCCAGCGAGACGCGGCTGCGGTCGAAACGCTGCGAGCCGTGCTTGATGCCGCCCAGCAGCAGACTCAACCCCAGTACGAAGAGCAGGTTGCCCAGAATCGAGCCGATAATGCTGGCCTTGACCAACTCCATTTTGCCGGCTGTGATCGCCACGATGGTGATGATCAACTCGGCCGCGTTGCCCAGGCTGGCATTGAGCAGGCCGCCGATCTGCGGGCCGGTTTTTTCAGCCAGCGCCTCGGTCGCCTCGCCCAGCAGCCCGGCAATCGGGATAATCGCCAGCGCGGAGGTGGCAAAAATGACAAGATCGCCCCAGTGCAGAAGCTCGGCGGCGACAGCCACTGGGAAAAAGAGGAGCAGCAGCCTGATGCCTTTCATCGCAGTTCCTTCTTCGGTTTAAAATTGAGGTGTACAATTGTGTGCGCATTATAGCACAGGCGAAATGACGCATTGCTGTGCAATTGCACCCGTTGGAGCGCCGCTCTGATGTTAGTTGAATGTTGAAACGCTTCTGATGCGCGGGTTCAGCCAGCCTTGCACGCCATCGATCCCAGTGACTGGTTGCCCGTCGCGCAGGCTGAACAAGAGGGGGCGTTCGATGTCCAGATGCCAGCCCGCCTTCAGCAAGACGTCGAACAGCCTGCCTTCGATGGGTTTGGAATGTGTGCCGATCAACAAATACGCGACTCTCTCGGTCAGGGTGGCAATGTTCTGCTCGACAAAATCCGCCTCGCCGCCCTGGATGTCGATGTGGATCAGATCGATCCAGCGGTGATCGCCGATCACAGTGGCCAGCGCGATGATGGGGACTTCTTCGTATAAGCCTGACTCTTGCTGCAACGCAAACTGCTCCGGATCATGGTCGAAGACCGGCTCCAGCCCCCAGTGTGCGCCAGGGAGATCCTGCTTCGGGAACAGCGCCCTGCCGGTGCGCACCCCGGCCACGCCGCGGATCAGCGTGTATTGCTCCGCGCTGAAGCCATTGGTGTGCATGGCCTCAGCCGCAAAGCGCAAGTGGCCTGCATCCGCCTCCACCCCGATCAGATGCAGCGGGAGGCCGCGCTTTCTGGCCGCCGCACCGGTGTTGTTCATCCAGCATCCCCAGCCGCAGCCAAGCTCGATCATGGTGAAACTATCTGTTGCCATCTCAACCGCGCGGAATGCTGCGGCCCATTCGGCAATGTCAGCGTGCCAGTTGGCGGGGATAGGACATGCTTCGACCTGGCCCTCCTTGCCCGCGAGGACGTGGGGCAGAAAAGCCGTGTTGACCGCAACACCCTGGAAGTTGACGATGTGCCCCTTTTTCGGGCCGCGCTCCGGGTTCTCGTAGTTGCGGATCAGCGTGATGGCGTCGAAATTGGCATTATAATGCCACAACGGGCTGCAATGATCGACGCCAAAGAGCGCCTCCCATGCCATTTCGTCCCCTTGCTTCTGCACGTGAAACTCTGGCCTGGACAGGACGCTATTGATCAGTTGCGGGATTGTGGCCCCATTCGCAACATACCCTGCGACCACTCGCCTGTTTTCAGGGTTTCGTGCAAGAAACAGCCGGTACGCGGCCTTGACATCCGCGGCGGTTGCTCTCCTGTGCGATCGCACAGCCTTCTTCTGAGGGCGCAGGATGGACTTCGCCCTTTGTATGGCTCTTGAAGTGATCTGCCTCATTCGCTACGGTTTATATCCTTGCATTATGATACTGCCGCCGCGGATATGGAGGGCGATCTGACCTGTAAGCCACCCAGGAAAGAGCGCCAGGCTGGTGTAT
Source organism: Caldilineaceae bacterium (assembly GCA_014879855.1). GTDB lineage: Bacteria > Chloroflexota > Anaerolineae > Caldilineales > Caldilineaceae > Caldilinea. The sequence continues at coordinate 2,549 of JACSRH010000386.1, read as the reverse complement.
GCCAGCCAGGCCAGCGGGCGTAGCCGCGGGCGGATTGTGCGCATTAGTTCGGCGCGCGTGGCAAGCTGCCAGTTCCGGATCTCCGCCGGCGCGCCGCGGAAGGTTTCAAACGCGTCCACCGTCACATCGACAAAGCCGGCTTCGTGCATCGAGCGCACATATTCGTAGACCTTTGGGCGACGTTCGACGATCCCTTCCTGAATCTCCTCGAGCGGGTCGGTGACATCCGCCTCCCGCGCAAAAATGGGGATGGCTGGCTCATTGGACACCATCATGCGCCCGCCCGGTTTGAGCACGCGGTGCGCCTGCTGCAGAAAAGGGCCTTGCTCAACAAAGTGATGCAACGCCGTCGAGATAAAGACAACATCAAACTGGTTGTCGGGAAATGGCAGGCGTTCGCCGTCGGCCAGCATCGGCTCGAAGTAAACGTTGGCGTGATCCATGATCGCCCAGGCGCGGCCAAGGCCGTAGAACTCGTCATCGACAATGTCGGTCGTGAAGACGTGGCACCCTTTGGCGGCAAAGTAGCGCGAGGCCCAGCCCTGACCCGCGCCGACGTCGAGCACCATCTCATTGCCGGTCAGGTGCAGCGCGTCAAATGCCAGCATGAACATGCGCGCCACCTCCGTCCACATGCCGCCGATAAAAGGCAGGCTCACGGAATGAAAGGTCGTAGGGTTGACATACATCCCCTTTTTCTCCCAGAGATTGACCCACCCCTTCATCTCGCGCAGCTTGTGCACTTCGGTCGACTGCAAGGGGATCAGGTTTGCCATCCTGCGTTCAATGGGATAGGTCGTGGCGCAGCGCGTGCAGCGAAGCGCACCCGCAACAATATGTTCGTCGCCATCGCCGGCGCTGAGTTCAAGCGCACTGTGACAGAGGGGACAAGCTAAAAATTGGATATTCGAGCGTTTCATTGCAAAGGGTTTCCGTTCCAAAAGAGATCCAGATAACGTTGCCACTGGGCACGCACGGCAGGCATCAGAAATGTGTGTAATCGTGCGCGCTGGCGGGCGAGGACCTGGGTGCGCAGCGTTTGATCGTGCATCAGCAGGTCGGCCAATTCGGCCAGCGCCTCGAAGTTTTTCGCGTGAAAGAGCACACCGGCCCCGCCCAGCGTATCGGGCACGCCGGTGGACGCATACGCCAGCACAGGGAGGTCGAAATACATGCTTTCGACCAGCGGCTTGCCAAATCCCTCATGTTCACTCATCGACACGTAGAGATCGGCGTGGCGGTAGTAGGTCACCATCGCCTGTTGTGACGCATGGCCGGCAAAGATGACCGCGTCTTCCAGCGCCAGGCTCCGCGCCAGGTCGTGCAGCCAGCGCACATAAGGCGGCGACCAGAGCGAGCCCACCAGCGCCAGCCTGGCCTCTGGCAGGATGCGGCGCACCATGAAAAGCAGCTTGATCAGGTCGTCCTGACGCTTGTTGGGCGCGAGCCGGCCGACGTACAGCAGGAGCGGCGCCCGGCCGGCGAGCGTCGCCAGCACTGCTGGATCGTCTGCAAACTGGTACTGGGCCGCGTCGAGCGGCAGCGGCAGCGTGCCCGTGCGCGGAAAACCCGCCTCCACCAGCGCGGCGGTGTTGTAGGTGGAGTCGCCCAGGGCCAGCGCCGTATGCGGGCAGAGCAAAGGCAGTTGGTCGATGCCGCGCTGAAGCTGTGCGGCCAAACCAGGGTCGCTCTGCTGAAAGAATTCAGGCGGCGTAACGTTGTGGTAGATCAGCAGCAGGCGCGCCTGCTGCTGGCGCAACTGGTCCGCGACCGTCGACCCGATGCTGTGGTGATAGACGACCTGCGCTTCACCCAGCTTGGGGCGATAACGCAGCGCATCGCTGACTTCACCCTGGAGCGCGGGGTGAATGCTGGCGGCGAAGATGTCCGAGACAAAGCCCTCCTCGCGCAGCCACTGCCGGATCGACAACATCTGCCCAGTGATGGCGTCGCCGGGCGCGGCGCCTTCCGAAAATTGATGGAGCACCTTTTTGCTCATAGCACCCGTTCGCTGTTCCAGCGCGCAACTGTATCGACAAAGCGGGTGGCGACTGTGGGCCAGGTGTAGTTGGCCTGGACATACTGCTTGCCATTGGCGCCCATGCGCTGTGCAAGCTCGGGGTGCTGTTGCAGCCACAAGACGGCCTCGGCGAAATCCGCGTAGCCCTGGTAGGCCAGCCCACCGCGGCTGCGCAGCACGTGGCCGCGCGTGACCGCACAGCCATCATTGACAATAGCAGGCGTCGCACACAGCCAGCCTTCCATAGCGACAATGGAAAAGCTCTCGTTTTCGGAAGGCTGCACCAAGGCCAGGGCGTTGCTGTACAGCGCTGTTTTCGTCGCCTCATCGACATAACCGAGGTCGCGAAACGCCGGGTGCGCCGGCGGGCGCAACGGCCCGCTGCCCGCCACTGTAAGCGAGATGTCGCAACCTTCGCGCACCATCCGGCGCACGTAACTGTAGAGCAGCGAGACGTTCTTGCCGCCTTCCAAACGCCCCACATAGAGCAGCCCGCGGCGCGGCTTGACGGTGGGTGCGGGGGTGGGTG
>JACSRH010000105.1 GCA_014879855.1 Caldilineaceae bacterium | reverse complement strand
ACCTTGAACAGAAAAAATTCCAACTCGGGGCCGACATAATAGTCAAGCCCAAGGGCAGCCGCGCGCGCAAGCTGGCGCTTGAGCACCTGGCGCGGATCGCCTTCAAAGGGCGCGCCGTCGGGCGTGTGGACGTCACAGATCACGCGCGCGGTCGAGAGATCCATTTCCCACGGGATCACGGTGAACGTGTTGAGGTCTGGCTTGAGATACATATCGCTTTCCGCGACGCGCGCAAAGCCCTCGACGGCGCTGCCATCAAACCAAACGCCGTGCGACACCGCGTCGTCCCAATAGTCGACCGGAATAGTAATCTGCTTGGAGCTACCGATGATGTCGGAAAATTGAAGACGAATAAAGCGAATATCATTTCGCTTGACCGCTTCGTCGATGCGTTCTAACTCTTCTGGCTTGTAGGCGATCATCATTGAACGTTCCCTTGCTTGTGCTGCCGTTAAGCTGTGCCGCTGTTAAGCTGTGCCGCTGTTAAGCTGTGCTGCCTTAAGCTGTGCTGCCGTTAAGCTGTGCTGCCGCCATGATAGAAATATGGTGCGCGTTCTAAACAAGCACCCGCGCCCGCGCAAATCCGCCGGGCGCGGGTGTCTCCATGGGCGAGGTTGTCCCCTATGCCCACACATCTGGCGCAGCGCACCTCTGCGCGACCTGCACAGCACACAATGCTGTGGTTACACGCCATAGTACATGACGAATTCGTGCGGATGCGGGCGCAGACGCACAGCGTCAAATTCGCTGATGCGTTTGTGGTGAATGTAGGTCTCGATCAGCTTTTCAGTGAAGACGCCGCCCGCGGTCAAGTAGTCGTGATCGGCTTCGAGTGCATCCAGCACACCGGAGAGCGAACCTTCGACCGTGTGCACTTTTTTCAGCGTCGTGCCTTCGAAAAGATCCATCTCCGATGGATTGCCTGGATCGATCTGGTGCTTGATGCCGTCCAACCCGGCCATCAACATTGCCGAGAAGGCCAGGTAGGGATTCGCGGCCGGGTCCGGGCAGCGGAATTCGATGCGCTTGGCCTTGGGCGAGGGCGACGAGACAGGGATGCGGCAGGCCGCCGAACGATTGCGAGCCGAATAGGCAACGACGACAGGCGCCTCGTACCCAGGCACCAGACGGCGGTAGGAGTTCGTGGTCGGCGCGGCGATGGCAAGCAACGAGTTGATGTGCTTCAGAATGCCGCCGATGTACCACATTGCTTCCTGGCTCAGCCCTGCATATTGATCGCCGGCAAAGATCGGCTTGCCCTCCTTCCACAGGCTCTGATGCACGTGCATTCCGGAGCCATTGTCCTCGAAGAGGGGCTTGGGCATAAAAGTGGCTGTCTTGCCATACTTGGCCGCCACATTCTTGACGATGTACTTGTAAATTTGCATCCAGTCGGCCATCTGGATCATCGGCGCAAACTGGAGATCGATCTCAGTCTGACCCGCGGTGGCAACCTCATGATGATGGCGCTCGACCTTGAGGCCAGCTTTGATCATCTCATTGACCATTTCGGAGCGGATGTCCTGGAAGAGGTCGAAGGGCGCGACTGGCAAGTATCCTCCCTTGTAACCGATCTTATGACCCAGCCCCCACTCGCCAGAAGTCCAGACCGCTTCGCTGCTTTCAACCGCGTAGGAGGAGGAATAGCGCCCCGTCTCATACATGACCTGGTCGAAGATGAAGAACTCCGCTTCTGGGCCGCAATACATCGTGTCGGCGATGCCGGTTCCTTTGAGATACGCTTCAGCGCGGCGGATCACATTGCGCGGGTCGCGGCCAAAAGCTTCCATCGTGCCGGGTTCGTAGACGTTGGCGATCACGCTCAGGGTCGGGTGCGCGCAGACCGGGTCGATAAAGGCCGTGGTCGGGTCGCAAACCAGCAGCATGTCGCTGCTTTCGACCGCTTTGAAACCACGAATCGAAGAGCCATCAAAGCTGAGACCCGTTTTGAAAAGGTCGTCTTCGTCATAGAAGTCGACTGGCACCGAGAAGTGGTGCCACTGTCCATAAAGATCGGTGAATTTCAGATCGACAAATTCGATGCTGTTTTCCTCAATTGCCTTGGTCACATCTTTGACCGTGCTACAGTGAAGACCCATAAATAAACTCCTACTTCATGGTTTTGTGAATTTACAAAACAACAACTTAAGACAAAAGAAACCGTCCAACTATGTCTTCAGATTGTCAAGACACCATTGTGACGGTCAATGCACACTATCAACCTGGCATGCAAGCCAATAAAAACACAAGCCAATAAAAACATCCGTGACACAAGTATAAAAAAGCCGCCGCGTGAATTCCAGCGCGGAAATCGCCAAAGGCAGGCAACGGTTCCTTGTGCATAGTGCACAAGGTGCATCGAGGGAGAAATGGCGCGGAAGTGCACTCGTCACCGCGACGCCAGCTACCAGAAATGAAAATAAATGCGCTACAATGCCGATAGTGATTGCGTTCGCCACGAACAGGAGAGCAAGCCCTATGGCCAAGATCGACCTCTACCACACCGATCCATCGTTTACCGTCGTCACCGGCGCGTGCCCGCACGATTGCCCCGACACCTGTAGCTGGCAAGTCGCCGTGGAAACTGGCAGCGGCCGCGCGGTGGATATCTGGGGCAATCCACACCACCCGATCACGCAGGGGAAGCTCTGCGGCAAGGTGGATCGCTATCTGGAGCGCACCTACCACGCCGACCGGCTGATGACGCCGCTGCGCCGCGTCGGGGCGAAGGGCAGCGGCCATTTTGTCCCGGTGGCGTGGGACGCGGCGATCGCCGAGATCGCGGCGCGTCTGCGATCCGTCATCGATGCGTATGGCGCTGAGGCGGTGTTGCCCTACTCCTACAGCGGCACGCTCGGCTTTCTACAAGGCGAAGGCATGGCGACGCGCTTTTTCGAGCGCATGGGCGCGAGCCGGCTGGCGCGCACGATCTGCTCCGAAGCTGGCTTCGAGGGCTATCTCTACACCCTCGGCGCGGCCGAAGGCATGGCGCCGGAAGATTTTGCCCACGCGCGCCTGATCCTGATCTGGGGTAGCAACACGCTGACGAGCAATCTGCATTTGTGGCCGTTTGTGCAGGCCGCGCGCAAACAAGGCGCGCGCGTCCTTGTCATCGACCCGGCGCGCACGCGCACTGCCCAGGCCGCCGACGAATGGCTTCCCATTCGTCCGGGCACGGACGGCGCGCTGGCCCTGGCGATGATGCACGTCATCATTGCCGAGCAGCTCCATGATGATGATTATGTAGCGCGCTACACAGTGGGGTTTGACCAGCTTGCTGGCCGCGTGCGCGAGTGGACGCCAGCGCGCGCCGCGGCCATCACCGGCGTGCCGGCGCAGCGCATCATTGACCTGGCGCGCGACTATGCCACCACCCGCCCCGCGGCGATCCGCATCAACTACGGCATCCAACGTCACTACGGCGGCGGCATGGCGGTGCGCACCATCGCCTGTCTGCCCGCGCTGATCGGCGCGTGGCGCGCGCATGGCGGTGGCCTTCAACTCAGCGCCAGCGGCCTCTTTCGCCATCTAGATAAGCGCGGACTCTATGCAGAGGACGAGCTGCTGCGCGCTCCTCGCCCTTGGCCCTTCACCCCCCGCACGCTCAATATGAACCGGCTCGGCGACGCGCTGAGCCTCGATCCCACCCGGCTTGCCCAAGCGCACTATCACCCGCGCCCTATCGATCCTCTGCCTGCGCCGGACCAAGCCGGCCCACCCGTCAAGGCGCTGCTCGTCTACAACTGCAACCCGGCCGCGGGCGCGCCCGATCAGAACGCCGTGCGCGCGGGGTTGCGTCGCGACGACCTCTTTACCGTCGTGTTGGAGCACTTTCAGACCGACACCGCGGATTACGCCGACTATATTTTGCCAGCGACGACGCAGCTCGAACATTGGGATATCCACAAATCCTACGGCCACGCCTATCTGGCGCTCAATCGGCCGGCGCTTGCGCCAGTGGGTGCGTCATTGCCCAATAGCGAGATTTTCCGCCGCCTGGCCGCCGCGCTCGGCTATGTTGATGCGTGCTTCACTGAGACAGACGAAGAAATCCTGCGCGCTTTTGTCGAGACGCAGACGCATGAACGTTTTGCCGGCATCACCTGGCCGCGGCTGCTGGCGGAGGGATTCTGCCGCCTCAACCTGCCTGACCCATATTTGCCTTTTGCCCAGGGCAACTTTCCTACACCGAGCGGCAAATGCGAGTTTTACAGCGCTCGCATGGCCGCCGACGGTTATGACCCGCTGCCGTCGTACACGCGGCCGCAGTGGCAGGAGCAAGCGGGACGAGAAGAGGGGGAGACAGAGCGCGAAGAACCACTATCAATTGCAACTGGCAATACGCCGCTCGTCGCCCCTCGCCGCTCACCTCTGGTCTGCATCTCACCGCCGGCGCATTCCTTTCTTAACACCACCTTTGCCAACGCGCTGCGCTTTATCGAACGTGAGGTCAGACCCGTGCTGCGCATCCATCCCGATGACGCAGCCGCGCGTGGCATTGAGGATGGCAATCAGGTGCGCGTCTGCAACGAGCTGGGCGAGGTGCATCTGGCTGCTGCGGTGACGGCTGGCCTGATGCCAGGCACGGTGCTGGCGCCGGGCGTGTGGTGGGCGAAATTCAGCCCCGACGGCCGCAACATCAACCAGATTACCTCCTCCCACGAAACGGACATGGGCGCAAGCGCGCGCTTTTATGACACTGTGGTCTGGGTGGAAAAGATCATTACATAACGACATAATACGGAATCCTTGCAAAAAATGTGCAATACAAGGTCATCAATCCATGGCACAATGACACGCGGGTCGGGGCAACATCTCAGGTCTCCCTTCCCGCGAGGAGACCTGGATCTTTTTTTCAGCATTTCTTCAGCGTGCCTTTTTGCAGGACTACGATAGACGGCGCCATCCCCATTTGCCGATCCCCTTCGTGTATTTTTTTGACGCGATACCTCCCATACAGTAGGATCAGCGCACCAATAGAGTAGCAGCGACAAACGGCAGGCAACCCAGCCCTCTCCCGTTTGTCGCTTTCCGCCCAGGAGTGTACGGCATCATGGAGACGACCACTCAGGATAAGATTGAGCTTTGCCCGCCCACGCTGCAAACGATTATCGAGGAATTTCGCGAAGCGCCGCCGCGCGATCGCATGGAGTATCTGCTGGAATATGCCATGAGCCTGCCGCCGCTGCCCGACCGTTATCAGGCGCAGCGCGACAGCATGGAGCAGGTGCACGAATGCCAGACGCCGGTCTTTCTCGCCACCGAGATCAACGACGACAGCGTCTATTTTTACCTGGACATTCCCCTGGAGTCGCCCACCGTGCGCGGCTATGCCGCCATCCTGGTTGAGGGACTGACCGGCGCTTCGCCTGAGGCAGTTTTGGCGACGCCAGATGATGTCTATATGCTGTTGGGGCTGCACGAAGTGATCACACCACAGCGTGTGCGCGGGCTGCACGCCTTGTTGGGCTACATGAAGAAACAGGTGAAAAATCGTTTGTAAAGGGCTGGCCGCTACGTGCGCTCAGGTCCCGTTACCAGCGTGACGCCAGTTTATCGACGCAACGCGGCGGGCTGATAGCCCGACCTACGGCGCTTGCGTAGGTGACGCTGCCAGCGTGACGTGATTCATTGACGCAATGTGTCGGGCTGATAGCCCGGCCTGCTGGGTGGACACATCAGCGCGTGCGCTCGCCGAGAATATCTGACACCACATCCTCGACATGATAGTGCGTTTGACCGTGGCGTGAAAGACGGCGCACATTCTCAAGATGATTGCCCAGCGTCACAATAGCAGGCTCTTCGACCAGTTCACCACGAATCTCCTTGACTTGACCAAGGCCAACGCAGGCCAGCAGACCATTGCACAGACAGCGACGTTCGTCGGTGTTGCGCTCCAGCCCGCGCTGTTTGACAAAGTTCTCAATGGGACCGGCCGGGCAGCGTTGGAAGAGCGTGCGTTGACCATGTTCGTCCGGCTTGTTGAAGCCGCGCTGCTGCAACATCCCGATGTCGCAGATGCGTCGCCTGCTCGTATAGACGTCATCTTCGGAGAGCGTGCCTTCGAGTTGAACAACTTTGAAGGAAAACCCTGTCGGCGAAAAAACCGTGGTGTGCACGAGATCCGCATCGTCAGCGCCGTTTTTTATGGCGGCCAGGATAGCCGAACGATACTCTGATTTCATGCCGGATTCTTCTGTCAGGGCGAAGACAGTGCCTGCCTGCACGCCGTTTGCGCCGACCGCTAACGCCGCCTGTAACTGGGCCTGGCTGCCGTAACCGCCTGCCAGCCAGAAGGGGATGCCAACGCCGCGAATCGTCGCCAGATCCGCCTCGTCTTTCGCGCCATAAACAGGCTGACCAAGCGCATCCCTGATCAGCGGGCCGACTGGATTGGCGTTGTGGCCGCCGGCCGTGTGATGTTCGATGATAAAGCCATCGGGCGGTGCGCTCTCGCTCTGCGCCAATACCTGCACCAGATCCTCCAGCGAGACAATCGCCAGAAAAATGGGTTTTGCCAGCGGTCGCTCGGCAAACTTGCCGTGGGCAAGCTGTCTGGGGTCAAAGGCAAGCACGAATTCCTCGCCGGCCTCGCGATAAAGCATCGAGATGCTATGCGTTACGGCCTCGTGTCGGGCCAGTTGCTGGCACAGCAGCGGCAGGCCTTCAGGATTGCCCGCACCGACAATGACGCCATCGACCCCGGCAAGCATCGCGCCATACAGCACATAGATAAGCGGTAGTTCGATCTTGTTGAGAAAATTGATAAAGACTTTGCCGTCGTGCCCTTCCTTGGCAAGCCAGACTTCGGCAAAGCCAGTTGCGATCAGCAACTCGATGGTCTCGTCGTCCAGCTTTAACGACACGGCCGTGGGCGATTCGCCTGGAATGGGGAAGGTGTGCCGGCCGTCGTGGGTGCGCACCATCTGCATGGGCGCGCTGCGGAACCGCGCGTCGGGCGCTTTGCCGCCTTCGATAAAGTAGTGAGTGCAGATGTCCTGGCCGATCGTGACCCCGAAGTTTTCATCGAGCGCCTGCAGCGCGCGGCGGGCGTGACCACCGGGATCGCCCAGTTGCAACAGCCGCACATAGACCACGTCGAGCGCCGTGCCGGACACGGTGCCTACTGTAACGCCAGGTCGCTCCATTGCAACTGCTTTGGCCAGCCGCCAGTTAGAGACATGGACGCCCATGCCGCCCTGAATGAGTTTGATCTGCTGGAGAGAATTCATGTGCGTTGCCACCTTTGGCGCCGAGCCAGGAAATCGTAGGAGCGATTTCACAAAGAACAAAAACGATGAGCGTGCGGTCAAGAAGACGAAAGAGGATGGTAGACAGCGCCACTCTGATCTCGGCTTGTTGGTATAAGCTTAGTATATCAGCCGAGAAACAGTTCACCAAACATGCTTTAATTTGACACAAGCGCCAGTCTGTTGTATTCTGCTAATTACAAAATTTTGTAAGTCCTTATAGCGAGAAAACGACCGCTGCCCAGACTACAAGTTTGAGCGGCGTTTTGTTTTTGCCGTTGGGAACGACCACATTTTGTACCGTAGTGAGTAAACAGTTTTTAACAGGAAAGGAAGTTTCCAACATGGCTACTCGAGAAAAAGGCACCGTTAAGTGGTTCAATGATCAGAAGGGTTTTGGCTTTATCACGCCTGAATCCGGCAAGAAAGATGTGTTTGTCCACCAGTCGGCGATCATGAGCGCAGGCTTTCGCACCCTTGCTGAGGGTGACAAAGTCGAGTTTTCGGTTGAGCAAGGCCCTAAAGGCCCGTCAGCCGCTAACGTTCAGAAGATCTAAGTGACGGCCCGCTTGCGGGCGCACGCCGGCAGGATGTGCAGCCTAAGTTGACAGCAACCCCGTAACTTTGCTGCCTGTTGTGCCAATAAAAAAAGGGATCAGCGACTCGCTGATCCCTTTTTTTATTGGCGTCGCCTTGGCTGTTCACGATGAACTAGGTGAACAGGATTGGGGAATTTCCACCAAAATTCTGATGCACGCTCATTTTGTGCTGGATTTTGACAACAGCAAATCGCGTAGGTTATACTATCTAATGCTAGAATGTAAGTCCTACAGCGAGTGAAAAAGAGCCGCTCAGACTCTACGTTTGAGCGGCTTGTCGTTTTGCCGTTGGAAATGACCACATTTCGTAGCACACAGTAAACGTTTTAGCAGTTAGCACCAAGAAAGGGAGTTTCCATCATGGCAGATCGAGAAAAAGGCACCGTCAAGTGGTTCAACGACCAGAAGGGTTTTGGCTTTATCACGCCCGACTCTGGCCAGAAGGATGTGTTCGTCCACCAGACCGCCATCATGACCGCTGGTTTCCGCACGCTGGCCGAGGGCGACAAAGTCGAATTCTCAGTCGAGCAGGGGCCGAAGGGGCCGGCGGCCGCCAACGTTCAGAAGATCTAAATGGGCTGACCGCCCAACACGCGCCAGCAATGGCAGTGCAAGCGGCGGCCTTACAGTCAAGTTGATCGAACAGCACGGGGAGAGACGTCGATCGTCTCTCCCCGTGCTGTGTTTTCCACCTGGGCCGCCCCCTTTCCAACCTGTTTAATAAACAGACACGCGCGGCTTGATCTCCCGATGCCGCGAACAAAACTGCGCAGGGTGGCTTGGCTCATGTAAATCGGAGTACAATGCCCTCAACAGATGCTTGATGCTGGTGAGGGCAATAGATGGACAGCGAGGTGCACCCCATGATGCAGGTGGCAAAATCACTGGAGGCTGAAGTTGATCTGCTGCGCAAACGCGTGGCAGATCTGGAGATGGCGCTTGCCCAGGCTAACGTCACACCCGACCGGCTCCGGCTGGCGGATCGCACCAAAGAGTTATCCACACTTTATCGCGAGTCCTATTTAGCCGATCAGCGGCGCGCGGTGGCTGACGACTACTTTATCGAGCTGATGGCGTTGCTGCCGCTGGGCTGGCAATATGTGAATGACGCCTGTGCACGGCTGCTGATTCAAGGACAGATTTACGCTACGCCGAATTTCCAGGAGACGCCGTGGCAACAGTCCAGCCCGATCGTGGTCCAGGGCAAACAGGTGGGCATTCTCACAATCGGATACCTTTTGCCTCATCCGCCGCTGGATGAAGGCGCGTTTCTGTCTGAAGAGCGCAGCCTCATCAATGAAATTGCCAAGCGCATTGGGCGCTTTATTGAACGCCGCCAGACAGAGACCTCGCACCGTTTTCTGGCCGCAATCGTTGAGTCCTCCCACGATGCCATCGTCAGCATGACGCTGGATGGCGTCATCCAAACCTGGAATACAGCCGCTGAGCGCATCTACGGCTATGCGGCGCGCGAAGTGCTCGACAAGTCGATCGCCACGTTTCTGGAGCCGGGACAGTTCGACGAGATCCTGCGCCTGCTGCAGCGTATCCGCGACGGCTACCAGACTGAACAATTCGAGACCAATCGCCGGCACAAGGACGGGCGCGAAGTTTTTGTCTCGATCAGCCTCTACCCCATCCATGATGAACTGGACAAGATCGTGGGCGCGGCCGCCATTGCCCGCGACATTTCAGATCGCCGCGTGTTTGAATCCACCCTGCGCGAGACCGACGAGCGGCTGCGCTCCACGTTCGAGCAGGCGGCCGTTGGGCTGGCGCACGTCAACCTGGATTGGCGTTTTCTGCGGGTCAACCAGAAGCTCTGCGCCATCCTCGGTTACAGCGCAGCCGAATTATTGTCGCTGACCGTGCAGCAGATTTCACACCCAGATGATCTGGCGGTCGAGCATGATCTCTTGCGCGGCCTGCTGGCGGGTGAATGCCCCACCTACAGCATTGAAAAACGTGATGTCCGCAAAGACGGCGCCATCGTGTGGGTAAACCGCACCGTCTCGCTGGCACGCAATGACGCACAACAGCCAAAATACTTTATCCTGGTGGTCGAGGATATTTCGTCGCGCAAGGAAGTCGAGCGCGCCCGCACCGAGAGCGAAGCGCGCTACCATGAATTGTTTGAGAATTCGCCGATCTCGCTGTGGGAGCAGGATTTTTCCGGGGTGAAGCGTGCGCTTGAAACGCTGCGCAGCCGAGGCGTCACCGATTTTCGCACCTACCTGGAAGAGCACACCGGCGTCGTGATGGCATGTCTGGCGCAGGTCAAGATGCTTTCCTTCAACCGCGCCAGCCTGGAGTTATATGGCGCCAGCAACCGCGACGAACTGCTTGCCAGTTTGGATCGTCTCGTACCGGCCGCAGGGTATCCTCTCTTTATCGAGGAGCTGGTCTGGATCGCTGAGGGACGCACCGCGTTTGTGTGGGAGGGCGTCAACCGCAAGCTATCGGGCGAGCATATCCACGTCCGGCTGCACTGGTCGGCCGCGCCCGGTCACGAACAGCTGCTGGATCGCGTGTTGGTTTCGATTGAAGCGATCGATAAAAATTGTAAATGAGGCGCGAGTAGCGAGGGATGAGAGAATATGCAGATTCTGATTACTGGCGGCGCGGGCTTTATTGGCTCCCACACAGTGGCGGCTGCGCTGGCCGCGGGCCACGCGGTGCGCGTGCTCGACGACCTGTCAAGCGGTGATCACGCCTATCTGCCCGCGGGCGTTGAGTTTGTCGAGGGCGATGTCACCGACGCCGCGACCGTGCGCGAGGCGGTTGCCGGCTGCGACGCTGTGCTCCACCTCGCCGCGCTGGTCAGCGTGCCGCAGTCGCTGCGCGAGCCGGTGCGCACCCACCACGTCAACACGACGGGGACCGTCACCTTGCTCGACGCGGCGCACCATGCGCGCGTGGCGCGCTTCGTGCTTGCCTCCACCTGCTCGGTCTACGGGGATCTGCCTGGCCACAAGGACGAAGGCTCGCGCGTGCAGCCACTCGTTCCCTACGCTGCCAGCAAACTGATGGCCGAGCAGTGGGTGCAGCTTTATGGCCGCGCCTACAGCATGGAGACGATGGTGTTGCGCTACTTCAACGTCTATGGCCCGCGCCAGCGTGCGGATTCGCCCTACAGCGGCGTGCTGGCGCGCTGGTGCGCCGCGGCCCGCCAGGGCCAGCCCTGCACGATCTTCGGCGACGGTCGCCAGACGCGCGACTTTGTTTCGGTGCATGACGTGGCGCAGGCAAACTTGCTGGCCGCCACGCATCGCGACGGGGAAACAGCCTTCAACGCAGAGGCGCAGAGAGGCAAAGGTGCAAATGGGGATGGTCTCTATCAGGTGGCGACCGGCGCTTCGGTCTCGCTCAACGAGGTGCTCGACGCGCTCGACGCGGTGGCGCCGCAACCGGTGCAGCGCTGCTACGCGGCCGCGCGGCCGGGCGACATCCTCCACTCCGCGGGCAGCAGCGACAGGCTGCAGGCGCTGGGCTGGCGCGCGCGGGTGTCGCTGGCCGCAGGGCTGGCAGAGTTGGTGGCGGGGTGACGCACCGCGGCTCGTCATGGTGATATAAAGATGATCAAACGGCTGCTGGACGCGCGCTGGATTTCCAGGAGACGCTCTACCTGGCCAATGCCCACAGCGGGCGGGTGCGGCTCTCCCATTTGCAAACCGCCGACGCCCACTTCAACAAGTTGCGCCTTTACTTGCGCCTGGCGCACCGGACCGCCTCCGTTGCGTGCAGGCCAGAGCACCTGACGCCATGCTTCTCCTTCACCTCGGCGCCCAGACCGTAGCGCAAGTTGTCAACTCGCGCTACATAGCAGTGAGCGCGCCTTGCTGGAGCCAATCCCACAGCAGGCGGCCGGCTGGAGAAGGGACAGAAGCATGGGCCACGGTTTTGCCGCGCCCGCCAATTGATGGTATCTTAAGGCCGCTTCACACCGTTGAAGCCCCCCGCAATAGTTTGGGTTGATGGGTCGCCGTCTTGGCGGCGGCAGGCCCTCCATTCGTGTGATATCTTGTGGTTGGAAGGGAAAAAGATGTCCAGGTTCTTCTCAAATCGCTACGCCAGAGTTGCTACACTACTTCTCGTGCTGTTGATGTTGCTGACAATCATACCGGCCGCCACCGCCACCGCGTCCCCGCCCGCGCAGGATGGCGCCACCGGCGGCTTTCTGGTGTTTGGCGGCACGGTGGTTGGCGCCCCGCGCGTCAACGTGCGCGATGCACCCAGCACGCGCGGCGATATCCTCGGCAAGATTCCGGCGCGCGAACGCGTGGCCGTCGTTGGGCGCAGCGGCAGTTGGTATTTGATTCGCTATCCGGCCGCACCCGTGGGTCTGGCCTGGATCAGCGCCAACTATGTGCAGCTCGACGGTCAGCGCCCGCCCGTGGCCACGCAGCCCACGCCGGCGCCGGTGCAACGGCCTGCTCCACCAGCCGCGCCCCAGCCGGTGACGCCGCCGCCACCGGCAATCCCCACGTTGCCAGATATTCAGGTCGAGCCGCCATCATTTGTCGATTTTAATGACGGCGTCTTCCGCTGGCAGTGGTATGGCGATCAGGGGCAACTGAGCGGCGTCGACTGGTACACGGATATTCTGCTCTTCTTCAAAGGTGAAAATACACCCTATCGCACCTTTGTGGCCGAACCGAGCCAGGTTCAGCAAGATGGTCCCTTCTCAGCGTGGGGTGCAGCGCCGTTCCAGGTGCAATGCAATACGGAAGCAGTTGCTCGCATCGCGGTGCGCGCCAACGGTCAATTTGTCGGCTGGGTGTCAGGCGCCAGCGCACCGATCGACGTGGGGCCGAAATGCAGCACAGGCGGCGGTGGCAGCAGTGATGGCGGCTCGTCGGGCGGCGGTGGCGGCGATCATGGCGGTGGTGGGGATGATGTGATTGCTCCTCCGCCTGACATCATCGACTGTGACAATCCTGACTGGGCAGGAAGCCCTGAATGCCAGTAAATCTTTCAAGCTGATCTGCTATAGTTGCAAAGGAGAGGCGAGCCGTGTGGCTCGCCTCTCCTTTGCGATCTAATGCTTTCCGAAGCATCCACTACGAGCGATTTGCCGCCAGTGTGAAGTTCCGCTTTGCCCGCGGCGTTCAGCGCAGTGAAAATTGGTGCGTTGCGCTGTGGCTGTTTGACGGGTGCTGACGACGGTGTAAACATAGCGTTCTTTTGCAACTTGGCGCGCGATTCGTGAACTACTGAATTTGAGGTAGACTCGTCTTCTCATCATTGCCCAAATCCAAAGACAGGGAACTTGGTGAATTTGCTCCAACCGTTCAGGAGGAACATGTGAAACACTTTTCGATCTTACTCCGCTCGACCCTGCTGCTTGCGTTGCTTGTGGCGGCGCTGGCGCCAGCGATCCAGCCTCTGCACGCGCAGGATGCCACGCCTCTCGCAGCGGACGAAGGCGCTGCACAGCCCGCTCCCACAACGTTGACGCTCGACGCTGACGGCGTGGCGCAGGCGACAGGCTCGCTTGAGCCGCAGGGCATGATGAGCTACGTCTTGGAGATCGACGAAGGCGCGTCCGTGCAGGCGCTCATCACGTCGGACAATGACGCCTTCGTGCTCACGATTGTCGGCGCAGATGGCGCGCCGCTGCAGACCGACCATGCGGGCGCCAGCAACTTCGACCAGACGGCGCCCGTCAGCCAGGAATACACCTTCAAGGTGATCAACTTTGGTGACGTGGCGCAAAGCTATGAATTCGCTGTCAGCGTGACGCCATCGGCGACGCTTGCTGACGACGAGGACGCAAAAGACGCCGCAGATGACGCCGGCGTGGTTTTGCCGCTGCATGGCGTGGTCGTCGTGCCGCTGACGAGCAACCCGACCACCGGCTACGCCTGGCAGGTAGCGCTGAGCGCCGAAGATGTACTGGCGCTGCGCGGGGACAGCAATTTTATTGCCGGCGACGCCGGCCTCACCGGCGCGCCAGGCGTCGAGGTCTTTGCGTTTGACGCGGTCGGCGCCGGTGAGGTGGTCGTGACCTTCTCTTATCGCCAGCCCTGGGATGAGCAGACGCCGCCCGAACAGGTGATCGCGCTGCCCTTTGTCGTGAAGCGTGACGATGCTATTGTGGCAATGGACGCGACGCCGGCGGTGGCAGGCGCGGCAACGATTACCGAAAGCGACGATGGTGCGACTGTACAGATTGTGGCCGGCGGGCAGCTTGATGTCGAACTGCCCGGCAATCCCACTACCGGTTCCATCTGGCAGGTCACAGCCAACGACGAGTCCATCCTGCTGCCCACGCGCTACACTTTTACGCCGGATACGGACGCCGCGGGCGCTGGCGGCGTGGAGAAATTTTCTTTCCACGTCCTGGCGCCGGGCGCAGTGGCTTTGGAGCTTGTCAACAGCCGCCCCTGGGAAGCTGACGCGCCGCCCGAACAGAGCTTTACGGTGACGATTGATGCCGTGGCGGACTGGAGGGCCGACAACGCCATGATCACCGCAGGTAACAGCGATGACGGCGCGACCGTCACGATTTTGCCCGGCAATGTGTTGCTGCTAGCGCTGACGGGCGCGGCCGGCGGCGCCTGGCAACTCGTGCAGGGGGATGCGATGGTCGTGCAGCCGCTGGGTGATTGGCAACAAACGCCCGACGCTGACGACGCAGCACAGGCCATCTTTCAGCGCGGCTTCCTGGCCGTTGCGCCCGGCACGGTCGATCTCAAATTTGCGTTCGTGAATGCGGATGGCAGCGCCGCCGCCGAAAGCTTTGCGCTGACCGTCGACGCGCCGGCGTTGGAGCCGGGCGGCAGCGGCGCGGTGAATGTGCATCAGGACGATGCCGGCGGCGAGTTTGCGCTCGTCATGGGCGACACGCTGGTTGTGCGGCTGGCCGCCAATCCCACCACCGGCTACAACTGGCGCGTGGTGAGCACGAACGATACGCTGCTGCCGGCCGCCGGCGATCCGGTCTATGCCGTCAGCAGCGATCTCACCGGCGCGGGCGGGGTTGCTACTTTTCGCTTTCTGGCCAAGGCCGCTGGCGAAGCAACCGTGCAGATCGGTGAATTCGCCCCTGGCGCGGACCATCCTGACACGACGCTTGATTTCAACGTCACGATCGTCGAGCCGGCGCCCCTGACTGGAGACACAGTTACAGCGACGGCGGAGGATACAGGCAAAACCATCGACGTGGCCGCAGGCGACTGGCTGGCGGTTGAGCTGGAAAGCAATCCCTCCACCGGCTATCTGTGGCTGGTCACGGCCAACGACGGCGCGGTGCTGCGTCTGCTGCCGGAGGGTGGCTTTGCGGCCACCGGCGATGCGCCCGGCGCCGGCGGGACGCAACGCTTTGTTTTCCGCGCGCTGGCGCCAGGGGAAGTCGAACTCGGCATCGGCCTTTTTCCGCCCGGCGAAGCGTTGCCGGCGCAGATCTTCGATCTGGTCGTAACGGTGCAGTAGAGAAAATGGGGGACCCTATGCGTTAGGGAGGGGGCTGGCAACGCCGGATCGAACGGAAGGTTGCCATTCCCCTCCCCGGTGTGTCATTATAGGAGCTAAACAAGCCACAATGCTGAATCTTGGAAAGAGATATAAATCATGACAGACCCGTCGCAGGCTATTCTCAGTCAACCCTACGCCATTGAATATTACTACACGGCAAAATGGGGACATGCCGAGGAATTCATCGAACTGTTCAAGAAAAATCATTTGCCGGTGCTGCTGAAGCAAATGGAGAATGGACGCTTCCTGTCCGTGACCGGTGCGCGGCCGCGGTATCACACGACCGAGGATGGACGCTGGGATTTCCGTGTGACGATCGTCTTCAAGAATGTGTTGGCGGCGCACGAGCCGGCCGCAGGTGAGGCGGCGATCAAGCAGGCGCTCTATCCTGACCAGGAAACCTTCCGCCGCGAGGAGCAGCGTCGCTTCGAGATTCTGCTGGCGCACTGGGATCTGCCGATCGTAGACGAACCGCTTGGCGGCTGATTGCCGGCCAAAGCGCCCGGCTTTGAATGAAGCCAGCTTTGATGCTGGGAGCCTCTGCCTCTCAGCGTCAAAGCTAGGTTGAGGGCAGACGTGACGTGTTCAAGGCTTCACGCCGCGGGCGCGCCGGCTGCGCGACAGTTCGCGCGTATTGTCCCACAAAATGTAGAGCGCCAGCGCCAGGATCATGGCGCCGACCACCCACCAGAAGAACTCGTAGAGCAGCACCAACGTTGCGGCAATGGCGAGCGCCGTCGCCAGGCTGCCCACCCACCGCGTAAAGGTGCCGCGCACGCTTGCTTCGATAAAGGCAAAGAGCGCCAGGATCGAGACCAGCCAGATCGTCAGAAAACGTGGATTGAAGTAGAAGAGCAGTACAAATGCAACGAGTAGCACGGTGACGCTGATCGCGGCCCACAATTCTGCCACCTGGCTGCCGTGTGTAGATTCTAATGTCGCCGGCGTGTGCGCGCGACGAATGTGTGCACGCAAGGGGCTGCCTTCGCCGCGCAGCAGGTGATCCTCATACCGGGTGAGATTCTCCAGCAACACAGCGTCGGCGGTAATCTCTGCCTGCATGGCGGCAATTTCGGCGGAAAGGCTGTCGATCTCGCGACGCGTCTGCTGATACAACGCGCTCAGGTGGGGCTGGTTGCGGATCGACGTCGCTTGCAGGTCGAGGCCCCGCAGCGCTGCCGTCTTCTCCTCCACCTGCGTGTGCAACAGTGTGCGCCGGTCGCCGAGCTCGTGGCGGCGGCGGCGTGCGATATTCACCATCTCCGCGGCTGGGGGAACCTTGTCCAGCCCCGCCCACCCCACGGGATCATACCAGGCGCGACGCACTGCGCCGTCACGATTGAACATCGGCCCGGCTGGGGCGTCCTCGCCTGCAAAGGGATCTTGTGTATATAGTCCCCACAACCCGCGATAGGTGCTCACCCACCCCACGGACTCGTTGATCAACACGGGGTCGCTCCACGTTGCTTCCTGTTCAGGGCCGATCGCCAACCCGTCGCCGCGTGCATAATCCACAAAGGGAATTGCTAACGTTGGCTCGTCGGTTTCTCCTTCCAGCGGTGCGCCGTCCGCCCCCGTCTCGCGCATCAGCCGCTTCCACCCCAGTTGCACGCGCCGCAGCGCTCGCGTGACGGGCGTCAGGGCGTTGAGTTCGATCTTGGTAAGGTATTCGCCGGCGCTGAAGTAGGCGGCATGGGCGCCGGCGCCCGCGTAGATCACCGGATGTTTGCCCACTTTCTGCACTTCGGGGTCGCGCCAGTGGCGGCGCAGATCGTCCCCCACGTAATCGTGCGAGGCATAGGCCACCCACTCCGGTTGCAGCGCGCCGAAGGTGTTCGGCGCCAGGTAGATGCAGATCATCTCCCAATCCGCCTCATGGTCGTTGGCGCCGGAGAAGCGCGAGCGCCAGTTGTTGTAGAGATAAAAGAACCAGTATTGCAGAACAGTCCAGCCGCTCTCTTCGCAGACGCGGCCATGATAAACATAGCGACAGTCGTGCTGCCGCAATGTTTGATAACCCATTGACGCCGCGGTGGCGGCGTCGCCGGGTACGCGCCCGCGCGCCAGCAGCGCGACGCGAAAGAGTGCATCCACGATGCGCGAGGTGTAGCCGACGCGCGCCAGTCGCCCCTTGCCGACATCAAATTCCGGTGCGGCTTGTACACCCTCCCGGCGCTGGCGCAGGGCCTGGACGGCCATTTCCGCCGCGCTCAGCGGCTCCGTGAACTTGAGAAAGCGCACAGCGCCATAGCTATCTTCGTAGGGTTCGGCCAGCGTGGCGGGCGTCAATTGGCTGGCGGGCGTGAGTTCCTGGGGTGGTTCGCCGGCTCGTTTGATCCAGAGGCTGCTGGTGCGGATGTACGTCTCAGCATCCATTGGGAAGAATTCTTCCCCGCGTGTAAAGCGAATGATCGGCTCGTATTGGCGCAGAAGGGTGAGCTGCTGTGCTTCGTCCATATGATGACTTGCCCGTTAGCTGGGTTGGCCAGGGTGTAGGTCGTCGGGCTTCCGGCCGAGCAACAATCGCCCCTCTGGCGAATTCATAAAGACGATCACCAGAATCGCGCCCAGCATGTAGACGAAGAGCAGCGGACGCTCGGCGAGACGCTGGTTGCGGTCGGACAGGTAAACCTGGAGGGAGACCAGCAGGATGAGCGATTCGGCAATCATCGCCATGTGCCAGCCCGCGCGCGGTCTTATCAGGCAAACAATCAGACACAGCAGGATAAGCAGAGCAAAGGGGAGCAGCACCGCGGCCTGCGTAAACTGCACCATCACTGCTGCGGGCGGCTCGTCCAGAATGCTCACCATTTCCCAGTCGATGACGGCAAAGCGATAGATGGATGAGCCGAGGAAGACCAGCACCTGAACCAGCAGGATTGCAAGCGTGATCCAGAGGGACCAGCGATATTGATGGTTGCTGCGCCGGATAAAATCAGGCAATGGAATCTGTTGTGGTGCAAGTGGCTCGTTCATCTCATTCAACTCAGGCAGAGCGCCAATTCTTCCCGAGACGCGTTGCCGCCGCTCAGGATCAGGGCGACGCGCTTTCCAGCCAGTTGTGCACGCATTGCCAACGCCGCGGCCAGCGGCGCGGCGCCGGCCAACTCGGCCAGCGTCTTAGCCTGCTCCAGATAGATGCGCACCGCCTGCATCATCTGCTCGTCGTCGACAAGCACGAAATCGTCGAGCAGACGCCCCATAATTTCCTGTGGCATCATGAAGGGCGCGCCTGTGGCGAGACCCGCAGCACGCGTCGCGATCGGCGCGGTGCGTGCTGCGCGCGCCTGCCAGCTTAGAAAGCCGGCCGGCGCGCCTGTCGCGGCCACGCCGATCACCTGGAGATGCGGGTTCACTGTCTTTGCCACAAGACAGGCGCCGGCGCAGCCGCTGCCGCCGCCGACTGGCGCAAAGATCACATCGATATCAGGCTGCGTCTCCAGGATTTCGAGCGTTTGGGTGGCGACGCCTGCAATCAGCAGTGGCTCATCCCCCGACGAGACAAAGCGCAACCCCTGCTCCTGCTCTAACGTCAGACAATGCAGCTTGCTCGCTTCGAAATCGGCGCCGTAGCAGATCACTTCAGCGCCATACGCACGCATAGCATTGACTTTTACCGCGCTGGCATTATCCGGCACGACGATGGCCGCGCGCACGCCGAAAAGCTGCGCAGCATACGCCACGGATTGGCCGTGGTTGCCGGTGGAGGCGGTGACTACGCCGCGCTGACGCTCCTCCGGCGTCAGATGCGCCATAAAGTTGATGCCGCCGCGCACCTTGAACGCCCCGATCGGCTGGTAGTTTTCGTGCTTAACAAAGACGGTGGCGCCGAGCAATGCATCCAATTGTGGGTGGTGGTGCAGCGGCGTGGGCGGCAGGTAGGGCGCAATCACCCGGCGCGCCAGCAGGACATCCTGAAATGTAGGCAGCGGCTTCGACACGAACAACCCTTTCCCTATGATAGACCGCGGATGCGGCAGATTAGACGGATCTCCACGGATGCTTGAAGCTATCCACGAGCACTCGTCTAATCCGCCGCATCCGTGGTCTATCCTTTCTTGATCCGCGCGTCAATGGATCGGTTACGCTTTATCTGCAACACGCGCCATTTGGCGATAGGCGATGGCCATGGCGCCGAGCGCGGTGATGGCGGCAATTGCCACTTTGGTCAGGTCAAAGATCGGCTGGACGCGCACGCCCTGCGCGTCGATCGACACCACGGCGACCGGGCGTCCCAGCGCATAGCCGCCACCCCCACCGCCGCCGCCGCTGCCCTCACCCTCACTGCCTTCGCCGCTGCCAAAACCGACGCCCATGCCGACTGTCAGCTCCGACGCAACGATCACCGTGGCGCCGTCCTGCGTCAACGGCGCACCAAACACCGCGTCCGTGCGCGCGATGTCGAACATGCGTCCGAGCAACTGCCCGGCTTCGTCGATGGCGCGCACCGGCCTGCCAAAGAGCGGGTTGTTATTACTTTCACTCATCTGAACCTTCCTTTCGCTTTTGCCCGAGAAGGACAATCATCCAAATGCTTGCGACGGCGAGCCCAAATTG
>JACSRH010000304.1 GCA_014879855.1 Caldilineaceae bacterium | reverse complement strand
TTTTTCTACCCCTATTTCAAACTGCCAAACTCAGGGGGCCAATTCACCGCTCCCCAACCGCCCCACCCGTCTCTGCCTGTATTCGTTCAAAGGCCGCAACGCGCCGGTGCACATCGTCGACGGCTGGCGGCTGCCATCCGCCGAGGTTGGCTGTAACCAGGTCGATCATCAACGTCATCTGGTCGGGGCTGTCGTTCAGACAGGGTATGTAGCGGTACGTCTTGCCACCGGCCTCCAAGAATGTCTCGCGGTTCTCTTCGGCGATCTCCTCTAATGTCTCCAGGCAATCGACCGCAAAACCAGGGCAGATCGCATCCACGCTGCCGACGCCCTGCTCCGCCCAGGCTTCGAGCGTCTTGTCCGTGTAGGGCTGCAGCCACTCCTGTGGGCCAAAGCGCGACTGAAAAGAGACCTGATAGGCGTCATTCGCCATGCCTAACTCTTCGGCGACCAGGCGCGCGCTCTTGTGGCAGAAGCAGTGATAGGGGTCGCCCTTTGCAAAATAGCTTTTGGGGATGCCGTGAAAGGAGAAGAGCAACTTGTCGGCGCGGCCTGTCTCCTCCCACGCACGGCGGATGCTTGCCGCCAGCGCTTGAACATAGCGCGGATGGTCGTGGTAGCCGCTGATCGTGCGCAGTTCGGGCATCCATCGCCAACGCTTGAGTTCGTCGAAGACGACATCGTAGATCGTTGCCGTGGTGGTGGCAGAATATTGGGGGAAGAGTGGCAAGATGAGCAGCCGCTGCACATTCGCCTGGCGCATTGTCTCCAGCGCCTTCTGAATCGACGGCTGACCGTAGCGCATCGCCAGCTCGACGATGATGGCGTCGCCCCACTCGGTTTGCAACGCGGTCCGCATCTGCTCGGTGATGCGCTGCGAGTAGACCAACAGCGGTGAGCCCTGCTCCGTCCAGATCGACGCGTACAGTTTGGCCGATTTCTGGGGGCGCACGTTGAGGATGATGCCGTTGAGAATTGGCTTCCACAACCACGCCGGCCACTCGATCACACGTGGATCGCCAAGAAACTGACGTAGATAGGGGCGCAGCGCTTTGGCGCTTGGTTCGGCTGGTGTGCCCAGATTGACAAGCAGCACGCCCGTGCGCAGCGGCGTGTTATGTGAATAGTCGGTGTGCCCGATATAGCGAGCCATACTCCGCGTCGCCTCTCATTTTTTGGACCTGGCAATTTTGACAGGTGATTCGACCATGCTAAGATCTAAGAAAACCTTAGTGTAAAAATGTACAATCGACTGATATACAATCCTATAATAAACCGACCCTATAATAAACCGACTTTTGGACAAAGCTTAATTTGTGTTTGGGCAGAATCGCAACAAGCCCTTGGCGCGCGGCATGACAGATCGGACCGGTGGATTCGCGGGCCGCGTGCCAGGGGTGTTCATGGCAGGAATCTTCGATGGTAGCGTGAGGCGTCTGCTGCGCCAGACATTTCCAGTTGCTGCCTGTTGTTTACGCACGACAGACAAACCGCCTGAATTCTGACCTTCACGCCTATCGTCAGTCATTATTTTCACAACCATCCCACAAGAAGAGGAATCGAATAATGAAACGAGCGATCAATCTGATTCGGTTGGCAGGGCTGCCATTGAGTCTGACCCTGATCACCATTCTCGCGGGCAGCGTCATCAACCGCGTGATGGTGGTTGAACTGGGGCTGCCGGTCACCCTGGCGAGTCTCTTCATTGCCATCCCGCTACTCGTCGCGCCGGTGCGCATCTGGCTGGGCTACCTCTCCGATGCGTACCCGCTCTGGGGGCGCCGCCGCGAGCCGTATCTGATCCTGGGCGCGCTGCTCTCCGGCGTTGGCGCTGCTGCTGCGGTGATCCTTGTGCTGAACACCACGGAGTTGCTGAGCATTGGCGCGGTTGCCACGCTAGTTACGCTGATCGTGTACGGCGTCGGGCGCAATCTGGCGAACAATACCTTCCAGGCGCTGCTTGCCGACATGTTTGCGCCAGGGGCGCCCCGCTCACGCGCGGCCAACTTGTATGAAGTGGTCAAGATGATCGGGCTGATTATCGGCGCTGGGTTGGTCAGCCAAGCGCTGCGCCCGTACAGCGCCGAGCGGTTGACCGCAGTCGTCCTGGTCATCGGTGGGCTGGTCGTCGTTTTTTCGACCATCGCCGCGATCGGACAGGAGCCACGCAACGAAGTGACGCGGCAGGCCGCGGCGGCGGCGCGCTCGGTTCCCTTCTGGCCCACCTTTAAGACCCTGTTATGGAACGATCCCACTGCGCGCCTCTTCTTCGTGATTGTGACCATCACTCTGCTTGGCACGCAAATGCAGGACGTCCTGCTCGAACCATATGCTGGGTTGGTCTTTGGACTCGATGTCAGCGCAACCACCCAATTGACCATGTTCTGGGGCATTGGCACGCTGATCTCGATCCTGCTCTCTGGCATCATCTTGATCAAATGGTTGGGGCTTTTGCGTCTCTTTCGCGTTGGCATCGTGATCTTGCTCGTGCTCTTCCCCATGCTGGTTCTGGCCGGCGCCTGGCAGAATGTCCTCATGCTGCAATTGACAGTGCTCGGCCTTGGCTTGGGAACGGGGCTGTCAGCGGCCAGCCTATTGGCCTATATGGTGCAGTTCACGACCCTCAAGCGCGCCGGGCTGATGGTGGGCGTCTGGGGCGTCGGTCATCAATTGGGGCGAGCGCTGGCCAGCCTGATCGGGGGCGTGCTGGTGGATGGCATGAAGTGGGTGACCGGTGGCGACTACCTTGTTGCCTACGGCACTGCTTTCATGCTGGAGGCGCTGTTGTTGCTGGTCTCCCTCGTGTTGATCGGCCGCCTGCACATTGAGAACGCTGAAGCTTTGCAGCAGGAGCAGCGCGAGGCGCGCCCGGTTGCGTCAGCGCAGCCGGCGCAACCGGTGCTGGGTTGAGTGTGCGATGAACCAACCCTCATTGCGCAAGCGCCTCGTGATCATCGGCGGCGGTATTGCTGGCCTGAGCGCGGCCTGGGAGGCGCAGCAACATGCTGGCGACGCGATCCAGATCACCGTGCTGGAGGCGGAGAGCCGCTGGGGGGGCAAGGTGCTCACACAGACCATGCCTGCACCGGGCGGCGGCCATTTCGTGATCGACGCCGGGCCAGAATCGTTCGTGACGCGCAAGCCAGCCGCGTGGCAACTCACGCGCGAGCTGGGGCTGGAGGCGCTGGCGATGAATCCCGGCAACGAGGCCTCCGGCACCTATGTGCTGGAGGGCGGTCGCCCACGTCCGTTGCCGCTTTCGCCTGTCGCATTTGTCAAAAGCGATCTCCTTTCCTGGCGTGGCAAGCTGCGGATGCTCGGCGAGCCGTTCATCCCCGCCCGGCGCGACGACGGCGACGAATCGCTCGCCGACTTCGTGACGCGGCGGCTGGGGCGCGAGGCGCTGGAGAAGTTTATCGGCCCAGTGCTTGGTGGCATCTACAACGCCAATCCTGAAACACAGAGCATCCTTGTCACCTCGCCGATCATGCGCGACCTGGAGAAACACGGCAGCCTCGTCTGGGGCACGGTGCAGAATCAGCGCGCAAAGCGTCGCGCCGGCGTGAATGCTGACACGCCGCCTTTCCGCTTTCTCGGCTTCAAGCCAGGCGCAGAAACCCTGGTGACGACCTTGATCGAACGGCTTCGCGCCGACCTGCGTCTCAATGCAACGGTGGCTGCGCTCGAAGCGACGGGTGGCGGCCAGGCAATCGTTCATCTTGTCGGCGGTGAAACAGTGTATGCTGACGCCGTGATTCTGGCGACGCCCGCCAATGTCGCGGCACGGCTTGTTGCAGCGGTGGCGCCGGAGACCGCGGTGCAGCTTGCCCAGATTCGCCACGTCAACATCGGCACCATCTCGCTCGCCTATCCCGAAGCCGCCGTCGCCCACACGGCGCCGATGCGCGGGCTGATGATCCCGCGCCGCGAAAAGCGCCGCATCGACGCCATCACCTGGACTTCGGCGAAAATCCCTGGGCGTGCGCCGGCCGGCTATGCGCTGCTGCGCGTCTTCCTGGGCGGCGGCATGCCGGAGACCGTAACGATGCCAGAAGCAGAGCTGCTGCCGATCGTGCAGGCAGAGCTGGCGGAGTTGTTGCAAATTCGCAGCGAGCCGCTCGACTATCGGCTGGCGCGCTGGCCCGACAGCTACCCACAGGCTGACGTCGGCCACCTGGCGCGCGTCGCCGAGATCGAGCGGCGGCTGCCCGCGCCTTT
>JACSRH010000281.1 GCA_014879855.1 Caldilineaceae bacterium | reverse complement strand
GGCGAAGCGGTGGCGGTAGAGTTGCAGCGTGATGGGATCCATAAATGTTGATTAGGAGATTAGGAGATTAGAGAGTAAGAGATTGGAGATTGAGTATGCGTGACAATACGTTTGCCCGATCTTCAATCTCTAATCTCTAGTCTCTAATCTCTCAATCTCTTATTCTCACCTTTCTGCCAGCTTCTCGATCGTTCCCGCCAGCTTCACATCCAGATCGCTGATCTGGTCGTCGGCGCTGTGCGTCACGAGGTCGATCACCACCTTGTTCCACACGTTGCACCATTCGGGGTGATGATCCAGCGTGTTGGCTTCGATGGCGACTTTGGTCATGAAGCCAAAGGCCGCGGTGAAGTCGGCAAAGGTGAACTCCTTGTGCAGCTTGCCTTCGACCACGCTCCAGCCGGGCAGGTCGTGGAGCGCACGCTGAATCTGATCTTCGGACAATGCAGTTGCTTTAGGCATGAGATAGCTCCTTTTCTTGAAAAGAAGAGCAGAGAATGGCAAATCATCGATTGCTCACCCCCTGCTCGCTCGCGTCAATTTATGGAATCGGCGTCGCCGGTATGCCCGGTGCGATTGGCGCAGCAGGTGTGGGGAATGGGTCTATAGGCGTTGGGAGCAATGGGCCTATAGGAGTAGAAGCTGGGTACGGTGTTACAATGGGGTTGCCAAAAGCATCCGTGGGCGCCGCGGTTGGCGTCTCCACCGGCCCTTGGACGGCAGGCAGAAAGTGCTCCGCATACGCGCCGATTGTCAGCCAGTAGCGGGTCTGCACGCCGTAATCCTGCCCATATAGGTAGGGCAAGAGTTCGACGCTTACATAGATTGGGCCTGTGCGATCGGCTTTCCAGACAATCCGCGCTGATTCAGTAAAACCGGAGCCATAGTAAGATTCCCACCAATTGACGCCCTCCGTATAGGTGATCGGCGTATAGCCGTTGGCGTCGAAAAGCCAGAGGATCGTTCTGAGGGGCGCCACAGTATCGGTGATGCGCCCGGTCACGAAGAGATATTCTTTGCCCGCCTCGACGTCAAAGCGCACCCAATCCTGGTCGCCCGCTTCATGAAAGGTGTGCATCTGATTGACAATGGGCGCGGCAAGTTGCTGGGCCTCGGCCGGGCTGTTGTCCGGCTCGTACTCATCACCGCCACGGCAGGCCGTCGCATCAGGATTGGCCATGCAGGTCGTGATCCAGTCGTAGTAGCGCGACACGCGCGTGTAAACGTCATACTGCCCTGACGCCACACACTCGGATGGCCCCCAACTGACGATGCCGATCTGCGTCCAGGAAGCGTCCGGCTTCTGCACCATCAGCGGCCCGCCGCTGTCACCGTAACACGTGCCCTTGCTCAAGGTTTCATATCCCGCGCACAACATATTGTCGGTGATGTCTTCATAGTACAAGTTTTGACGGCACTGCGCTTGACTCACCAATGGCAACGAGACTTCCCGCAGGGCATCTGAGTACTCAAAGGAGATGAAGAACCAATCAAAGGTCACACTTTTGGCGCCCCACCCGATCACCGTGGCGCGCATAAAATCCAACTCCGTGGCGCCGGTGATCGCTTGATAGAGTGAGATCGGCGTATAGGTGACCGGGGCAGAGAGCCGCAGCAGCGCCAGATCGTTGTCGAGTTGCGTCGGATCGTAGTCGGCGTGCTGGATGATCTGCGCCACCTTGACGCGCTCACCCGTATCGGAGAGACGATGCGCGCCCACCAGCGCCTCGATGAAGGAGGGTTCTTTGTTATTCACACAATGCGCCGCGGTCAGCACCCACTCCGCACCAATCAACGTGCCTCCGCAGATCTGCCCCAGATAGGCGTTGTCCTGGAAGCTGCTCACGAGCGCGACTTGCCACGGCCAGGCGCCCGGTTCGGCCTCACGCCCGCCGAGAATGTCGGGGGCTTCCGCCTGCGCGGGCGCCACCGGCGTGGCTGGCGCTTCCTGCGCGGTCACCCGCTCCACCAACAAGCTGGCCACGAGCGCCAGCGCCAAAAACAGAGCAAACAGTCCCATCTTTGCCCATGCTGCATAGTTGGTTGTCATACAAGGACCTCCTGCTGAAAGGATAGACCTGGCTCCTTAGCAGAGCTAGTTGTTGCCATGTAGCGTTAATGTGGTGTAGCCAAGGACAGGCTCGACGAGAACCAGTTTGCCGGAGCAAGCTATCCATCATGCCGAGAGCTTCTGGGGAGATGAAGTAGTTGCTTCGCCGGCAGGCCGGAGATATCTCCCGCCTCAAACGCAGCACGGGATTAACACAAGTATACCATATTTATTTCAGGCGTCGCCAGCCATGCGCTGCAACTCAAAGAGACGGTTGAGCGCGTCGAGCGGGGTCAGGCTGTTGACATCGAGCGTGCGCAGCGCCTCCACGACCGGATGCACGTCGGCAAACAGGGAAACCTGCATGGCGCTGGCGCGCGTGCGCTGCGTCACCGCTTCAGCCAGCCGCCGTGGCCCGGCCGCGCCGCTGCGCTCCAGGTCGGCCAGGATCTCCTCCGCGCGCGTGACGACCTGCGCCGGCAGCCCGGCCAGCCGCGCCACGTGTACGCCATACGAACGGTCGGCCTTGCCGGGAATAATGCGCCGCAGAAATACGACGTCTTCGCCGCCGCCGCTGTCATCCACCGCCACGTTGTAGTTGACGACCGCGGGCAGCCGTTCGGCCAGGTCGGTCAATTCGTGATAATGCGTGGCAAATAGGGTTTTGGCGCGCAACCTGGGATGATTGTGAATGTACTCGATCACCGCCCAGGCAATCGCCAACCCGTCGTAGGTGCTCGTCCCGCGGCCGATCTCGTCCAGCAGGAGCAGGCTGCGGTTGCTGGCGTGGTTCAGAATGTTGGCGGTCTCGACCATCTCCACCATAAAGGTGGACTGCCCGCGATGAATTTCGTCGCTGGCGCCCAGCCGCGTAAAGATGCGGTCGACCACGCCGATGCGCGCGCGGTCGGCGGGCACAAAGCTGCCGATCTGCGCCATCAGCGTGATGAGCGCGGTCTGGCGCAAAAACGTGCTCTTGCCGCTCATGTTCGGCCCCGTGATGATCTGCACCGCGGTCTCCGGCGCAAGCGCGGTGTCGTTGGGGACAAACGGTTCGTCGGTCAATGTCAGCTCGACGACGGGATGACGGCCGCCCACGATCTCGATGCTTGGGCCTTCATCCACCTCCGGCCGCGCGTAGCGATGCATCAGCGCCACCTCCCCCAGCGCGGCAAAGACATCGATCTCGGCCAGCGCGTGGGCAAGTTGCAGGAGCTTGTTCCCTTGCGCCGCCACCTGCGCGCAGATCTCGCCAAAAAGATGTTGTTCGATCTCCAGCCGGCGCTCGTCCGCGTTGAGCACCAGCGTCTCATATTCCTTGAGGTCAGGCGTGATGTAGCGTTCGCCGTTGGCGATCGTCTGCTTGCGGATGTAATCGGCCGGCGTCTTCTCCACCTGCGATTTCGTGATTTCGATGTAGTAGCCGAAGACCTTGTTGTAGCCAACCTTGAGGCTCTTGATGCCCAGCCGCTGGCGCTCGACCTGCTCCAGGTTGGCGATCCACTCGCGCGCGTGGCGGCTGCGGTCGATCAAAGTGTCCAACTCGGCGTCAAACCCGGGCTGAATCAACCCTGGCGTGGCGAGATTGGGCGGCGGGTCAGCGGCCAGCGCCCGCTCCAGCAATGCGAACGCGGCGGAGCAGTCGGGGAGGCGAGGAGGAGATTGAGAGATTGAGAGAGTGGAGATTGGAGATTCGCCAGCGTCCGCCGCACCCAATCTCCAATCTCCACTCTCTAATCTCTCTTCCAGCTTCGGGGCCAGCCGCAGCGCCTCGCGCATTCCCACCAGATCGCGCGGCTGCGCCGTGCCTTGCAGCACGCGATTCGTCCAGCGTTCGAGGTCGCCAAACTCACGCAGCAGGTCGCGCACGTCGAGGCGCAGCAGCGTATCGTCGAAAAAACACTGCACCGCGTCCAGCCGCCGGTTGATGGCGCCGACGTCGAGCAGCGGCTGGTTGATCCAGCGGCGCAGCAGTCGCGCGCCCATGGGCGT
This sequence comes from Caldilineaceae bacterium, assembly GCA_014879855.1. Classification (GTDB taxonomy): domain Bacteria; phylum Chloroflexota; class Anaerolineae; order Caldilineales; family Caldilineaceae; genus Caldilinea. Next base: position 16,130 of record JACSRH010000281.1, on the reverse strand, counting down.
GAGCGTGCAGTTCAGCACGCCGAGCAGGCTGCCTTCGACCTCGCCGCTGCGCATGGTTTCGGCCAATTCCAGGTTGCGCCGCGTCGACTCGTCGAGCGTCATGAATTCACCCAACGCGTAGGCCGCGAGCCGCGTCATCTGGCTGCGTGCACCCGGCTGCATCTCGGTGATGTAGGCCAGCACGCCCGCCGCAGCGCGCATCGCCTCTGGCCGGCCGTGCAGCCCAAAGCCATCGAGCGTGGCGACGCCAAAATGGCGCTTGAGCGACGCCTCGGCAGTCTCCGGCGCCACCTGCCAGCTTTCAATCTCAGTCAACAGGGGATGGAGCAGGTCGATCAGCCCGTGGATCGATGAATGCTCAGGCGCCCAATCGATGGGGAGCAATTCGCTGGGTTGCAGCCGAGAAATCTCCTCGCCGATGCGCTGCTCGACCTCTTCCTCGGTGGCCGCGTTGATCTGGGTCGCGGCAAACTCGCCAGTCGTGATGTCACAGTAGGCAATGCCTGCGGTCGCCCCGCGTCGCCCCAGCACAACGGCCATCAAATAGTTGTTGCGCCGCTCGTCCAACATGCCCGGATCCACGACCGTGCCTTTGGTGACGACGCGGCGCACCTCGCGCTCGACCAGCCCCTTGCCTGGCTCGGAGATCTGCTCGGCAATGGCGACGCGATAGCCGGCCTCGACCAGCTTGGCAATGTAGCCATCGACGGCGTGATAGGGCACGCCAGCCAGCGGCACGCGTTGATCGTTGCCGACCGGCCGGCTGGTCAGCACCACGTCACAGACGCGCGCCACAATGCGTGCATCTTCGTCGAAGGTCTCGTAAAAATCACCAAGCCGAAAGAGCAAAATACAGTCGGCGTACTGGCTTTTCATCGACAGATATTGCTGTCGCATGGGTGTCGTCATAGGGCGTAGGTTTTTCTGTGAATAGAGACTGGAGATTGGAGATTAAGAGATTGGAGATGGGAAGAGCGCTCAGACGCCGTCGGCAAATCTCTAATCTCCTAATCTCTCAATTTTACGGCCACTGCGCGCCGGTCGTCTCCACATACATGGCATACAACGACTGGCCGCCGGTCATGAAGAGCCGATTCTTCCTGGCGCCGCCAAAGCAGAGGTTGGAGCAAGGCTCGGGCAGGTGAATTTTGCCGATCAGCACGCCGTCGGGCGCGTAACAATGCACGCCGTCATAGCCTGCGCCGCCCCAGCCTGCCGCGACCCAGACGTTGCCGTCGCGGTCCGTGCGGATGCCGTCGGCCATGCCCGGCGTCATGTCGGCAAACAGGCGTCCATTTGCCAGGCGTGCACCATCTTCGACCACATCGAAGACGCGGATGTGGCGCGGCCCGTGCGGCGTATGTGAGGCGCCGGTGTCGACAATATAGAGCAGCGTCTCATCCGGCGAAAAACAGAGGCCGTTGGGCCGGTCAAAATCGGCCGCGACGACGGTGGCCGCGCGGCTCTGCGCGTCGATGCGATAGACGTTGCGCGGCAGCTCAAACGGCGCCACCGTCCCTTCGTAGTTCTTGAGCAGGCCATAGCCCGGGTCGGTGAACCAGATCGACCCATCGGACCTGGCGACCACATCGTTGGGCGCGTTGAGACGCTTGCCCTCGAACGCGTCCATCAGCACAGTGATGCTGCCGTCGTACTCCGTGCGCGTGACGCGGCGCGTGCCATGTTCGCAGGTGACCAACCGCCCCTGCCAGTCGCGCGTGTTGCCGTTCGCATAATTCGACGGGCTGCGAAAGTTGCTCACCGCGCCGGTTTCTTCGTCCCAGCGCAGCATCCGGTTGTTGGGGATGTCACTCCACAGCAGGTAGCGGCCATCGCCAAACCAAACCGGCCCTTCGCACCAGCGTCCACCGGTGGCCAGCAGCTCGATCACGGCGCTGCCCAGGTTGTACTGCGCAAAGCGCGGGTCAAGCTCCTCCACCGCCGGCTCCGGGTAGCGGACGAGCCCGCGCTGGCGCACCCACATCTCCGCCGCTGTGACCGCCTGATTTGATAGTGCGTACATAACCTCTCGCTCCTTTAGTGAAAATAGAACGCGGATAACGCGGATTAGATGCAAAAGAGAATTCCGTGTCTATCCGCCCGATCGGCGTCATCCGCGTTCCATGATTTTAGGCTGATCCGATTTGCACGGCGGCGTTGGGGTCGCCGTACAGCGTGTAAGCCAGCCAGGTCGGGTTGACCGGGTCGAGTTCGCGCAGATGCGCGCGCGCCGCGCGCATCGCTTCGCCGAGGGTGTCGCCCTCCGCAAGCCGGTTGTAGAAGTGCTTGGAAAACTCCACGGCCAGCTCGTCGTGCACTTCCCAGAGCGCACCTACAAACGCGGCGGCATTGGCTTCCTTGAAAAGCTTCTCCGCCCAGCCGCCCAACCCGGTCAGTCCAAAGTTGGCGCGTCCGCCGTCACAGGCATTGAGGAAGACCAGCGGCATCGAGCGGCGTATCCCGCGCAATAGACTCCCGCGCAGATCGCCGGGGTGCAGCGGTGCGTCCGCCAGTTCGATCACGGACTGGTCGGCGTCCTCGGCATTGAATCGGCCGTGCGTGGCAATGTGCATCACCTGATAGCCGCCCGCGGTAAAGAGATCGAGCACCTCCTGGCGCAGCACCGACGGGCCGGAAAGTGCGATCATGCGCCGCGCGGAGAGGTCGTCGAAAAAAATGCGCTCGCTATCCACGGCCGGCAGGCCCACATCCGGCAGCACGAGCGCCGCGGTTTTCACGTCCACGCGGGCGAGAGGGCCACGCCCAGCCAGCCAGCGCGCAAGCTGAAAGCGCGTCGCCCAAAAATCGTCCGTATACTCTTTGGCCTCACGCACGCTGTAATGATAGGGCTTGAGCAGCTCCCATGGGATCCACGGCTCGTCGCTGGTGATAAGCAATGAACGGATGACGCCCGCCTCGCGCAGCGGTGCGATGCGCGTAAAGTATTCCTCGCGAAAACGTTCGGGCAGCAACTGCTCGAACAGCCCTTCAGCCAACAAGATGAGTTTCTGCGTAGCGTCGGCGCGTTCCGCCTCTGTCAGATCCGCGGTCAGGGCGGCCACCATTGCGTCGAGCGGGTCAAGCTCCTGCGCCAAAAAGGTCATCGGATCCTTGCTGGTCAGCGGCGTCTCGCCCATAAATTCCGAACGATAGGGAACATCGGCTAACGCGGAGTCAAGCCAGAAGGCCAGCGTGTTTGCCTCCACCTTCTTGACCACGCGCAGGTGCAGGTCCGCGGGCGGCGGCGGGGTGCGCTCGAAGCGGGCGAACTCCGGCGTTTCGGCGTCGCCGCGCGGCAGCGCGACGCTGGCGCCAGACGTCTGAATCTCCGTAACCTCGGTCACGAACGCGACGCTGCCGACCTGCCGCCCCTTGTGATAGAAGTCGATGGTGATGCGCTTCTTGCCAAGCTGGTCGCTTTTGAGCAGGAAGACCGCCGGGTCGGAATCCTGGTCATAGCGCACCGTGATCGTCCGCTCCCACAGGCGCGTCTCCTCGTCGAAGTCGGGCGCCAGCACGCGCACGGTGAGGTGTTCGGGCGGCGGCGCGTCGTTGCCAACCTGGGTGAACTCCACCGGCACGACGCTGCTGGCCGCGGTCGCTTCCGGCTTTTGCAGCCGCAGCCGCACGATCAGCCAGTTCACCTGCCGGCGCTGAACGCTCACGGGGAATTTCACCTCGGTGTGAAAGTTGACTGGAATCGTCGTCAATGTCGGCGCAATGGCGGCCTCCGGTGTGCTCTCATCTGCGCCTGGCAGGGCCGCGGCGCCTTTGGGAATCGCTGCGGTTGCTTCAGCTTCGCCAGCCGCACCAAATCCGGCCGCGCTGCGCCGGATCAGCTTCTGCGCTTCTTTCCACTTGAAAAACTGGTCGGTCAAAGCCGCGACGACGCCGGGGATCGTCTCCAATTGCTTGAGCGCAGCTTCGTAGGCAGTTGTGACCGCCGTGTGCGACGCTCCTGCCAGCATGGTGGCCAGCGTCGCGTCGATGGTGCTGAGTTGCTGGCGTGCATCGTTGGGCAGCCGGTCAAGCAGCGTGGCGAGCGCGGGGCGCAGTTCATTCCAGGCCTCAGGCGTTTCGTTGGCGACGTAAAACCAGCGCTGCACCGCATAGGCGGGCGGGTCCGCCGCGCGCAGCATTCCGGCCAGTGCCTCCAGTCGCTCTGCCGTGACCGGCGCGGTGCTCAACAGCCCCACAGCACGCACCGGCGTCGTACGATTTGCTGGCGGTTGCAACGCAGCAAGTCGATCCAGTTCGTCGCCGGCAACGCTCCGCACCAGCGGCAGACGCAGGGCGGCCACGGCAAAGCCGGCCGCGGCCCTGCGAAAGCGCTCCTGATCGGGCGTGGGGGCCAAAGCGTCCAACTCAGCGGCCAACGTAGCGCGCAACTGGTCGAGCGCAGGGAGCGTCGTGCGGTGCGGCAGGCGTGGCCAGCAACGGTAGAGCGCCAGCACGCCCTGTTCGAGCAGTCCGTCTACAGATTGAAGTTGGGCCATAGTGGGTCTCTCCGTGCAATGGATGGCGGACGTCTCGTCCGCACGGGCGGGCAGGGATGCCCACGATCCAGGCTTCGCAGGTGCGGTTTTTGCACAAATATGGCAGCAGTATACCATATCTCTACTCCCTATCGCCCCGAAACCGTGATTTTTTTGACACGCCTACTCCTTTGCCCTACAATCGCAAGGATATTGCACGCGCGTATCTGCGCCTAGAATGCACACGAACGGACGCTTATGAAACACCTGACGACCAGCCAGACCCGCCAGCTTTTTCTGGATTTCTTCAACGAACACGGCCACGAGATCGTGGCCAGCAGCAGCTTGGTGCCGCAAGACGACCCGACGCTGCTGTTGACCAATGCCGGCATGAACCAGTTCAAGGATGTCTTCCTGGGCGTGGAAAAGCGCGCCTACGCGCGCGCGACGACTTCGCAGAAATGTATGCGCGTCAGCGGCAAGCACAACGACCTGGAAAACGTGGGTCCCAGCCCGCGCCATCACACCTTCTTTGAGATGCTGGGCAACTTTTCCTTTGGCGACTACTTCAAGCGCGACGCCATCCGCTTTGCCTGGCAACTGCTCGTTGATGAACTGGGTCTGCCGCTCGAACGGCTGTGGTTCACCGTCTATGAAGATGACGAAGAAGCCGAATGCCTCTGGATCGAAACCGGCGCCGACCCTTCACGCGTGCTGCGCTTCGGCAAGAAGGATAACTGGTGGGCGATGGGGGACACCGGCCCCTGTGGCCCTTGCTCCGAAATCCACTACTACTGGGGCGATCTGGCGGTGCAGAAGCCAGACGGCGTCAACCAGGACGACGAGTACCTGGAGATCTGGAACCTGGTTTTTATGCAGTATGACGCTAAGGCGGACGGCAGGCTGATGCCCCTGCCCGCGCCCAGCGTCGACACTGGCGCCGGGCTGGAGCGCCTCGCCAGCATCTTGCAGGGCAAGGACAACAATTACGACACCGACGCTTTCACGCCGATTATGAGTCGCATCCAGCAGTTGGCGGGTCACACCGACGCGCAGCGCCAGGAGCACCTTTACCGCTACCGCGCCATTGCGGATCATGCGCGCGCCTGCACTTTTATGATCGGCGACGGCGTCCTGCCCGGCAACGAAGGGCGCCAATACGTGCTGCGCATGATCCTGCGCCGCGCGGCGCGCTTTGGCAAGGTCATCGGCTTCGACCGCCCCTTTTTGGCGCTCGTCGCGGACAGCGTGATCCAGGAAATGGGCGGCCACTACACCGATCTGATCCCTAAGCGCGACTACATCCTCCAGACGATCACCGATGAGGAGGAGCGCTTCCATCGCACGCTGGTCAAGGGGCTGCGCATCCTCGACAAGCTGATGGAGGAGATGCGCGCTGAACAACGCACCGAGATCACGGGTGAGGATGCCTTCTTTTTGTGGGACACCTTGGGTTTCCCAGTTGACCTGACGCGCGATATCGCGCAGGACAATGGTTTCACGCTTGACGAAGAAGGCTTTGGCCGCGCGTTGGCCGCGCAAAAAGAAAAGAGCCGCGCCACAGCCGTCGAAGTCGTCGGGCAGGAAGTGGCGATCTACGCCGAGACCTTCCGCAACCTCCAGGCAGAAGGCGTGATCGACCGCAGCGGTGTGCGTTACCGCATCTACGAAAGCTTGGCCGAAGCCGATACAACAGTGGCCGCTATTTTTGTCGAGGGGCAGCCGGTCGAGCAAGCGAGCGCGGGGCAGCAGGTGGAGCTCCTGCTGCCTGAAACGGTCTTCTATGTCGAAGCCGGCGGCCAGATCAGCGACACCGGCGAAATCTACTACTGGCCTGAAAACTTGAGCGAGCCGGTTTGGGCCGTACAGGTGAATGGGATGCGGCGCCCCCTTCCCGGCATGGTGCTGCATGTGGGCGTGGTGACGAGCGGCACGGTCGCGGTCGGCGACCCGGCCGAGGCCACCATCGACACTGTGCGGCGCTGGGACATCATGCGCAACCACACCGCGACGCACGTTTTGCACGCCGCACTGCGCGAGCGGCTGGGCAGCCATGTGCATCAGGCCGGTTCGCTGGTGGCGCCGGATCGGCTGCGCTTTGACTTCACCCACAGCCAAGCCTTGAGCGATGAAGATATCGCCACCATCGAACGCCGCGCCAACGCCCTCATCCTGGAGAACTACCCGGTCAACACGCGCTGGACGACCTATAATCAGGCGATCAGCGAAGGCGTGACCGCGCTCTTCACGGAGAAATATGGCGACGAAGTGCGCGTGGTTTCTTTTGGCGAGGAGGAGGGCGTCAGCGCCGAACTGTGCGGCGGCACGCACGTGGACAGCACCGCCGAGATCGGCCCCTTCCGCGTGATCAACGAGGGCAGCGTGGCCGCGGGCGTGCGTCGCATTGAAGTTGTCACCGGCCGCGTCGCGGAGGAACTGATCGAGGAGCGGCTGGCTGCGCTCGACGCCATCGCCGCCGCGACGCACAGCAAGCCCGCCGACGCTGTCAGCGCCGTCCGGGAACTGATCGACCAGAATTCAGCGTTGCAGAAAGAACTGGCCCAGTTGCGGCAGAAACTGGCGCGCCAGGAAACGCAGTCGTTGCTTGACCGCGCCGAGCGCGTCGATGGCTTTTCCGTGTTGGCGGTGCGCGTGTCAGCCGCCGATGTGGACGCGCTGCGGCAGATGACCGACTGGTTCCGCGATAAGCTGGGCAGCAGTGTGGTGGCCGTCGGCGCGGTGATCGACGACAAGCCGCTGATCGTGGCGGCAGTGACCGACGACCTGGTCAAGCGGGGCATGCACGCGGGCAACCTTGTGCGCGATGCCGCCAAGCTGATGGGCGGCGGCGGCGGCGGACGCCCCACGCTGGCGCAGGCTGGCGGCCGCGATAGCGCCAAGCTCGAAGACGCGCTGCAAAGCATCTCTCAGTGGGTGAAGACAAATTTGAAATAATGACTGAATTTTATCGAATTCCACCGGACGCCAGCCTTGAAGGGGTGCGTCGCGCGCTGGGGCAGTGGCGCAACAAACGCATTGCGCTGGACGTGCCCGAGGGCTGGCTTGAACTCAACAACGTGGCGCGCATGCGCCTCGTGCAGCGCCAGGCCCAAATCCAGCACAACGAAATCGCCCTCATCACGCGCGAGCCGGCGACGCGCACCGCGGCCAGACAAGTGGGCGTGCCGGTCTTTAGCCGCGCGGAACAAGCGGCCGACGATCGCTGGCGCATGGATCCATTGTTGCCGTTGATCGACCCGCGCCGCCCAGATGCAGGCCTGCCCGATCCGCCAGCCTGGCGTCGACAAGACATCGTCGCACGTCAGATGCTGCCAACCCAGCGTCAGGCGCGTCAACGGCGCATCAAAAGTGAAGCCGCGTATCGACGACCCGCGCCGGGCTGGATGCGTTTTGCCGGCAACCTGCTCATGGGGCTGTTGATTGTGGTGGCGCTCGCTGGGTTTACCTACTATGTGCTGCCAGCGGCGACACTCGTTTTGACGCCGGGACGCCTTCCCCTCCAAACCGATCTGGCGATGACTGCCACGGCTGGGCTGCCCGCAGCCGATGTGAAGGGCGCACAACTGCCCGCGCGCCTGATCAAGACCGAATTGCTGGAGCGCGGCGCCGTGTTGGCAACAGGCACATCGCAGAAGGCGAGCGGCAACGCGGTTGGCGAGGTGGTTTTCAGCAATCTGAGCACCGCGCCTGTGACAATCCCAGTGAACACCCTGGTCAGCACAAGTTCTGGGACGCCCGTGCAGTTCCGCACCCTGCAGGAAGCGCGCGTTGAGGGCGGCGTCGGCCAGCGTGTGAGCGTACCGGTGGAAGCCAGCGAACCAGGCACCACCGGCAACGTGCGCGCCAATACGATCAACTCTGTCGTGGGCGCGCTCCGCTTCCGGCTGCGCGTCAACAACTCCAATGGCACGGGCGGCGGCGGCGCAGAACTGGTCTCTGTCGTCTCTCAGCAGGATCGCGAGCAACTGGTCGCCGCCCTGCAAGCCAGCGCCGAGGCAAAGGCCTACGAAACATTGCAGGCGCAGTTGGAACCCGGCGAGTGGTTGCCGGCGGAATCGGTGCAGACCTTTGTCGTTGCCCAGTCTTTCGATCAATACAGCGACGAGGAAGCACAACAACTGAGCGGTTCCGTGCGCGTTTTGGCCCAAGGGCTGGCCGTGAACGAGCAAGAGGCCACCGACGTGATTCTCACCAAATTGCAAGGTCAGGTGCCTGAACGCGGCCGCCTGGTGCTCGACAGCGTGCGGGCGCAGCGCCAGCCACAGAGCGAGGCAACCAGCAGCTCGGTAGTCTTTACGATGACCATCTCGGCTGACTATACTACGCCGATCGATCCGGATGAGGTGCGCGACGCGGTCGCTGGCATGGCGCCAGAGGAAGCCGCGCGGACGATCCAGGAGCGTTGGCTGATCGAGGGTCCGCCGGAAGTCTACCTCGACCCGGCGTGGAAGGGCGTGTTGCCGAGCCTGCCGAGCCGCATCCAGGTGCGCGTCGATTATGGCGTCGCAGAACAGTAACGACATCCTTCCACCCACCGGCAAACTCCTGGCGCTCGACGTCGGGTTGGCGCGCATTGGGGTGGCAGTATGCGATCCACTGCAACTGGCCGCACGCCCGCTGGCTGTGCTCCAGCGTCGCAGCCGCAACGAAGACTTTGCAGTATTGGCAAACTTGGCGCGCCGCGAAGAGGTGCAGGCGCTCATCTGTGGTTTGCCACTCAATATGGATGGCAGCGAAGGGGAGTGGGCGCAGACGGTGCGAAAATGGGCGTTGCGGTTGGCGCACGCGCTGCGCGCACTGCTGGGCGCGCCTCTGCCGGTGATCTTCTGGGATGAACGGTTGAGCACCTATGCGGCGCAGACGATCCTGGCCGAGCGTGGCGGGGATGTGGCTGAAGACGCCGCGGCCGCGGCTGTCATTTTGCAGAGCTACCTGGACAGCAGGTCGGCGCCGGCCGCAATGAGCTATGGGCGCATCGACCTCCCTCCTAAATCAGCCCAGTAAGCTGCCTGGAATGACACAACTTGCCAGAGATTTTCAGAGGAAACGTAACGGGGAAGTGAGTGCCATGAGGGAGCGTCGCCCCTCGCAACTCGCCCCTCGCCACTGATAAGGACTGTGGACGCATATGGCGATCGACGAACGACAGCAACAGGTGCTGGTGCGACGCACGGAGCTAGACCAGGCGCGCACTAATTGGCGCGATCAGGTGCAGGGCGCCCCGCTGATCTGGAATCTGTTGAAATTGGGCACGCTGCTGCTCGTCCTCGGCGTGCTGGCTGGCGTCTGGCTCGTCAGCACGGCGCATCTGGATGAGCAGTTGCTGGCCGCGCCGCAGAGCACCGCCGGCCTGATCGACCCTAACGCCAACCAATTTTCGCTCGACCCGGACAGCATCGAGCAACAAGTGTTGGCCTTTAATCTGCGTCTGCGCGAGGACGAACTCACTGTGCCAGCGGGTAACGACTTGCGTCCGCGTCCTTTCACTGTGGCGCCGGGCGAGCCAGCGCGCTTTATCGCCGCGCGGTTGGCCGCAGAGGGTCTGATCAACGATTCCGACCTCTTCAATCTGTATTTGCGCGTCACGGGATTGGAGCGCAACATTGAAGCAGGCAACTTCATGCTGGCCGAAACGATGACGATGCCGGAAATTGCCGAGTCGCTGCAAAACGCGCTCTTCGAGGAGGCGCTCGTCACCATCCCGGAGGGAATGCGCGCCGAAGAGATCGCCGAGCGGCTCTCGGAGGCAAACATCATCGAAAACGACCGCTTCCTGGCCGCGGTGCGCAACCCACGCAGCCTGACAATTTTTGACAACTATGATTTTCTGCAGAGCCTGCCAGCCGATGCCTCGCTGGAAGGCTTTCTCTTCCCCGACACCTATCGGTTGCCCGTGCTGGCCGCGACGCCCGAACAGGTGATTCGCCCTTTTTTGGACAACTTTGAGGACAGAGTGGGCGTCAAAAATCTGACCGGCGGCGGCAGCGGCTTGAGCGGGCGCGATCTGATCACGGTCGCCAGCATCGTCGAGCGCGAGGCGGTCCAGTCCGATGAACGGCCGATCATTGCGGGCGTCTATATCAACCGCCTCAACAACAAGTGCCCGGAGGTCGGCGGCCCCTATTTGCAGGCTGATCCCACGGTGCAATATGCGCGCGGCACCGTGGGCAACTGGTGGTGGAAGCCGCAGTCGGTGGAAGAATACAAATTTGTGCAAAGCCCCTACAACACCTATCTCTCGCCTGGCTTGCCGCCGGGGCCAATCGCCAACCCAGGGCTAAGCGCCATCGAAGCGACGCGCAACCCGGCGCAGACTGGCTACTGTTTCTTCGTGGCGACCGGTGAGGATGGGCGGCATATTTTCGTTCAAACTTACGCGGAACAGCAACAAAGTCTTCAGACATACGGTTACAATCCGTAATCCGGCTCTCTTGAAAACGACGTTGAAACCAGACTTTCTGGACGCGGAGACGCAGAGCGGCAGAGAAAACGCAGAGAAATCTGTACAAGATTCTTGCTTTTCCTCTGCGAGCCTCCGCATCTCAGCGCCTCTGCGTCAAAATAAATGGCGCAGATCGAGCATCCTGCTCATGCTGGGGCTAGTGCTTGTCGCCTGCACCGATGTGCGCCCGATTGTCAAGATCGGCTTGATCGCGCCCTTCGAAGGGCTGTATCGGCGCACGGGCTATGAGGCGCTCGCGGCAATGCGCCAGGCGCTGGCCGACGCGCCGGCCGGCCCCGTAGCTATCATCCCATTGGCGCTTGACAACAGTGCAGACCCCGCACGCACCGTACGCGCCGCGGAAAAGCTGCTCGTCGATCCTCAGGTGCAGGCCGTGGTTGGGCCGTTGTCGCCGGCGCTGGCTGCGGCAAGCCGCGACCGCCTGGGTGCGGCGTCGCTGCCCTGGTTTGCCCCCTATGCGGTGGCGCCAGCCGGCGGTTTTGCCGCGCCGTTCGACGACGCCTGGGCAGCGGGCTTGATCCGCGCGGCTGGCGCTGCAGTGCAAACGCAAGGCGCAACTACGCTCGTTCTGGCGGGCAATGCGCAGGGCTGGCCCGCGTGGGACGATGCAGCGTGGACAGCAGTTGCTGGGCTGCCTGTGCGTACGTTCAGCGACGCTCCTGCCGCCGCGGCCTCACTCACCAGCCGTGACGCCATTTTCTGGCGCGGCGCGGCCGCTGAGGCGGCCGCCTTTCTGGAACTGCTGCCGCCTCAGCTTGCCAGCATCCCGTTCTGGCTCGGGCCGGCGGGCGGCGATCCCATTCTGACAGAACGCACTAAAACTGACAGCAAATTGTATTGGTTGACGTGGTCAAACGTCTACTATAATGATTGGGCAGCGCACCATTCACCAGCGACGCCTTCTGCATTTCTCGTCTATCAGGCGACGCGTGCCGCCATCGACGCCGTCACGGGTGCTGCCTCGACCGCTGTCACCCCGTGGCATGTCGAGCTGTTCGAGGTAGAGAATGGGGTGAGTCGTTCCTACACCCCTTGAGACCGCAGCGTCTCCAAGGTATTTTATGCGTATATTGCTAATCTCGTGGGAGTACCCTCCCAATGTAGTCGGCGGCATGGGAAAACATGTGGCCGACCTGGCGCCGGCTTTGGCAGGACAGATCACCGACGACGGGCCGCTCTATGTTGACGTGCTCACGACGCGCTTCAGCGGCGGCGCCCCAGAGGAGCAGGTCAACGAATTTCTGACCTTGCACCGCGTCGATGTCCCGCCGATCGACCCGCTGGATCATTACAACAGCGTCGTGGAGGGCAACCAGTGGCTGACGGCCTACGCCGAACAGCTTGGCGAGCGCCTTACCTACGACCTGATCCACACTCATGACTGGCTCGTTGCCAAGACAGGCATTGCGCTCAAGCATCGCTGGAAAACGCCGCTGATCACAACCATTCATGCCACCGAGCGCGGGCGGCATCAGGGACACCTGCCGAGCGAAACCAGTTGGCAGATCGACAGACTGGAAGGGCAGAGTTGCTTTGAGTCGTGGAACGCCATTGCGTGCAGCACATTTATGCAACATGAATTGCAAAACTACTTTGGCGTGCCCGAAAGCAAGACCGTAGTTATTCCCAATGGCATCAACATTGAAGAAATGACGCGTTGTCCAGAGGGGCAGCGCACCTTGTTGCGCCAGCGCTACGCGCCTGAAGGTGAGCACCTCTTGCTTTACGTGGGACGCATCGTGCATGAAAAAGGGCTGCACGTACTGATTCGCGCCATGCCGCGCATCCTGGCCGATTATCCCAACACGCGGCTGCTGGTGGTCGGCAAAAATGGCGAGAAGTATTGGCCGCTGGCCTATGAGCTGAACGTCGAGAAGTCGATCAACTTCCTGGGGTTTGTGAGCGATGACGAACGCGACTGCCTGTACGCCATTGTCGATGCTGCCATCTTCCCCAGCCTCTACGAACCTTTTGGCATTGTGGCGCTCGAAGCAATGGCTGCCGGCGCCAGCGTCATCGCGTCGAGTGTGGGTGGGCTGGCGGAAGTCGTCCACCACAAAGAGAACGGCCTGACCATTTATCCCAACGATGCGATGAGTATCGTGTGGGCGGTCAATCAGCTCTTTGCCAATCCGGCTGCCGCTGAGTCGCGCCGCCACCGCGCGCAGGCCGAAGTCGAGGAGAAGTACGCGTGGCGTCACATTGCCCAGCGCACCGCGGCGCTCTACAACGAAGTCGTGCGTGAGCGGCGCAATACAGAGTGGCAGTAGGTCATGCGCCCAGCGTGACGGCGGTGGTGGGCGCGGCCTTTGCGTTGGCGCAAGACACGTCGGGCTGGTAGCCCAATCTACACATTGTGGGCTGTGCTCACAATCCGATCCAACACAATTGGCAACGGGGCAGCCGGTGTGGCGTCGATGGTGTATGCTGCCTGCAGCCGTGCGCTTACAGCAGTGGCGGCGGTTTCGCTAGACGCGTGGATGGTGCAGAGCGTCTCGCCGGCGCCAACTTGGCCCCCCACCTTCGCGGCCAGCACGACGCCTACCGCCGGGTCAACTGGATCGCCCTTCTTCAGCCGCCCGCCTCCCAATTCGACCGTCACCAGCCCGATTTCGCGCGCGTCAATGGCGTGGACGTAGCCGCCGGCGCGTGCGGGGACGCGCACTTGCACGCGCGCAGCCGGCAGCCGTGCAGGATGATCCACCAGCGTCGCGTCCCCGCGCTGGGAAGCCACAAAAGCCCGGAACTTGTCGAACGCACGGCCTTCCGCGATGACCGCGCTCACCTGCGCGCGCGCGGCCGCCCGACCATCCACGGCGCCGGCAATCAGCAGCATCTCACCCGCCACTGCTTCAACAAGCTCCTGAAAATCGGCCGGCCCCTGCCCGTGCAGCGTGGCGATGGCCTCCTGCACCTCCAACGCATTGCCCACGGCCAGACCCAGCGGCTGCTCCATCTGCGTGATGAGCGCCGTCACCTTGCGGCCGGCCAGGACGCCAATAGCGACCATTTGCCGCGCCAGCGCCTGCGCGTCGGCCAGCGTCTCCATGAACGCGCCGTGGCCACACTTGACGTCGAGCACAATGGCGTCCGCGCCCGCGGCCAGCTTCTTGCTCATGATGCTGGCCGCGATCAGCGGCAGGCTCGGCACTGTGCCGGTCACATCGCGCAGCGCGTAGAGCAGCTTGTCGGCGGGCGCCAGGTTGGCCGTCTGCGCGGCGATCACCAACCCGATCGCGCGCAATTGACGGCGGAAATGCTCTTCGGAAAGCTCCGCGGTCCAGCCGGCGATGCTCTCCAGCTTGTCGATGGTGCCGCCAGAAAAGCTCAGCCCGCGGCCGCTCATCTTGCCGACGGGCAGCCCGCACGCGGCCGCAATCGGCCCGACGGCCAGCGTCGTCTTGTCGCCCACGCCGCCCGACGAATGTTTGTCGACGATGACCGCGCCAGGCAACACGTCGTGCAGATCAAGCTGGTCGCCCGACGCGGCCATCGCCAGCGTGAGGTCGGTCGTCTCCTGGTCGGTCATGCCGCGGAAGTAGACCGCCATCAGCCATGCCGCGGTCTGGTAATCGGGAATCGCACCGCCGGTGACGCCGTGGATGAAGAAGTCAAGCTCCTGGCGCGTCAGTTCGCCGCCGTCGCGTTTCTTGGTGATGATATCGACTGGATTCATGGCGATTGTCCTCCTACTCCAAGGGCGTGATGTGGTGCTGTGTGCGCAGGGTCTTGACGGGCCAGCGGCGGAACCAGGTTGCATCGCCTGTGCGGGCGGCCTGTTCCTGCAAAAAAGCAGCTTTGCGCCGGCCAAGCTCGCGCGCCTCCGCAAAGTCGTTGGTGGAAAACACCGTGGTTTCCAGATATTCCCATACGCCGCTGTCGGGCCATGTCTCCCAGCCCACGAGAGCATGATTATGAGAGAGTAGCAGCGCCGGGCTGAGCGTGCACGCTTCGAGCAGGCTGGCAAAGAGCAGCACGCCGTCGATGCAGTTGGCCGAACGCAGGCGCAACGTTTCGCTGGGCAGCCGCACACGCTGATCGAGCGCGGCGGCGTCGTGATTGAAGCTGGTCCGCGCGTCGATGTACGCGATGCCGAGATCGTACTTCAGCACATCGTAGAGCGCGTTGACCTGCAAGGCAACGTCCGCCTGATAACCCGCCAGTCTGCGCTCCGGGTGGCGATCCACCGCCTGGCGCAGCGTTTCCAGCACCGCCTCCGCGTTGGGCGTGACAAACGCGGCGAGATAGCGGGTCAGGTCGATCCAGGCGTTGGTGGCGGGGTCGCGGGCGGCGATCGGCGCGGCGTTGCGCGCCAGCAGGACAATGTGCACGCTCTCCTGCTGCACGACGCGGCCCGTGTCGAGATCGGTGACCGCCACTGACAGCATGGCGCGCGTCAGCTCGCTCAGCCCTTGCACCGCGAGCTTGCGCAGCGCGGGCAAGTGGCGCACGGTCGTCGTTGCGCCCGCGGCCAGCGGCACAGTCGTCTCGGCCCTGTGGCTGTACTCCTGGATGTGGCTGCTGACGAGCAGGCGACGTGGCTGTGCGGTGGCGTTGGCCAGCTCGACCTCGACCAGTGGGCGTGCTTCAGGATCAAAGAGATCGCAGAGCGCGGTGTAGACCTGCTCCATGCGCGGGCGGATGGTGATGCGCAGCGCGGCGGGCGGCGCCGGTTCGAGCGCGTTGAGCCGCTCCCACACCGCCGCCACGCGCGCGGCAAGCTCTGCGACCTGCGCTTCCAGCAACGGCCGGTTCGCGGCGTTGAGCGTCGTTTGCAATTGCTGCGACGCAGCCGCGTGCTGTTTGACGAGCAGTGCGTACTGGGTTTCCAGTTCGCGACGTTGGAGTTCGGCAGGTGAGGGGATGATCATGAGTGGGAAGGGGTGCGGCGCGGCGCCAGCCAGCGCTCAAACGAGCGCACGGACTCGCGGCTGGGCACGCCCGCCAGCAAGGCAACCACGGGGATCAATTCATCCAGTTGCTCACAGAAGATGACATCGCGACCGTCCGTGTCTTCAAAGACGCGCCAGCCGCCGCGTTCCGCTGGCGTGGCGTGGAGCAGCCGCGGATACCAGGCCAGCGGCGCCGACACCATGCGGCCGTCTGTCAGCATCATTGCCAGCTTATCATCCGTCCATTCGACGGTTGTCACGCGTGGCTGAACCTCAATC
>JACSRH010000111.1 GCA_014879855.1 Caldilineaceae bacterium | reverse complement strand
ATCGTGCGGGTCGCGGTCGCTGTTGCTGATGTCGCCCCACGGCCCTGCCATGTTCGACTCCCACAGGTCAATCATGCCGCCGTGATAGCCCCAGATCCAGATCTCCTTGACGCCATGATCCGTCACCCACCGCCGCGCGTCGATGCGCTCCATGATGGCGCGATAATCTGTCATTGGCACGCGATGGCCTGGCTTGCGCCAGGTGGGCAGCGGCTCCAAGAACTCGAGGCTCTCCACCACGGTGAAGTGCAGGCTGGGCGCGGCGTCAGGATGCTTGTAAGCGCGAAAGCGGCTGCCTTGCTCCAGCGCCTCGATCACGGCGGCGGTCGTTGCCTGTGTGTGGGTGCGAAGCGCGTCCAGCGAATCACCGACATCGCCAGTGACGTTGCGGTCAATAAGGTTGCCTTTGGTGGGGAAATAATGGACGAGCAACACCGGAATCTCGAACTGCGCCGAGGACGCGCGCGCCATTTGAGTGACGGACGCCGAAGTGACAGATGCCGCGTCTGCCTGGAACACTTGCTTAAGCCACGCGGCAAAACGACGCATCATCAAACCGTTTCGTTGGGTTCCCCAGCAGTTGGTTGCCAGGTCCCCGCCAACACCACCGCATCCAGAATCTTGTGATAGCCAGTGCAACGACAGAAGTTGCCGGTCAACGCCTCGGCGGCTTCCGCGGCAGTGGGATGCGGGCTTTCCTCCAGCAGTTTGGCCGCGCTCATGACAAAACCGGGCGTGCAATAGCCGCACTGCACGCCGCCGCTCTGCACAAGCGCCTGCTGCACAGGGTGTAGCTGCTCTGTGGCGCGTAACCCTTCGACGGTAACGACTGTGCTGCCCCAGGCGCGCTCCGCGGGCGCCATACACGCCATGATCGCCATGCCGTCGAGCGACACTGTGCACGCGCCGCATTCACCCTCGGCGCAGCCCTCCTTGACGCCGACTAGACCCGCGGCGCGCAGGCTGTCGAGCAAGGTCATCCCACCTTGCAACTGCGTCACGCGCCCGTTGACCAGCGCGCGTTGATTTCTGAAATCCGGCGCGTCTGCTGCCTTCGCCTTGCCCGGCGGGGTCACCGGCCAGACGCCATCTGTGTCGCCCCACAGCAGGATCGGCTTTTGTGGCCAGCCCGCGCGCGCCTCGCCGGCCGCGATCTGATGCAGCGCCCGCGCGGTGAGGGTTTCGATCATGGCGCGGCGATATTCGGCGCTGCTGCGCATGTCGTCGATCGGCGCAGCAGCCGTCACCGCCAACCGCGCCGCCTCGGCGATGCTGGCGGCATTCAGCGGCTTGCCGATGAGAAAAGTTTCTGCGGCCGCCGCACGCACCACCACGGGAGCCACTGCGCCCAGCGCAATCGCGGCGCGCACGACCGGCGCATCGCTGGTCGGCTGCTCTCGTTCAATCACCACTGCTGCGTTGACGACGCTGATCGCCTGGGCGCGCCGCAGACCCAGCTTGATAAAAAGGCCGTCATGGCGCGCGCTCAGGGCCGGGAATGAAACCTTGGTGACCAATTCGTCAGGAGCAAGATCCACCTCGCGAAAGCCGGTGATAAACGCGGACAGCGGCACGGTGCGCGCGCCGCGTTCCGAGCTGCGAACGGTGACGGAGGCGTCCAGCGCCAACAACGGCGCAATTGTGTCGTTGGCTGGGCTGGCTGTGATCAAGTTGCCGACCACTGTGGCGCGGTTGCGAATTTGCGGCGCGCCCACTTCCCAACAGGCGCGCGCCAGCGGAAACGCCCGCTCCACGATCAGCGCGCTGGCGACGCACTGGTTGTGCGTCACCAGCGCGCCAAGCTCGATCAGCCCGTTGTGCATTTCGATCACGGCCAGACCAGGGATGCGCGTCAGATCGATCATGCCTGGCGCGCGGCCGTCGCTGCGTTTGCGCACGCCGCGCTCGATCTCCACCAGCAGATCGGTGGCGCCGGCCACCGCGCGCGCGTCGTCGCCATATTTGGCTTTCAAGTAAAGCGCTTCGTCAAGCGTCTTGGGTGAATGGTAAAAGCTGTACACGTTATGCATCTTCGGCATCCATGCGATAGATGAAGACCAGCACGCCGAGCACCACGCCAAACTGCAGGCTGAAGATAGATTGCCACCAACGCAGTCGCAGGGTGCGCCCGATTGCAAAATGGCTGATGCTCAGTCCGGCCGCGCCTGCCAGCACTTCCGGCGGCAGCGGAGACTCGGCGCCCGGCGTGAAGTGGACGGCCCGCTGCATTTTATCGAGCTGCTGATCTGCATGGTCGCTACTCCAGCGCAGATAGAAGGGCACGGCCAGGGCAGTGAGTGCGGCGCTCAGCATCATGCGTAGAAAAGCCCCCATAGATTATCCTCGCAAAATTCGTGTGATCTGCTCAAGATGGAGCGCGTCGTGCAGCCCCACCTGCATCAGCGCGTCGTCCAGCGTAAAGCGGCCACGCTCCGCATGGATGCCGGCGCGCGCCCACTGTGTTTCGCGCAGTGTTTGAAAGAACGTGACAAACTCGGCGCGCGACTGCTGGAGATCGCGCAACGTCGTGCGCAGATCCTGCTCGTTGTAGCGCGCATCGGCAGCCAACTGCTCGTGATCATAGCCCAGCAGTTTTGGCTCGTTTTCGGCCACGATCCGCCGCACCCGGTCAAAGAAAATACGATCAAAGTCGCGCAGATGGCAGACGACCTCGTTTACTGTCCAGCCCTTGTCGCCGTCGCTGGGGTCACGGCGCGTCGTGGCGGTCGCCTGGCTGACATTGTCGAGTATATAATCGAGCACCGCCAGCGTATCCCGCATCAGGCGAATGTGGTTGGTGCGGGTGCGGGCAACATCACAGTCTAATCCCATAGGTTTCCCTCCAGATCCTTTAACATGTCAGGTGCATTGTACCCTGAAGCCGCGCTGCCGGGAAACGTCACCGGTGGTATAATCGGGCGACTATCAACCGATTCTCTCCGTTCTGGCCGAAAGTGTGGAAGGGCATGGCAACGACAACTGCCGCGATTCAAAAAGGCATAACGCAGGCGAAACGTGTGCGTTTCTGGGAAATTGACGCGCTGCGCGGGGTTGCCATCCTCACCATGATCGTCTACCACACGATGTGGGATCTGTGGTATTGGCGCGTGCTGCCCGATGTCGTGTTGTGGGAGGGCTTCTGGAAATATTGGCAACGCTTTACCGCGGGGACGTTTTTGATCCTGGTCGGTGTGTCGCTGACATTGGTCTACCGCCGCGAGCGCGCCCAGCGCGGGCCGGAAGCGCGCCTCTTCCCCAAGTTTCTGCTGCGTGGGTTGAAGATTTTCGGTTTGGGCATGATCATCACCCTCGTCGTGACTGTGGCCGGCGTCGGTTATGTGGATTTCGGCATCCTGCATCTGATCGGCATCTCTACGATTTTGGCTTATCCGTTGCTGCGCTTCAAGTGGCTCAACCTGGCGCTGTGGGGTGCGCTCTCCGCCGCGGGCAAATGGCTTGAACCCCTGCATTTCGATGGGCGTTGGATTTCCATTCCGTTGGGCGCTTCCCTGTTCGTCTTCTTCCTGGACGGGCGCTGGCTTGCCCCCTTTGGCATCACCCCCACGCGCTATCCGGCAGTAGACTATTTCCCGCTCATTCCCTGGTTTGGCGTGGTGTTGTTGGGGGTCTGGTTTGGCAACTGGTTTTATGCCGACAACCGACGCCTGATCCCGCTGCCCGACTGGGGCGATCTTCTCATGATCCGCGGGCTGCGCTGGTTGGGACGTCATTCGCTTCCCATCTACCTCATTCACCAACCGCTGATTCTGCTCGTGTTGATGCTGCTCGGCATCGTGAGCCTCTAGGGATCTCTTGCAAACGCATTTCTAACATCGCGCTTACGTTATGCAGACAAAGCCGCCTTACACTTAAGCATGAAGTCAGGGATAAAGACAGGAGCTTACAAAACCTGTCTCGTTTTGATGATGATCTTGAAATGGAGGTAACAAAATGACAAGCATCACGCGGTGGGAGCCTTATCGTGAATTGGCAAACATGCGCCAGGTATTGGATCGTTTCTTCGAGGAAGATTTTGCTCGCTTTCCCAGCTTGTGGGAGCGACGCCCTGAAGCAATGAACCTGGCGCTCGATGTGGCCGAGCAGGAGGACGCGTTTATCGTCAAGGCGTCGGTGCCGGGCGTGCCGGCCGAGGATGTCGAGATCACGCTGACCGACAATGTGCTGACCATCAAGGGCGAGATGAAGGCGGACAAGGAGATCAACGAGGAGACCTACCATCTGCGCGAACGCCACTATGGTTCGTTCGTGCGCAGCGTAGCGCTGCCGATGGCCGTGGACGCCGACAAAATCGAGGCCGTGAACGAAAACGGCGTGTTGACGCTCACTCTCCCCAAATCGGAGACGGTCAAGCCCAAGAAGATCGAAGTCAAGAAAGTCGTTGCCGGGTAGCGCGGCCAAGCGGTGATAGCCGCTTTGAGAGAAATTCTACTCTATGCAATGCGGGGATGCGTCAAAACGCATCCCCGCATTTTTTTGATCCTCCCTCCCTATCCTACAATGCGCTGATAAACAAATGTTCCATCCTGATCAACAGAGGCGCATATGACCACTCCAGCCGATATTTTCGCCCAGGCGCAGGCCCTGTCCGGCCAACTGATTGCCTGGCGCCGCGACATCCACGCCCACCCCGAACTCAGCTTTCAGGAGCAACGCACCGCGCACCTCGTGGCCAACGAACTGGCCGCGCTGGGCATCGAGGTGCAGACGGGCGTCGGCAAGACCGGCGTCGTCGGCTATCTTGGCGAGGGTGGGCCGGTCATCGCCATCCGCGGTGATATGGACGCGTTGCCCATCCACGAAGAAAACGACGTCCCGTATCGCTCGCAGACGCCGGGTGTGATGCACGCCTGCGGCCACGACGCGCACACCGCCATCTTGCTGGGCGTGGCCAAGCTCCTGGCCACTATGCCCGACCGTCCCGCGGGGCAGATTCGTTTTCTCTTCCAGCCCAGTGAGGAAGCGCGCGATGAAGAAAACAAATCG
This sequence comes from Caldilineaceae bacterium, assembly GCA_014879855.1. Classification (GTDB taxonomy): domain Bacteria; phylum Chloroflexota; class Anaerolineae; order Caldilineales; family Caldilineaceae; genus Caldilinea. The sequence goes on along the minus strand of JACSRH010000111.1, from coordinate 56,791 downwards.
GGCGCCACGCGCATGATCGAAGACAAGGCGCTGGAAGGAGTCAGCGCGGTGCTTGCGCTGCACGTCGCCAGTGACATCGCCACCAAGCGCATCTCCATCACCGATGGCTATGCCAGCGCCAACGAAGACTCCTTCGAGGTCTGGCTGCGCGGCACCGGCGGACACGGGGCGTTCCCGCACCAGGCGGTCGACCCAATTTTCATCCTGGCCCAGGTGCTCAACACCATCCAGGGCATCCGCGCACGCCGCATCGACCCGACCAAAGCCGCCGCGCTTTCGATCGGCATGATTCTGGCCGGCGCTGCCTCCAATGTTATTCCCAGCCAGGTTTACTTGGCCGGCACCATGCGCAGCTTTGAGGACGATGTGCGCCAACAACTGCGTGACGAGCTGGCGCAGGCGTTGGAGATCAGCCGCGTCCTGGGCGGTGATTTCGAGTTGAAGCTGCATCCCGGCTATCCATCGATGTACAACGATCCGGACGTGGCGCACCTGCTGCGCGTCTCCACACGCGATCTGGTCGGCGCGCACGCGCTGATCGACCCCGAACCCATGATGGGCGCCGAGGATTTCAGCTATATGACGCGCCAAGCGCCAGGCGCGATGTTCATGCTAGGCGCCAAGAAAGATGCCGTCAACCGGCCGCACCACACGCCGATCTTTGACATCGACGAATCCGCCCTGCCGTTCGGTGCAGCCGTGCTGGTCGATGCAACGTGCCGGCTGCTGCGTCAAAAAGCAGTGTAACGTTGAAACTCTATCTTTCGCTCCTGCAAAGGAATCGCAACTTCCGCAATCTGTGGTTTGCGCGCGTCGTCAGCAACCTGGGCGACTGGTTCAACCTGCTCGCCTCGGCCTCGCTGATCGCCGTGTTGAGCGGCGCGGGCACCGCGATCAGCTTTCTCTTTCTGGCGCGCTTTCTGCCGCTCTTTGTGATGAGTCCCTTTGCCGGTGTGCTGGCCGACCGCTTCGAGCGACGTTCGCTGCTGATCTGGACGGATGTGCTGCGCGCCCTGACAGTGCTGGGCTTTCTGTTTGTGGATCGGCCGGAGCGTATCTGGCTGCTTTATGTGCTGACCGCGCTTCAATTCGTCTTCAGCGCGGTCTTCTCCCCGGCCGAGCAAGCTTACCTGCCGGCCGTGGTGGACAAGCAGGATCTTGTCACGGCCAACGCGCTGGACAGCTTTACCTGGAGTACGATGCTGGCCATCGGCGCGCTGCTCGGCGGGCTGGCGACGGCGTTTTTCGGCGTACAGACGGCCTTCATTCTGGATGCGCTGAGCTTTCTACTCTCTGCCTGGTTTGTCACGCGCATCGCGGTCAGAAGCCGCGGGCGCGCGCACGAGGAAAGCGCACAGCCTCTAGAAGGCGCACAGTCAGCGGCGGGCGCTGCGTTCCTCGAAATCTTCGAAGGGATGCGCTATCTCTGGGCGCAGCCTGTGCTCCTGGCCTTTGCGCTGATCAAGGCGGGGGGGTCACTGGTGTGGGGCAGCGTCAATGTGCTGGAAATTCCGCTGGCCGAACAAATCTTCCCGCTCAACGGCAACGGCACGCTCACTCTGGGGCTGCTCTATGCCGCGGTGGGGATCGGCACCGGCTTTGGCCCGATCGTGGTGCGCCATCTGCTGGGCGATACGTGGGGCGGGATGCTCAAGGCAGTGTCCATCGGTTATTTTGCCATGACGCTGGGCATCCTCGGGTTGGCGTTAGCCCCCTCACTGGGCTGGATGCTGGGCGCGACGACAGTGCGCGGTGTTGGCACTGGCGTCATCTGGGTCTTCTCCGCCGTGCTGCTGCAGATCCTGATCCCAGATCGTTTGCGGGGGCGCGTCTTTGCTTTCGAGTTTGCGGCCTTCACCCTGACGCAGTCGATCAGCACGCTGTGGGCCGGCTATGCCTACGACAATCTGGGGTGGAGTGTGTCTCAGATTTTCTTCAGCGCGGCCGTTGCCAGCATTGTCATCACAGGCGCCTGGTTGATCTTTTACCTGCGCGTGCGCAGCCGCCCCAAATTTGCGACCTGATTGTCTTGCTGGAAATAGCCTTCAATGCAAAGACGCTAAATTGATTGCTCTCTGCGCACGCCTCCGCGTCAGGGTCACTGACCTCGCCACGCGTTCATTGGGGCTGATGCACGCGACAATACGCCGAGCCAGGCAGCGGCCTGTTCTTGCACGGCCGGCCGGCAACGGTGATGGCGGCGCAGCTTGCGGCCTGCGCCGGTTTTGATGGCTCCGCGCTATCCACCGCCGCGCTATCCACCGCCGCGCACAGCCGATCAAACTCCAGGTTGAACTCGTCGGCGATGCGCTCCGGGTCAGGAACCAGACCCGCGTCGGCGATGATGCCGAGCGTCACCGTATCGTTATAGCTGAGGATGCTGATGCCCATGCCGATTTCACCGGGATGCGGCACCCAGAACGTCATCCGCTCGATCAGGCTGCCAGCCAAATAAAGGGGGTCGCGTGGGCCGGCGACATTGGTCATCACCAGCGTGGCCTTGCTGCCAAAGATGCCAACAGCGATGTCCTCCACCGGGCGCGGCGCGCGGCCAAAAATGTTCAGGATGCCCATGAACACCGCGGCTTCGGGCGAGCGCTTGATCGCATCCATTTTCTGTTTGGTGATGCCCAACCGCTCCAGCACGCCGGCGACGCCGACTGGCAGATCCAGGAAGACCAGTCCAAAACGATTACCGAGATCGAGCGCACGATTTGGCCGGCGCAGATCGACCGGCACAACGCCGCGGATCGTCATCCCATCGACCACGGCGCCCCGCTGCTGCATGTAGTGACGCAGCGCTCCCGCCATCGCGGCCACCAGCACATCGTTGACTTTTGCATTTGTCGCTTTGCCGACGCGCTTGACTTTGTCCAGCTCCACCGGCTCCGACCAGGCCACGCGTTTGGGGATGCCCAGCGGCCCTTTTAGCGGCGAATGGGGGTCGGGAATTTTGAACAGGGCGCCGACCGCGACGCCAGCGCTGCGCGCGGCCAGTTGCGCCAGATCCGCCGCCTGTTCAGGATGAAGCATAAGCGAGGCGCCGCTGCTGATTACCTGCGCGGACTGGTCAAGGAGGCGTTTGATCGGCCGCGCCAGCGAGTCGAGCAACCCAGCGCGCGGCGGTCGCGGCGCACTGGCGTCGCGGTCAAGCGGTGCAGCGCGCTGCACGTCGAACAGCATCTGCGAAATTGCCATCATGGCGGTGCCGTCGCCGACGCAGTGGTGAAAGCGCAGGATCATCGCGCTGCCGCCGTCGATATCGTCGACGACGTGCACTTGCCAGAGCGGACGCCGATAGTCGAGTGGCGTGCTGGCGATGTCGCTCAGCAAATCCAGCAGCGTTTGCTTGGTGCGCGGTTCGGGCAGGGCGATATGATGGAAGTGCTCCTCGGCCGCAAAGTGAGGGTCGGCTTCCCAGTGCGGCGTCGGGTAGGGAAAGCCTGTTTCAATCACGCGCTGGCGAAAGCGTGGGAGATGCAGCAAACGATGGACAAATACATCCTTTACGCGCGCAAAATCGAGAGGTTCACTCGTCAATACGACGCCCGTCACCATTGCCAGGTTAGTGGCGCCGTCCATGTGATACCAGGCGGCATCGACCGGGTCCATCGGCTCTTGCTTTGCAGCCATGTGGCTTCTCCTCGTTCAGCTTTATCAATCCGTTTGCACGACCAGCCAACGCTCCACGCAGGGGAGCGCCACGTCATTTGGACGTTGGTTTGCCCATACCTTAGCATAGGTGACAATCTCATGCGCCCGTCGAATGGGCAGTTTCATAAGAATTGATAAAGGAGAAATCGGGATGGGAAAGCGACAGTCGGTAAGCAGCGGCACGGTGTGGGAGTCGATGGCGGGCTACTGCCGCGCCATCCGCATCGACGACCGGATTCTGGTGTCAGGCACGACCGCGACGGGGCCGGATGGCCTGGTGGGCGGCGTCGATGCAGCCGCGCAAGCACGTTACGCCCTCGACAAAATTGAGGCTGCCATTTGCCAGCTTGGCGGGCGGCTGGAGGATGTCGTGCGGACGCGCGTCTATGTGAGCAATATCGACCATTGGGAGGCGGTCGCCCGCGTGCACGGCGAACGCTTCGGGCACAGCCGCCCGGTCAATACACTGGTCGAGGCGCGGCTGGTGGGTCCAGAATACCTGGTTGAGATCGAGGCGGAGGCCATCGTTGGCGCGGGGGAGGGCCGGGCGTGATGCGCTTCAGCCTGCGTCTCAACAATGACCTCACCCTGCGTGACTACGTTGCTGTGGCGCAGGCCGCGGAAGCCGCGGGTTTCGACCAGATCTGGGTGAGCAATGATCTTTTCCTGCGCAGCGCGCCGGTGATTCTACAAACAATCGCACAGGCGACCCAACGCATTGAAGTCGGTGCAGGCATCCTCAACCCCTACACGCTGCATCCGGCCGAGATCGCTATGCTGGCCGCCACGCTGGACGAGGCCACTGGCAATCGCTTCAACCTCGGCCTGGCAGCCGGCGCCGGCGAGTTTCTGAAGTGGGTGGGCATCGCGGCCGCGCAACCGTTGGCTGCGATGCGGGAAAGCATAGTGGCGATCCGCAGCCTGCTGCGCGGGGAGCGCACGCCGATGACGGGCAGTTTCCTGCATTGGGAGCAAGAAGCTTACTTGCGCTTTGACGCGCCGCGCGTCACCCCGATCTATATCGGCGCTATGGGACCAAAAATGCTGGCGCTCACCGGCGAACTGGCGGATGGCGCGCTGCCGCTGCTCTTCCCGCCGGAACACTACTTTGGCGTTCTGCCCTATCTGCAAGCTGGCGCGGTGCAACGCGCTCCCGAGCTGGCGGCGCTCGATCTGGCGGTGTGCATCTGGGTTTCGCTGTCGGAAGACCGTGCGGCCGCGCGCCACGTCCTCGCGGCCAAGATCGCCTATTACGGCCATGCCCTGAGCCCGCTGATCCTGGCCCGGCTTGGCGTGACGCAAGCCGACTTCCGGCCCATCGAACAGGCCATGATGGTCGAGCGCGATATTACACGCGCCGTCAGTATGGTGGACGAGCGCATGTTGCGGATCGGCATCGTCGGTGGCGTTCACGATGTCATTGAACGGTTGGAGCCGCTCGTGGCCGCGGGCGCGCGTCATCTCAGCTTTGGTCCACCGCTCGGCCCGGATCAACTGGAGGCAGTGCGGCTGCTGGGACAAGTTATTCAGCATTTCCAGTGAAGGGGAGACGCGCAGGTTGACAAGAACCGTTGGCGCACCATGTAGGGCGACCCACTAGAAAAGAAAAAGAGGACGGCCACCTTGGCCACCCTCTTTTGATACGGGGATATCTTGAGATCGGCGTCGGGGGATACGCCGATCCGCAAAATCCTATTTGGTCTGCCGGGGAGGACATTTGAATCCCAAACAGGGGTGCGGGAGGAGAGTGGTTTCTACTCTAGCAGACAATCGTCAAAAGATCGTCAAAAATTCGTCGGCATAACGTAGGTGTGTCGTTTGGTGGAAGTCGGACTTGGCTTCCCAAGGGTTCGCAGCTACAATTCAAGGTGCATGGCTTGTCAATGAAGCAAGCTTGGAGCCTCATGCTGCACTTACAGTTTCTGGGAACTTTTCATGTTACGTTTGCCCATGGTCGTGAGGCCTCCATTGATACGGCGCGCGGAAAAGCGCTGCTCGCCTATTTAGTAATTGAAAACGACCGCGCCCATTTGCGCGAGCAGTTGGCAACCATGTTCTGGCCCGAAGCGGATCAGAAATCGGCCATGCAGAGCTTGCGCCAGGCGTTATATAAGTTAAAGCGCGCGCTCCAGCCGGTGCAGCTTGACGTCAGGACCAAGGACTCCCCCTATTTCACCATCACGCGCCAAGACGTTGCATTCAATTTCGACAGCGAACACTGGAGCGACGTCGAACTCTTCAGCGCCCTGATCCGTACATCACAACAACATGTCCACCACTCTATTCAAGCCTGCCCAGAATGCATGGCGGGGCTTGAAGAAGCCGTCGAACTTTACCGGGGCGAATTTCTCTCTGGGTTGACTTTGCCAGACGCCGACGATTTTGAGGCGTGGCGGCTTGCTCGCCAGGAGTGGCTGCGCGCACAAATGATGCGCGCCTTGATGACGCTGGCCAGCTTTTACGAACACCGCCGCGACTTTGGCGCTGCGCAACGCTTTCTGTTGCGGCTATTGGAATTGGAGCCGTTGGATGAAGACGCGCATCGTCGTCTGATCCGGCTCTATGCGCTCGACAATCAGCGCGCTGCTGCCTTGCAGCAATTTGAAACCGCGCGCCGCGTATTGGCGCAGCAATTGAACGCCCAGCCCGGCCAGGCGACGCTTCAACTTTTCCAGGAGATTCAGCGGGGCGACTTCCCGTCTTTGGAACCGGCAGCGGTCGGCAATCCCTACAAAGGGCTTTATCCATTTTTCTTGGAGGATAGTGTAGATTTTTATGGGCGTGAGGAGACGGTGGCGTTCCTTCTCCAGCGGCTGGAGGGCGCACCGCCGGCATTTCTGATCGGACCTTCCGGCAGCGGCAAATCCTCGATCATTCACGCCGGCGTGATCCCTGCCCTGCTGCGCGCGGAAAAATCAGCGCAAGGGGCGCGACGCAAGCGTGGCCAGGCTGCAAAAGAGTGGTCAGTCGTCGAGTTTCGTCCAGGTGCAGACCCATTCCGCGCGCTGGCGGAGGCCCTCGTGCGTCAGGCCAGGACCTCGCTCGACGCGGACCAGGTGGTGAACCTCCTGCATACGGAAGGCGTCACTCTGGATCGCCTCGACGTGTTGCCGCACCACACCCACACGTTACTGTTTGTCGATCAGTTCGAGGAGCTATACACGTTGGGCGCCTCGGTTGCAACGCGCCGGCTTTTCATTGATCTCCTGTTGAATTCTGCCCACGCACCAGCAGTTGGCGCTTCGCGCATGGCGTTGATTCTCGCCATGCGCGCCGACTTCGTCAGCCAGGCGCTGACCTATCTTCCTCTGGCGGATGCGCTGCAGCGCGGCGGGATCGTGCTCGGCCCGATGGCGCGTGCTGCCTTGCGCCGCGTTATTGAAGAGCCGGCGCACAACCGCGGCGTCACCTACGAACCTGGTCTGGTTGAACGCCTGCTTGACGATGTCGGCGAGGAGCCAGGCAACCTGCCGCTGTTACAATTTGCCCTCTCCGAACTGTGGCTGCGGCGCGTCGGCTACCAGATCACCCATCACATTTACGACGAAATTGGGCGAATTTCCGGCGCACTGGCCGGCTATGCCGATCAGGTCTACACACAACTGACGGACGACGAACAGGCGACTGCACGACAACTCTTTATCCAACTCGTACAACCTGGCGACGAAACCGGGGACACGCGACGCCCCGCGTTGCGCTCCGAGCTAAGCGAAGCCGGGTGGGAGTTGGCGCGGCGCTTGGCTGACCTGCGCCTGGTCGTCACAGGGCATGGCGACAGTGGAGAGAGCGTCGAGCTTGTGCATGAGACGCTGATCCGCAGTTGGGGACAATTGCGCGAGTGGATGGAGGAGGATCGCGACTTCCGGCGCTGGCAGCAACGCCACCGCACCTACCTGCAACAGTGGATCGCCAGCAACCGGGAAGAAGATGCGTTGCTGCGTGGTGCGTTGTTGACCGAAGCAGAATGGTGGATCAATGCGCGCCGCGCGGACCTGAGCCAACACGAACAGGCATTGATCGACAGCAGTATCCAGTCGCGCAATCAAAAGCAGGCGCAGATCGAGGCAGCGCGCCAAGCCGAACTTGAGCGCGTGCAGATGCTGGCGGAAGCTGAGGCGCAGCGCGCCGAAGCAGAACACCGCCGCGCGGAGATCGAACGTTCAACAGGTCGTCGCTTGCGTTGGCTGTCGATTGGCCTCGCAGGGGTGCTTGTCGCGGCGGTCGTCGCGGCTGTGATCGCGCTCTGGCAGCAGCAGCAGGCCACGCTGTTCGCGCGACAAGCGCTGGCCCGCCAGCTGGCGGCGCAGTCGATCAATCTGGCGCATGATGCCACTGATCTGGCGCTTTTGCTTGGCGATGAAGCATTGGTGCGCATGACCGACTCGGCCGATCTCACAAATTTTTTGGTTGCTTTCCCCGTGAGCGCCTTGCTTGACCGCTTCCTGCGCGGCGGTTCAGGCGATCTGACGCAAATCGTTGTGGCGCCGGACGGAGCGCGCCTGGTTACCATCTCCGAAAATGGTTCGCTCACCAGCGCGGCGGTTTGGGATGCAACCACGGGGCGCCTGGTGCGTGAAGTGCTGCCATTGAGCGCACGCGCTGCCATTGCGCTTGCCCCAGACGGCGCCTGGCTGGCGACGGCCACCGGCGCCGCCATTCAACTTTGGGATGGCGAGAGCGGCAAACAAATCGCAACCTGGGATGCTGGCTCCGACAACCCTATCAACGCCTTGCAGGTCTCCGCAGATAGTCGACGGTTGCTATCAAAAGGAGATGATGGCGTCGTCACGCTCTGGGATGTGGCGACTCGTCAAGTCGCAGGGCAATTTGCCCTGCCCGATAGCACAGCCGGAATCTGGCTCAGCCCCGACAGCCGAACGCTGGCGGTTACGCGAGATGTGAGCACGGAGCGGGGCGTCGATCTCTGGCGGACGGACACCGGGCAAAAAACAGGCATCCGTTTGGGAAAGCATGAATCCGCGATCACTGCGGTGGCCTTTACCCCTGATGGCAGCAAAATCGCAACTGCAAGCTTTGACGGTTCTGTCCGCCTGTGGGATGCAGCCACCGGCGCATCGATCCATCTCCCATTTACCGAACATGACGGGCGCGTCCTCTGTGCGGCTTTCAGCCCGGATGGGCGCACGTTGGCCACCGGCGGCGCCGATCGCCAAATTTTGTTGTACGATGTTGTAACCGGGCAGCAAATTGGTGAACCGCTCTTCGGACATGACAATTGGGTGCGTCATCTGCGTTTTGGCCCCACGGGCAATGTGCTCTATTCAGGGGCAACCGGCGGCAGTCTGCTGCGGTGGGATCTGGCGCGACGCAAATTGTTTGACGGGCACAGGGATCGCGCCCGCTCTGTTGCCATCAGCCCGGATGGGAGCACACTTGCCACGGCTGGCTTCGACAAGCGTCTCTTGCTGTGGGATGCTGCTTCTGGCCAGCAGATCGCCGAATTGCCATCGCCGCACGAACGTTCGATCATCCAAATCGTCTACAGTCCGGACGGTCGTTTTCTGGCGGCTGGAGATGCCAGTGGCCTCGTCACACTCTGGGACGCGACGAGCCGTCAGATGCTGCATACACTGCTCACCACCTATGTTGACAGCGTCGTCATTGGTCTGGCATTCAGTCCCGATAGCAGCTACCTTGCCGTCGGAGATTTCGACGGAAACCTATCGATTTGGAATGTGAAGACAGGTGCGCGCGTGCGCGCCATGTCAAGAGCGCACGACGGTTGGACATTGGCGCTGGCATTCTCGCCAAACGGCCAGACGCTGGCATCCGGCGGCACTGATGGTCAGATTCGGCTGTGGGATGTCTCCACGCTGGCGCAGCCGGGCGGCGAAGCGTTGCAATTGCGCCGCGCACCATTGGTGGGGCATAAATACTGGATCACTTCGTTGCTGTACGCGGCGGATGGCGCAACCCTGATCTCTGGCAGCGCCGACAACACAGTGCGCTTCTGGGATCCAGCCACCGGGGCGGAGCGCGGCGAGCCGCTCGTCGGGCAGATGTCGCAGGTGTGGGGCGTGCAATTCTATCCCCCGCATGGAGAGCGAACGTTGGTTACACTGAGCAACGACGGCACAGTGCAGATGTGGGATATTGCATCGCACACCCCATTAGCGCCTGCATTGCATACGGGGCTGGAAACCGAATCGTTTGCCGTCAGTCCAGCAGGAAACTATGTCTATCTGGGCAGTTTTGATGAGCGGGTCGAGCGTTGGGAACTGGATCTGATGCCGTGGAAGGAGCGTAGCTGCGCCATCGCCGCACGCGCGCTCAACCTTGAGGAGTGGGAGCACTATTTGAAGAACACGCCGTACCAGCCTGTCTGCGGCGCGCCTGGAGCAACCCTTAGCGTTCGCCCGCCTTCCAGTCGATTGCACTGACGTCGTCGTGCCTCAGCACGCGCTGCCCGACGCGATCGACGCGCATGATCAGCCGGCAGGCAGGATCGGGGCAGGTGACGCGGGCGTCGGTCTCCATCCAATCGGCGGGGTGGTTGCGCCGCTGCTTGGCGGGCAGCAGCGGCAGCGTCGCCTGCAGCGCATAGACGCAGAACTCCTGTCCCGCCGGCAGGGAAAGCTTGCCCCCATGCAGGTGGAAGCGATCTCCCACCGCCATCGAGCAGGTGCAGTTCCCCTCAATCGCCTCGACCACCACCGTCAGATCGTATAGCTCAAATTCGTCTGCGTTCATGTGAGACCCTTGTAAAAGACTGGGAGACTGGAGAGTGGAGATTGGAGAGTGGAGACTGGAGAGTGGAGATTGGAGAGTGGAGACTGGAGAGTGGAGACTGGGAGAAAATCATACCCCTTGTCCCCTAATCTCTAATCTCCTAATCTCTAATCTCCCAATCTCTAATCTCCCAATCTGCTTGTCTCCCCTCTCTCTACTCCTCCAGCGTCACTGTATCCGTCTGGCCGTCGTAGCTGCCGACCTCAACAAACTCTGCGCCTTCGGGGTTGAGTTGAAAGATCGTGTAATAGGCAATCGCCTGGTCGCCATTTTCGTCGAGGAAGGCTTGGAACGCGGTGCCGATGTAGTGTCCGGAAATGAAAGGCAGCATCGACTTGACCGCCTTGCCATCATTGCCAGCGGAGAGCATCGTCAACATCGCAATGTTGGCGGCGTCGTAGGCGTAGTTGGTAAATGGCCCCGGTTCGCTCTCATATTTGGCGGCGAACGCGTCGAGAAAAGGCTGCGTGTTTGGATTCTGCGCGTCGCCAAAAGAGACCGACGTCAAGCCCACTTTGGCGAGGAACGCAGCGTGCGCCGGATCGCCCAAAATGTCCGGATTGACCAGGTTTTCGACGCCCAGCCAATCGACGCTGCCCAGCGCTGGATCGGTGACCGCCTGCTGCAATAGCTTCTGCGCGTCACCCAGGAAAGCCACCGCAAAGAGCGCGGTCTCGCCCGATGCGCGCAGCCGCTCCACCTCTGCGCTCAATTTACTTGCCTCCCCGGAGAGATCGGCCGGTTCAGGCGCATATTTGACCACTGCCACCTCTTGGCCGCCCTTTTCCTGGAAGAGCTCCGTGAACACATCGATCATGCCGTTGCCAAAAGGATCGTCCACCACCAACGCCACGATATTTTCATAGCCGCGGCGCGTCGCGATCTCCGCAAAGGCGCGCGCCGAGTAGGTGTCGGGCGGATACATCACACGGAAGATATTGTCGCCCGCAAGCGCGCCGGGAAGTCCGCTGGAGGCCGGCGCGACGAGAATGACATCGTTCTCGTCAACAAATTGTTTGGCGCCGAGCACTTCGCTAGTCGTCAAGGGGCCGATCACGACTTTAGCCCCGCTTGTCTGCACCACCGTCTGCACCGCCTTGAGCGCGCCATCGGGCGTGCCTTCGGTGTCCGCGCTGGCGGTCTGGAAGCGTGTATTCGCCCCTGCCGCCTCAAGTTGCGCGTTCATCTGCTCGACTGCCAATTCGACGCCCTTTTGGAAGTCTGTACCGAACGAGCCGAGCGAACCGGAGTAGGGCAGCGCAATGCCCAGCGTGTAGGTTTGCGGGCCGGCGGCGTCACCCGCCGGCGCCACCGCTGTGCAGGCTGAGAGCACCAGGCTCAACAGCAGGACAGCAAACAAAATCCAGGAAGTCCTTCGCATGAGCGCACTCCTTCATTGAATGCAATTGGAACAATGGGTTGTTGGCAGCACATCGTGGGGGAACTGCGCTGCACTATACACCACCCCCGCAGCCTTCGCAAACGCTTTTGGGCCGTCGCACCAGCGACTCATCCGGCTCCAAGCGCACGTGATTTTCCGAAAGATGGCTTGTAAGCGGCTCGATGGCTTGTGATTCCGTTGCGTAATGCTATAATCGTTGCGTCGATCGCCTTGCCTGTCAGCCGAACTGAGCCAGCCGTGACCTTGACGCAATTAGTCGATTCGCTCGTGACAACCGCACAAGTGGGCAGCCTTTACGCGCTGATGGCCGTGGGCCTGACGTTGACGATGGCGGTGGTGAAGTTGCCCAACTTTGCCCATGCCGAATTGATCACATTTGGCGCGTACACGGCGCTCGTGGTTTCACTTTTTGTGACAACCAACCCGCTGTTCGCGATTGGCCTCGCCTTTCCAGCGTCGGCATTGCTGGCCTGGGCTATCCATCGGCTTGTCTATCGTCCGCTCGTGCGTCAGAAGTCAACAACCTATGTGCTCATTCTTTCCTCATTTGCCGTCGGACTGATCGTGCGCTACACACTCTTCCTGCTCGCCGACCGCTACGATCTCTTCGACAAGCGCATCCAGATCCCGCTGCAGGTGCTGGTGGCGATCGGCCCGCTGCGCCTGACTAATATCTTCGTCTGGGTGACGCTGAGCAGCATCATACTCGTCATCCTGTTGACGCTGCTGCTCAACTTCACCAGTCTGGGTCGGCAGATGCGCGCGCTGGCCGACAACGACACCCTGGCGCGCGTGCTCGGTGTGCCGGTGGATCGCGTCACAGACCTCACCTGGGTGCTCGTGGGCGGGATGGCGGGCGTGGCCGGCGCGCTGTGGGGCCTCTACACCTTCGTCGATCCGCTGGTCGGCTGGCTGATCCTGCTGCCGGTCTTTGCCGCGGCAGTGCTGGGCGGGATGCGCAGCTTCGCCGGCACGATCCTGGGCGCCTACATTGTGGCCTTTGGCGAAAACACGGTCATGCTCCTGCTCAACCAGACCTTTGGCCTCGACTTCAGTTTCAAACCTGCCATCCCTTTTGTGATCATCATCCTCGTGCTGTTGATTCGCCCACAAGGCTTTGGTGGGATAGGGCGCAGCGCCACAGAAGGAGGCAACGCGTGATCCTGGATCCTATCGGCACGCTGATTTCATTGCTGACTTCGTTTGGCGTCGCCGCCATGATCGCGCTCAGCCTCAACCTGGAATATGGGCTGGGCGGCATTCCCAACTTTGGCAAAGCGCTCTTCGTCTCGATCGGCGCCTATACCGCCGGCGTCACCTACACGCGGTTGCTGCCGCTGCTTGCAGGGCAAGCTGCTCCCTACCCGTGCGGCGCGGGCATGAGCCAGGCGTTGCAAGTGCGCACCGAGATTATGCGCACGCTGCCTGCGGTTGGGCTGACCAATTTTCTCATGACGCTCGTCATCGCGGCCTTTATCGGCGGGATCGTCGGTTATCTAGCCTCCTACCCGGCGCTGCGCCTGAAGGACGAGTGGTTTCTCGGCCTGGTGCTGCTGGCGTCCAGCGAAGTGGTGCGCATCGTGGTGCGCGGGGCCGAGCCGGTGATCTGCGCGCACAATGGACTGTCAGGCCTATCGCAACCTTTTGTCTTTCTGCCTACCGCGCAACTCAGAGCCGCGGCCTTTGCTGGGATGACCTTGCTGGCCGCGGCGCTCTGTTACTGGTTCGCACAACGGGTGGCGCGCTCACCCTACGGTCGTATGTTGAAGGCGATGCGCGAGAATAGCGACGTCGCCTCCGGGCTTGGCAAGCCGATGGCGCGCACGCGCGCCAGTGTGATGGTCATCGGTTCGGCCATGGCCGCGGTCGCCGGCGTTTTCTTTGTCACCAACATCGGCTTTGCCAGCGCCAATGATTACGTGGTCGGTCTGACGCTCGACATCTGGGTGATGATCGTGCTGGGCGGGCTGGGCAACATGCGCGGTGCGCTGCTCGGCGCCGCGATCATCACCTTGCTCGACCGCGCCACTGCCATCGCCGCGATCCAGGCCAACATGCTGGGCAGCCAGTTTGATTTCAACTACGCGCGCTACATCCTCTTTGCGCTGATTCTGCTCGTCATGCTGCGCTATCGGCGGCAGGGGCTGTTGCCGGAGCAGCTCGATACGACTGGCGCCGGCAAATTTTTGACAAAGCTGCGGCGCCAGGATGTTGCGTCTCAAAAGGCAACGGTGAATCGCCATGCTTGACCTCCGCACTGTGCGCAAACATTTTGGCCGCCTGGCCGCGGTCGCCGGCGTCAGCTTGCGCGTCGAAGCCGGCGAGATCGTCGGGCTGATCGGGCCGAACGGCAGCGGCAAATCGACCCTGCTCAGCACCATCGCCGGCGCCTATTGCCCCGACGACGGTGAGATTTTGCTCGACGGCCAGCCGATCGGCGGGTTGGCGCCCGACCAGATCTTTGCGCGCGGGCTGGCGCGCAGCTATCAGGATCCGTCGCTCTTCTTTCGCATGTCGGCGCTCGACAATGCACTGCTGCCGGCGCGCAACCAGCGCGGGGAACGTGCGCGGCAGGCGCTCTGGCGTGGCCGCTGGTGGGGCCAGGAGCGCGCCAACACCGCCGAAGCCGCCGCCATTCTGCACGATCTCAAACTGGAAGCGCGAGCGCAAGCCCCGGCCGCCGATCTTTCCGGCGGGCAGATGAAGCTGCTGGAAATTGGCCGCACGCTGATGGGCGAGCCGCGCCTGCTCCTCCTCGACGAGCCGACCGCCGGCGTGGCGCCCGGCCTCGCCTACACCATCTTCGAAGAGATCGAGCGGATGCGCCGCCTCCATCGCTTGACCTTTCTGATCGTCGAACACCGGCTGGAAATCCTCTTTGACTTTGTCGACCGCCTCTACGTGATGCATCTGGGGCAAGTCATCGCCGATGGGAAACCCGCCGAGATCGAAAAAAATGCACTGGTGCGCGAAGTTTATTTTGGAGAGTAATCAGGAGGAACCCATGATCACAGCGACCCACATCCATCAGATCGAGCAGGACGGCTACACTGTCGTCCGGCAAATGTTTGCGCCCGAAGAGGTTGAGAGCTACATCGACCATTTCATGCGCCTGCGTCGCGAGGGCAGCCATGCCGGCGACTTTGCCGGCGTCGCCGCCACCGAGCGCGACCCGCTCAAGCAGTATCCGCGCATGATCCACATGCACCGCTGGGACGAACTGTCGCTGCGCTGGATGCTCGACGCGCGCATCAACCGCGCGCTGACCACTTTCCTGGGCAAGGAGCCCTTTGCGGTGCAGACGATGCTCTACTTCAAGCCGGCGGGCGCGCGCGGCCAGGCGCTGCACCAGGACAACTATTACCTGCGCGTGCAGCCGGGCACCTGCATGGCCGCGTGGCTGGCGCTCGACGACTGCGACGAGGAGAACGGCTGCATGCAGGTCGTCGCCGGCAGCCACGCCTGGCCGCTGCTCTGCACCGTCGGCGCCGATCTGGAACAGAGCTTCACCGATGTCACCGTGCCGCTGCCGCCCGACGCCGACGTGCGCCCCGTGGTGATGAAGGCGGGTGACGTGCTCTTCTTCAACGGCCAATTGGTGCACGGCAGCTATCCAAACACCAGCCAGCACCGCTTCCGCCGCTCGCTGATCGGCCACTACATCCAGGGCGACGCGGAGCAGGTCGGGCAGTGGTACAGCCCGGCGCTGCGCATGGACGGCAGCCCCGTGGAGCTGGAAGACAGCCCCGGCAGCACGCAGTGCGGCGTCTGGGTCGAACGCGACGGCGCGCAGGTCATCGAAGTGGCCGGGCTGAATGTGGTGGATGCCGGCATTCACGACTGATGCTTTCGATCACTTCCCTGACCGCCGGCTACGGCAAGTTGATGATTCTGCACGACGTGGCATTGACCGTGGCCGCCGGGCAGTTTGCGGCTATCCTCGGTCCGAACGGCAGCGGCAAGTCGACGCTGCTCAAGAGCATCGCCGGGCTGACGACCATCGAACGCGGCGCGATTGAGTTCGCTGGGCAAGCGATCGCGGGTAGACGTACGGAGACAATCCGCGGCCTCGGCCTGAGCTATGTGCCGCAGCGCGAGAATGTCTTCAAAACCATGAGCGTGCGCGAGAATTTGCGGTTGGCCGTGCGTGGGCTGGGCCGGCCAGCCGCACTCCTCGCGCTTGGCGAGTGCTACGAACTCTTCCCCATCCTGCGCGACCGGCAGGGACAGCGCGCTGGCAGCCTCAGCGGCGGCGAGCGACAGATGCTCGCCATCGCGCTCGGCTGGCTGGCGCGGCCCACGCTCATGCTGCTCGACGAGCCGAGCGCCGGGCTGTCGCCGCTCTTTGTGACCGAGGTCTTCCGGACGCTGCGCACGCTGCGCGACGCCGGCATCACGCTGGTCGTCGTGGAGCAGAACGCGCGCAGCGTCCTGCGCTGGTGCGACTACGCCTATCTGCTGCGCGACGGGCAGGTGGCGTTCCAGGGCGAAGCCGCCGAGTTGCTGGCCGATGAGGAGAGCGTGAAAAGCTATCTGGGCGTCAAACTGGTGCGCAAAGCGACGCTGCCGGCATCATCTATCGAATCATTTTCAAACCCACCACCACCCAACTGATTATGACTTTACAAAATATTCTCAACCAACCACGCATCTGGTACGGCGGCGACTACAACCCGGAACAGTGGCCGGAGGAACTCTGGCCCGAAGATATGCGGCTGATGCAGCAGGCGGGCGTCAACCTCGTCTCGGTCGGCATCTTCTCCTGGGCGCATCTGGAGCCGCAGCCGGGGCAGTACGACTTTGGCTGGCTCGACCGGCTGTTGGATCTGCTGCACGCGCACGGCATCTATGTCTGTCTGGCGACCGCCACCGCGTCGCCGCCGCCGTGGCTGGCGCACCGCCACCCCGACAGCCTGCCCGTCACCGCCGACGGCGTCACCCTGTGGCCGGGCGGGCGCCAGGCCTACTGTCTACATAGCCCGGCTTACATGAAGGCCGCGGCGGCGCTGGTCACGCGCATTGCCGAACGCTACCAGGATCACCCGGCGCTGGCGGTCTGGCACATCAACAATGAGTACGGCTGCCACGTCAGCGAGTGCTTCTGCGAAACTTCGGCAGCGGCCTTTCGCAAGTGGCTTTACGAACGGTACGGCACGCTCGATGCGCTCAACGCGGCGTGGGGCACGGCCTTCTGGAGCCAGCGCTACGGCCAGTGGGAGGAGATCAACCCGCCGCGCCGCGCGCCCACCTTCGCCAACCCGACGCAGCAGCTCGACTGGCGCCGCTTCTCCTCCGACAGCCTGATCGCGCTGCACGACATGGAGGCGGAGATCCTGCGCCGCGTCACCCCGCAGACGCCGCTCACGACCAATTTCATGGGCTTCTTCAAACCAGCCGACTATCGCCAGTGGGCGCACCACGAAGATGTGATCTCGCTCGACACCTATCCCGACCCGGCGGATGACTTTGCCGCCGCGCAAAACGCCGCGCAGTGCGATCTGACGCGTTCGCTGGGCGACGGCCGGCCGTGGATGCTGATGGAGCAGACCTCGAGCGCGGTCAACTGGCGGCCGCGCAATGTGCTCAAGGCGCCGGGGCAGATGCGGCTGTGGAGTCTACAGGCGGTGGCGCGCGGGGCCAACACGGTCATGTTCTTTCAGTGGCGCGCGGCCAAGGCCGGCGCGGAGAAGTTTCACGGCGCGCTCGTGCCGCATGTCGGCGTGGAGAACTCGCGAGTCTGGCGCGAGGTCGCGGCGCTGGGCAACGAACTGCAGGAGCTGGGACCGCTGGCGCGCAGCCGCGTCGTCGCGGACGTGGGCATGTTGGTCGATTGGCAGAGCTGGTGGGCGCTGGAGCTGGACTCGAAGCCCTCGACCGCCGTGACCTTCTACGACCGGCTGGCGAGCTTTTACGGCCCCCTCTTTGCCGCCAATCTCACGGTGGATTTTGTCTTTACCGACAGCGACTTTGCCAACTACAAGCTGCTGCTGATTCCCAATCTCTATCTGGTGGACGACGCCACCGCGGCCAAGATCGAGGCGTATGTGGAGGCGGGCGGTACGGTCGCCATCGGCTTTTTCAGCGGCATCGTCGACGAGAACGAGCAGATCCGGCTCGGCGGCTATCCCGCGCCCTTCCGCAAGCTGCTCGGCCTGCGCGTCGAAGAATTCGCGCCGATGGCCGAGGGCGAGCAGAACGAGCTGCGCTTCGACGACGGCGCCACTGCACCCTGCGACCTGTGGGCCGATGTGATCGACCTCGAAGGCGCGAGCGCGCTGGCAACCTTTACTGGCAACTTTTACGCTGGCCGGCCCGCGATCACCGAGCACCGCTACGGCCGCGGCCGCGCCTTCTACCTCGGCACGCGGCTGGCGCCGGAGACGATGGGCGCGCTGCTCGGGCGCATTGCCGCGGCCGCGGGCGTCACCCCGCCGGTGAGCGCGCCGCGGGGCGTCGAGGTCGTGCGCCGCCGCAGCGAGGAGGGCCGCGACCTCTGGTTCGTGCTCAATCACCAGCCGGAATTGGTCACGGTGAACTTGCCCATCTCTGGCGTCGATGTGCTGAGCGGGGCGGATGTCCCCGGTACGGTGGCGCTGGAGCCCTTTGGCGTGGCGATCGTGCAGGCGGGGTGAGGAGCTGGCGCAGGGGTGTTTGGAGGTTGAATCCTCATCTCTGGGTAAATCTTAATGCCAGGAAAGAGGGGCGAACTTACCGCTGCTCAGTGGCGACGTTGCGCCGCGACGTCGCCACTGCCAGGCGCGCTTGAGCAGCGTCCAGCCAGGCGAAGCCGGCATCCAGCGCGTGTTGCAGTTCATTGAGCACGGCCGCGGTGGCGGCTGGCGCCACACCGCCCACTCCAGATCGCACCGTCACAAAATGTTCCGGATCCAGCGCCTGCTGGAATTGTGCAGCGCTGAGATCGAGCGCGTGGCCGAGCACCTCGCGCGCGGATGCCTGCAACATCGCCAGCGTCAACCGCGAGCTGGGGACGCCAGCTTTGACCGCGGTCTGCACCATGCCCGCGACAATTTTGTGCGCCAGCCGAAAAGGCAGCCGCGTTTCACGCACCAATGTATCAGCCAACTCAGTGGCAGTGGTAAAGCCTTCGCCCGCGCGGGCGCGCAGATGCGCCTCGTTGAGCGCCAGGGTCTCAAAGAAAGCGATGTAAAGGTCCAGACATTCCTCGATAGTCGCCAGCGCGTGAAACAGCGGCGGTAAGATTTCGTCTTCAATGTCCTGCGTATCACCGTAGGGGATGTTGTGACACTGCGTCACCACCGTCTGCGCATAGCCCAGGGCGCGGCTGAGGCGGGCGCGCAGATGCTCCAGCACGACGGGGTTGCGCTTCTGCGGCATGATCGAGCTGATCTGGATAAAACTGTCGTCGATATGCAGCGCGTTGGCCTCCTGTGTAGCGCGGACAAGCAGGTCGTGGGTCATGCGGCTGAGGTCCACGGCCAGCGCCTGCACGGCAAAGACTGTGTCGGTAAGATACTCGCCGCCGCCGATGGCATGTTGTGTGCTGAGAACGATCCCATCGAAACCGAGCAGATCTGCAACACGCTGGCGGTCGATAGGGAAGCCCGTACCGGTCAGCGCCGCGGCCCCCAGCGGCGAGAGATTGACGGTCGCGTAGGCGTCGGTGAGCTTGGCCTGGTCGTGCGCAAGAAAGGTGAGCACGCCGGCCAGGTAATGGGCCAAGGTGACGGGCTGCGCGGGCTGCGTGTGTGTGTAGCCAGGCATCAAGGTGTTTAGGTGGCGGCGCGCCTGGGCCATGACTGCCGTGCGCAGCGCCAGGACGCGCTCGCTTACCGCCAGCACGCGCGTGCGCAGCGCCATACGCGCCAGCGCGTGGCCCAGATCATTGCGACTGCGCGCCAGTTGCAGGTTGCCGCCATAGTCGGCGCCTGCAAGCGCAATGATCTCCCCTTCGATGCGAAAGAAAAGGTCTTCGATGCCCGGCTGGTAGGCATAGGCAGCAACGCCGGCCGCTCGAATCGTCGCCACCGCGGCCACCAGCGCTGCCGCATTCTCAACCGTGATGATGTTGCATTCAGCCAACATGACAGCGTGGGCCTCGTGCGCTGCAAGCATCGGCTCAAAGAGATGGGCCTGGGTGTCGGCATAGGCTGGCTGCAGGACGTGGCGGCTGTAGACTGGGTGTGGAAAGGAGCCGGGCATGGCAAAGTCTCTTTCGGGCGTGGTGGGAAGTCAGGAATGGGTGAGGTCGCGCCAGATGCACCAACCATGAACAGGCAGCAATTGACGCCACCCTCCCGTCACCCCTTGATCCCCGTCAAGGCAATCCCTTTGATAATCTGACGCTGGAAGAGGATGAAGACGATCAGCAGCGGAATGGTGGCGAGGCTGGCGCCGGTCATGATCTTCTCCCACTGCGTGGTCGACTCGCCGCGGAAGAAGCTGAGGCCGACGGGCAGCGTGTAGAACTGGCGGCTGCTGGCGATGATCAGCGGCCACAGATAGGCGTTCCAGTTGCCGATGAAGTTGAAGATACAGAGTGCGGCCACCGCGGGCTTGACCAGCGGCATGGCAATGCGCCAGAAGATGCCAAATTCGTTCATGCCGTCGATACGCGCCGCGTCGAGCAGTTCGTTGGGCACACCGTCGAAGAACTGTCGCATGAGAAAGATGCCCACCGCGGTGATGACGCCGGGAAAAACGATGCCCCAATATTGCATGGCCCCCTGATGCCAGCCGAGTTGGACGCTCATGTTGTACCACGGGATGATCAGCATCTCGGTGGGGATCATGAGCGTGGCCAGGATGCCCAGAAAGATGATCGTCTTGCCTGGAAATTCGAACTTGTTGAAGGTGTAGCCGACGAGCGAGTCGAAAAAGGCCACGGTCAGCGTGCTGACTGTGGCGACGAACAGGCTGTTGAGATACCAGCGGCCAAAACTGCTGGTCGTGAGGACCAGGCGGTAATTCTCCAGAGTCGGGTTCTTGGGCAAGAACGCAAAATCGATCAACTCCGTGCCCGGCTTGAAGCTGGTCAGCACCATCCATACAAAGGGCACGATCATCACCACCGCGCCCAGGCTGAGCAGAAGATAAACCAGCGCGGTCAACCACGAGACGCGCGCGCGCCTGTGTGACGGCGCGGTCACGACTTGTTCGGAGAGACGGATCAGCCGTTCGGCTTCGCTTTCAGCAATCGTCATCAGCCTAGTACTCCACGCGCCGCTGCAGCACGCGCAACTGGAAGATGGTGATCAGCAGGATCACAAAAAAGAGTAGCACCGTCAGCGCGGCGGCATAGCCCATGTTGTAGCTGCCAAAACCCTCTTTGTAGACCTCAAGCACGACAGTGGTGCTGCTGTTGAGCGGGCCGCCCTGTCCCTGGTCGCTCATGTTGCGCACCAGGTCGAACATGCGCAGGAAGGCGATGGTCTGCAACACGGAAAGGTAGACGATCACGGGATTGAGCAGCGGCAGGGTGATGCGCCAGAACATCTGCCAGCGACCGGCGCCGTCGATCTGGGCGGCTTCGTAGTATATGTCAGGAATCTGTTGCAGGCCGGCCAGAAAAATGATGATGGTAAAGCCCAGGCTGGCCCAGATCGCCACCGCTGTAATGGAGTAGAGCGCCTGCTGCGGGCTTTTGGTGAAGCCTTGCATGGGCAGGCCAAGCGCGAGCAGTATCTGGTTGATGAGGCCGCTCTGCGGCGCATAAAGCCAGTTCCACACAAAGGCCACAGCCACCAGCGAAGTTACATAGGGAATGAAGTATGCCGCGCGAAAGAAACCGGCTGCCCGCACGATGCTGTTGAGCAACATGGCGACCATCAGGCCAAGCATCAATTGCACGGGCACGCCGATGATCACATAGCGAAAGGTGTTGAAGAACGCGGCGCGCACCGCGCTGCGCTGCTTGAAGAGATCGTCCCAGATATCCTGATAGTTCTGCAGCCCGATCCACGGGCCACTATTCTGGAACACATTCCAGTCGCGAAAGCTGATGTTGAAGGCCAGGATCGTGGGATACCAGCGGATCACGACAAAGAACACCAGGCTCACAGCCAGGAATGTATATGCCCACAGGATTTGACGACGACGCAGCGTGAGTTTCATGAGGATAGCCGGTGGCGGACAGGCTTGTAAGCCGGGTCCAATTGCCCGGCTTACAAGCCTGTCAAAAAGTATTTTCTACTGGTTCGCCCAGTACTCGTCAAGCATCTCCTGGACGGTTTCGACCGCAAAGTCAAGCTCCGCGGCCGGATCTGCACCATTCAAGACGACGGCGTCGTACGCATCGATCAGCGCCTGGCGATCCTTGCTCTCGTCCACGAAGAAGGTGGAATGCGCATAGGGCAGGCCGGCCGCAAATGCGCCCAGCTTAGGATCGGCCAGCAACTCGGGATCCGAGGCTGCCGCCAGTTGTGCGGGCAGCTCGCCCGTCTCTTTCACCCACAACGCGCCGGCTTCGGGCGTGGTGATGAACTGCAAGAACTTAACCGCTGCGTCCATGCGCGCTGGGTCGGCCGCGGCTTTCTGCGTGATGCCGTGCGTCCAGTAGCTGCCAAAGGTGCTCTTGACGCCATTTAGTTCTGGCAACTCGACCACGCCGAAGTTCAGGTCCGGCGCGTTGGCTGCAATGGTTCCCAGCCGGAACGAGCCGTCGATGTGGAAGCAGGCTTTGCCATTGAGGAAGAAGTTGGGGTCGCCGTCAAAGAGCGTGGCGTCGCCGGTCTTGAGTTCAGTCTGGAACTTGAGCAACTGGTTCCAGGCGTCGTAACCGCCTGGGCTGGCATTCCACAGCACCTGGGTATAATCGTCGCTGTAGGGCTGCTGGCCGAACTGGCGCAGGAGAACCTCGCGGAACCAATGGTGCGCCTGGCCGGTCATGGAGACAGGGAAGCCCATGATCTCGTAATTGCCCTGAGCGTCCATTTTCGTGCATTGCACGGCCTGCTGCTCAAGCTCTGCAACTGTTGTCGGCGGCTTTTCGGGGTCAAGGCCGGCCTGCTCCATGAGATCCTTGTTGTAGAAGAGCGCCAGCGTGCGCACGGCGGTGGGCAGCGTGTAGAGCTTGCCATCCTGGAAGCTGGCCTGCACCATAGGGCTGAACTCGCTCTTGACCATGTCCGGCGGGAAGGCATCTTCGGGCAGCGGCACAATGTATCCTTCGCTCACCCACACTGGCTGCCAGCCGTAGAAAAGCGTGGCCACATCGGGGCCGACGCCGGCTGGCACGCTCGCCGCGATCTTGTCGCGGTAGTTGTCGTAGGGCACTTCAGAGTTGTGGATGACCTTGATGCCCGGATTCTGCTCCTCGAACATGGCGATGAGCTGATCCATGGCCTTGATGCGCGCCTCGAAATTGTACTGCCAGTACTCGATCTCGACGACATCGCCTGTGGCAGCTTCGGCGGGCGCGGCAGCTTCAGCGGGCGCTTCAGCCGG
The DNA here is from genome assembly GCA_014879855.1 of Caldilineaceae bacterium. GTDB lineage: Bacteria > Chloroflexota > Anaerolineae > Caldilineales > Caldilineaceae > Caldilinea. The sequence continues at coordinate 33,561 of JACSRH010000111.1, read as the reverse complement.
CGCTTCGGTGGCAGCTTCGGATCCAGCCGGCTGCGCGGCTGGCATGGCGGCCGGCGCACAGGCCGACACCATCAAGGCCAGCAGCACAAGCAAGCTGAGCACGGCAAAACGGGTTCGTTGTTTCATAAAATCCTCCTGTGAAATCGGGTGAGAAAGGGTGGGCTTAGAGATCGATCTTGAGTAAACGCGCTGCATTCCCGGCAACGATCTGCTGGATGTGCACGTCGGGTAGGTTGAGGTCGAGGCAATCGCGCACCTGATCCTGCAGGTAGCGGAAGGCAAAACCGCGCGGGAACCAGCTCGAATCGCTGCCAAAGATGATGCGTTCCGGGCCGATCGTCTCGTAATATTTGCGGAAAAGATACTTGACCGTCACCTCGCCCGGCGCCCAGCGGATCCATTGATTGCTGCCGCTGGTGTCAATGCTCACATTGGGGCAGGCCCAGCAGAGTTGCAAGGTCTCGCGCTCCCAGGCGCAGCCAAAATGGGGGATGACGAACGTTACTTCCGGGAAGGCCTTTGCCACGTTGTGCAGCTTGAGCGGGTTGATGTTCTGATGCCAGGCAATGCCGCCGGCGCCGCCCTGGATGCCGAAGTGAATCAGGACAGGAATCCCCAACTCGGCGCACTTCTCCCACACGGGGAAGGCTGCCGGGTCTTCGATAGGCTCCTCGATGTTGGGGGCGAGCAACTTGTATGCTCGTAGCCCCAACTCCGTCACGGCGCGTTCGAGTCGCGCCACGGCGTCGGGCAAGAACGGTGAATGATGGGCAAAGCCCACGAAGCGATCCGGATGCCAGCTGCACACTTCCGCCAGATGTTCGTTGCCGCCGCCCGTGACAAAGCCGATGGCGCGGATGCCGCACCGATCCAACTCCGCCACCCAGCGCCGCGCCTGTTCACGGTCGCCAGGATGATCGTCTTTTCCTTCAGCCTGTGGGAAATTCCACATGCGGCGCCACTGTTCCTGGTAGGGTTGGCTCTGTTGCTGAATCAGCCTGCGCCGCGCCGCGCTCACCTGCTCCGTATAAAGCTGCATCGTATCACCCATGTCAGGAAACCAGGGGCGATCGGTCGGAAAATGCGCGTGAAAATCGATAACCTCGAATCCTTCGTACATTGCATCTGACTTTCTATAAACGATTCAGTCGTAAGGACACCCTGGCGAGACAGGAACAGCAGCTAACATACCATACACCAATGAGGCCGTGCAAACCTCACTTTTTTAACGAGGCTCCTTCAGATCGGGGGCCGCATGATGCGCCGGGCGTGGGTCGCACACCCGGCTGCCTCAACTTGGATTACATCCCTTTTTGACCGCCAGGCCCGGCGAATCTATCAGGTGGAGCCTTAGCGCAGTGTCTGGTAGGCCGTGCCCAGCGCCAGGCCGACGAAGATCAACCCACCCAGGCTGAAAAAGGGGAGGAAACTGTCGAACAACAGGCTGCTCAGCAAGCCGCTCGCGACCAGGCCGATCAAAATGCCGGCCAATGTAAAATGGCGAATATACCGCCCACGCCGCCGGCCAACTGATCTGCGGATGATCTGCGCCAGCGCCGCCCCTGCGCCCGAACCGACCAGCGCGGCGATGATCCAGCCAAAGAAGCCGGTGAGACTAAAGAGGAAGGCCACGATCGGCCAGGCGATCAAGGTGATGACGCCGGCCACCGCAAACGCAATCCAGTTGTCGCTGGTCATCGCATTGTAGAAAATATTTTGCTGTTCGCGGATGCACTCTTTACACCGGTAACCAACTTCGGTGAGCACGGCGCATTTCAGACAGATGGGCTTGCCGCACTTGTTGCAGCGCAGATAGGTCTCAGTGTCCGGATGATTGGTGCAAAACATCGGCGCGTTGGCGGCTGTCGATTCGGCGGGTTCGTTTGGTGATGAAGATGAAACTGTCATGACTCGCTTCCTGTTTAGATGGTTTCTACTTTGCCTCTAGGTCGTCCACTGCATTTTGTCCATCAGCGTCTGGTAAAAATAGCTGCGCTCGCGTGTGCGCACGAAGCGCGCTAAGTGTGGGCTGCCCACGACCAGCACCTGATCCCCTTCCTGAACTTCGACCACGACTTGACCATCGACTGTCACCATCGGTGGATAATCGCTGGTCGCCTGCAAACGAATGGTCGCGCCCTCCGACAAGATCACGGCGCGATCCATGCTGAGATGGGGTGCAATTGGAATGACCAGGATATTCCGTAGTTCTGGCGGCATCACCGGACCGCCAACGGCCAATGCATACCCCGTACTGCCGGTTGCCGTGCTGACGATTAAACCATCACATGTATAGGTTGTCAGGTGTCCGCCATCCAACTCGGCGCTGATGCGCACGACGCGGGCCAGGTTGCCGCGGCTCAACACGACGTCGTTGAGCGCATCGTAGGTGCAGATGGCTTCACAGACGCCAGTGTCAGGATGTATGCGCTCCACGTGCATCCGCACCATGAGTCGCTCCTCGATCCAGTAATTCCCTGCCAGGATGGCAGCCAACGGCGCTTCCCAGTCGTGCGGCTGCACCTCGGCGAGAAAGCCCAGTCGGCCCATTTTGACGCCCAGCATTGGCACGGCATGGGGTGCGCCGATGCGCGCGGCGCGCAGCATGGTGCCGTCGCCGCCCAGCGTGATCAAGAGGTCAACTTTGGGCAGATGCGACGTCGTGCTCTCTAAATCCCACGCTGATTCGTGCCAGATGTCGGCGACGCCGGCAGCTTCAAGATAACTGCCGATCGTGTCTGCCAATTCTAATGATTCTGGTTTTTTGGGGTGATGTAAAATGCCGATATGCGCAAACCGTGTTAAACCCTGCCTGGCCATAACAGCCCCACTTGACTGATTCAGGATGAACTAATTGTGAAACATTATCACGAAGTCGCAGTGGAAGCGAAACTGCGGTATCATAAAAATATGACGCGCATTTTAGTGATTTCCGATATTCATGCGAATCTAGCCGCGCTTGAAACCGTGCTGAGCGACGCGGACGGCCGCTACGACAGAATCTGGTGTTTGGGCGATGTCGTCGGCTACGGGCCAAAACCCAATGAGTGCATCGAACTCGTGCGCGAGCGCGCTGCGTTGTGTGTGATGGGCAATCACGACTGGGCGGTGCTCGATAAGCCGGGGATCAATGTCGACGATTTCAACCCGCAGGCGCGCCACGCGGTGTTGTGGACGCGCCAGGAACTGCGTGAAGAAAATCGTCTCTATCTCGATCAATTGCCCCACGCGCCGCTCAATCCGCCCGGCGCCCCCGGCATCCTTGTCACGCACGCCAGCCCGCGCGAGCCAGTCTGGGAGTATATCCTGACCCCTACCATTGCCCTCGAAAATTTTGCTGTATTTGACGACGCAATCTGTTTTGTCGGGCACACGCATAAACCGGCGATTTACCGGTGGCGCCTCTTCGATTCCTTCATCGAGGGCAGCGAGAACCATGAAATGCAGCGCATGGCAACGGTCGATTATCTGCAGCCGCGGTTGGAGACATTGTTGCAACTGGATCCTGCCCCCACTCAGCGGCTGATCATCAACCCTGGCAGCGTCGGCCAGCCGCGCGACAACGATGCGCGCGCAGCGTACGCGCTGCTCGACCTGGCAGCGATGACCTGCGAACATGTGCGCGTCCCCTACCCGATCGAACTGACCCAGAGCCAGATGCGCGCCGCACATCTGCCCAAGCGCCTGGTGGATCGGCTCAGCTTTGGGTGGTAAGCGTCCGGCTCACCCCGCGCGCTGGCGTTCCTCCGACACCTCCGGCTCGATCCGGTTGTACATCTCGAACCAGTCCGGCAGCTCCTGCGAGCGTTTGCGCGCGGCGTCGCGCTCCTCCTGTTTGCGATAGTCGTCCATACGTTTGAGAATCTCCTGCGCCACCGCACGCGGGTCGGGCACCGCGTAAAAGATAAACGCGCCGGTTTCCGCCGCTGTCTGGCAGACGACATTCCCATAATTGAACAGCCAGTGCAGCGGCGTTGGCACCGACATCGAAACATTCTGAATGCGTCCCAGTCCAGCGCTCATCCGATCCTCAGAGAGACCAAGCGGCACGCGATCCACATGCGCGATCTCGACGTTGCTTACCTCATACGTGTCGTTGCGCCAGTCGGCGATCACCCAAATTACGCGCACCAGTGCGATCAACGTCAGCAGCACACCCACCACCGTCAACACGTTCAGCAAAGGAAAACTCTCCTGCGGTGCGCCATAGATTTCTGTCAACGACGGTAGGATGGACAGGATCAGGAACCCGCCTAAAACCAGCAGCGGAAGCCAGAGGCGCGGGATCAACACCAGCCAATGCTTGCGCCAGATAATGCGATTGCCCTGCTCGCGCCTCAGGCGCGCGTTCATGCTTTCAGCGACGCGTCGCCGCCAGCCGGTGGGCGGCGGCGCCAACACACCGCCTCGGTAGACGCGGCTGGGCGTGTCGACCGCCACTCCCAAGCGCGCCTCCAACATGCGCTGGATCACCAGCTTGCTCTGTGCGGTGGTGTGGCGTCGCCGCTGCTCGCGCTGCTGGATAATATTCTCCCGCAAATCGCGAAAGTGGGTCGTGTAGTCGAAGGTGATCGTGCCTGCGGTGGCCGCGGTCGCAATTGTCATCGTGCCATAGTCTAGAATCTTGCCCAGCCAGGTGCTGCGAAAATCCACATTTTGCACCTGCTCCAACGGCGCTTCTTTACGCCACTCGTTGATAAATAACACCTTCTCCTGGTGCATCACGCGCCGATTTGTGACCACCAGCCAATCGTTCAGGTAATCGATCGTCCCCCATGCAATCGCGCCCCCGGTGGGGAGCATAAGCAACAGAATGATGGCGCGCAGGATTTGTTGAGGGCCAGAAATAAGACTGGCTATTCCAAAAAAAGCAAACAGGAACGCAAACAAAATTAACCCCGGCAGCATCTTGCGTAGGAACGCCACCCAGTGGCGCCGGCTGAAGATAATTACTTGTTCGCCGGGTTGGAGCCAATCGTATTTCTGCTTAACTTCCTCATCCATCGGGCCAATCGTGCGCGTTGTGCGGATATTAAGTTCTGGACGTAGTGCGCGCCCGAGCTGAGCGGAAACAGCTTCCAAATCGCGCCAGTGAAAACGGAGCCACTCGCTGCCCGGCTGCGCCTCCACAGTCGATTCCTGCGAGACCTGTCCCAAGAGCGCCAACTCCGCAAAATAAGTCGGGCCAACCGCCAATGCACTGTTTAATTGATTGCCATCTTTGTCGAGCGCCCGGATCGCAGCGCGCCCTTCGAGCAGCACCCACAGGCTGTCCGCCTCTTCCCCTTGCTGGAGGAGCAAATGCGTGTTTGGGAAGCAGAGGTGACTGACAAAACCGGCGATTATGTGGCGGGTCTCCACATCGAGTCTGCTGAAGATCGATAAGCGTTGAATGGCGTTTTCGCGCACATCGATCTCGGCATAGACCACTTTATCTGGCTCTAACCCGGTGATACTGACAAAGCTGTGATAGGGAATGGTGTACACTTCGGTCCGGGTTTGCGCAGTGACAGTATGCGCCATCCGCCGGTCGCCGCTCCCCAGCCCAATAAAGCCGGAAGCGCCTGCCGCGGCGCCAAACATTCCCCCGTTTCCGATCAGATGGGAAGGTTGACCGGCTAGCTCGAGCTTGACCTGGCCGTGGTGAACCAAAAAGACCTTGTCCACGAGGTCACCAAGTCGGTAGATCGATTGCTCAGTCCCATATTCGATGCCCACCGTCTCGTCGGCCAGAAAGCCAGCGATAATTGGACGCAAGGATAGTGAGACTGCCATCCGCGCCATGAAAGGAAAGGTGCACAGTCTGTCTGCAACCTTCTGTGAAAATAGCTTGTCTCGAATCTCTGGAAAATGATAGATCAGGCGGCTAAAGGCATGGATGTCGATGGAGATCAGCCAGCACAGGTCGTCGCTGCGCGCGTTGGTGCGATAGGCGTCGTCGAACAGAAACTCCAGATGGCCCAACAGCCTGCCGGGGCCGATCGTGCGGGCAAAGCGGCGCACGCGCCGCCCATCGTCGCCGCGCTCCTCACGATACTGGCTGATGTGCCCTTCCAGCAGAATATAGATCGCGGTGATCGGCGTATCCTGCTGATAGAGCATCTGAAACGGGCCAAGCTGGTGTGACCAGATCGCGCCGGTGATAATCGGCGCCCAATCTTCGCGTGGGATGCCGGCCAGAAAGTTCAGCGCGGCCACCCGGGGGTGGTCGGCCGAAAGCGGCGTCCTGCTCAGGTCAGGGCCGTTCGTGCTCACAGCGCTTCCTTGATGATCTCGGCAACTTTGCGGCTGATGCCAGGCACCGTCATGAGCTCCTCCACCGTAGCCAGGCGCACGCGTTCCAGATCGCCATTGAAATGCTTGAGAATCGCCTTGCGCCGCTGTGGGCCGATGCCTGGCACATCGTCGAGCCGCGAGCGAACCTGCTCTTTGCCGCGTAGATTGCGGTGATAGGTGACGCCAAAGCGATGCGCCTCATCCCGGATGCGTTGCACCAGGTGCAATGCCTGGCTGCCGCGGCGCAACCACAGCGGCTCGGAGAGATGGGGCCGATAAATTTCTTCCTCGCGCTTGGCCAGACCAATCACGGGAATGCGGCTCAGCAGATCGAGTTCCTCCAGCACTTCGACCGCTACGCCCAGCTGTCCCTTGCCGCCGTCGATGATGACCAGATCCGGCAGGATGCGCCACGTTTCGTCTTCGCTGCGGTTGCGCTTGCCAGGGTCGACGTCGGTCTGTGGCTCCACCAGCCGGCGGAAACGGCGGCGCAGCATTTCACGCATACTGGCAAAGTCGTCGGGCGCGCCCTGGCTTCCTTTGCCATGGATCTTGAAGCGTTTATAGGCGCTCTTGGCCGGCGCGCCTTTGACAAAGACCACCATCGAGCCGACCGTGTTCGTACCTTGCAGCGTACTGATGTCGTAACATTCGATGCGCGTCGGCGCCGCGTCAAGATGAAGCACCGACTGCAACTCGGTGATCGCTTCCGTCTGGCGGTTGGTGTCGGCGGCGCGCGTCGCCTGCTGCACGCGCAGAAATTCCGCGGCGTTATCCTGCGCCAACTCCATGACCTTCACCTTGTCGCCGCGCCTGGGCACGCGCAACTCGACCTTGCCGCCGCGGTGGTGAGCAAGCCACTCCGCCAGGACAAGATGGTCGTCCGGCAGCGTCTGCAACAGAATCAGCGGCGGCACGAAGGCGGCGTTGTCGTAAAACTGCTGGACAAAGGCGCCGATCACAGACGCCATCTGGCTCGTTCCGGCCGGATCGACTGCGGCGAGATCCTCCTCTGTGAGATGGCTCTCTGTGAGATGGCTCTCTGTGAGATGGCTCTCTGTGAGATGGCTCTCTGTGAGATGGGCCTCTGTGAGATGGGCCTCTGTGAGATCGCCTTCTGCGAGGCCGGACGCATCGTTCTGCTGCGCGTGAACCTGGAAAAGCTCGGCGCCTTCCAGCATAAAGCTATCGCGGCCCACCATGCGGCCATGTCGCACCATAAAGACCTGCACGGCGGTGTCGCCCGTGCGCGCGTCCTGGGCGACGGCCACATAATCGAGATCTTCCAGCTTGGACGTGACGACCTTTTGTTGCTCGGCGATGCGCTGTGCGGAGTGGAGCCGGTCGCGATAGAGTGCGGCCAGCTCGAATTGCAGATTTTCCGCGGAACGCTCCATCTGCTCCTGCAACTGCCGCAGCACCCGGTCGCTGTCGCCTTCCAGGAAGTGGATCAGTTGCTGGATCGTCTGGCGATACTCCTCGCGCGTCTGCGCGCCGATGCATGGCCCGCCGCAAAGCTTGATGTGATAATAAAGACATGGGCGCTGATCTGTTCCTGTGATGGTGCGGTCACAGTCCAGGTAGGGAAAGACGCGGCGCAGCGCGTCGAGCGTCTCATAACAGGCGCGGCTGCTCGTATAGGGGCCAAAGTAGCGAGCGCCATCCTTGCGCATCCGCCGCACAACCTGAATTTTGGGAAACTCATCCTGCCAGTTCACCTTGATGTAGGGGAAGGTCTTGTCGTCCTTGAGCCGTACATTATAATGCGGCTGGTAGCGCTTGATCAGCTCGTTTTCAAGGACGAGCGCTTCCAACTCGGTCTTGGTGACCCACCAGGAAATGTCGGCAATTTCGGCCACCAGCGCCTGCGTGCGCGGGCTATGGTTGGCTGAGGCGTGGAAATAGCTGCGCACGCGATTGCGCAACACCACCGCCTTGCCCACGTAAAGCACGCGGCCTTCCTTGTCCAGCATCTGATAGCAGCCGGGCGCGGTGGGCAGGCTGTCCAGTTTTTGGGCCACTCTTTCAGGAATCCGACTATTCATGGCGTTGATTTTACCACGAGATTGCTATGAGATCGATGAAAAAAATCGCGTGGAGGCAAGGTGGAAAATTTAGGGATCGAGGTTGGTAAAGTCAGAGGATTGAGTATAATGGTGCGGTTCGCCAGCGCGCCCTGAGTGATTGACAAGTTCATACTGTTTGTCGAGCCATAGCTTCTAACCATGCGTCGTCTGTTTGTATGTCACAAGGAGCAAGCCTTATGCATCCCTACTCGTCTTCCCCATGCTGGTTGAAGAAGTTCATACACGTCGCTGCATTCCTGGCTGTGCTGCTGGCCGCTTTGCCGGCCGCTTTGCCGGCCAATGTCGCCCGTGCGCAGGACGATGCTGCGCGGCCGGTCGCGCCGGCCGCGCTCGCCAGCCTCGCGGAGACGCTGGCAAGTGCTCCAGGCTTGACCGCGGCGCCCCTTCCGGAAGGTGTAGAATTGCCTGCATCCATTCCGGTCGAAGCACTGGCGCAGATGCCTGACCGCACCAAGTACGCTGTCGTCGATTATCGAATAGAAGATGATGCAATTCACGCCACCGTACAGTTGCCTGCTTCGCAGACCGCGTTTATTGCCTCGGGCGCTCCCGACAGTAATTTTGGGGGAGACGCCTTCATCAATCTCGGTTGGGATCAGGTGATCTACAATGCGATGCGCGTGCTGATCCAGTTCGACCTCGGCCCACTGCCCGCCAATTCTCAGATCAACAAGGCCACCTTTTATATCAACCAATCCGCTATCACCCCGCCAGGGGACGGGCAGGGCATGTCCTTCCGCGCCCAATTTATGCAGCAATCCTGGAGTGCAAGCAACGTCACCTGGAATAACGCCAATTACCTGGGTGGGCAGTCATTGCCGCTTGGCGACATCCCGCCGGTGATCGGCTGGATCGAAGGCGGCGCGACGGATGTGGTCAAGGCGTGGCGGAGCGGACAGCCCAACAACGGTCTGCTCATCACAGGGGACGAAACGCCAAACCTGGGCCGCTGGCGCCAGTTCTACTCCCGCTCGATCCCTGCGCTGGCGCCATATATCCTGGTCGACTACACGGTCAATTGCGACACGGCGCCGCCGGTCGCCACGATGGGCGCGCTGCGCAGCTTCGAGCCGGCCGAGTTCGTAGTTTCCTGGTCTGCTTTTGACCCCGAGCAACCGGGCTGCCAGGCCAGCGGGGTGGATTGGTATAATGTGCGCTACCGCATCAACGGCGGCGGGTGGAGCAACTGGAAAGATCAAAGCACGTCCACGTCGAATACTTTTAAGGGCTGGGCATCCAACGGCGCGCTGGTCGAATTTCAGGTGCAGGCGGCGGACCGCGCTGGCAATCTCGGCGCCTGGAGCGCGATTGTGTCGACGCGTATCGACACGGAGCCGCCGGTCGCGTCGGTGAATCCGTTGCCGCAGTTCACGATCTCCCCAAATTTCACCGTATCTTGGGGTGGCACGGACAACCTCTCCGGCATCGCCTATTATAACCTGCAGGTCAGCAAGAATGATGGCAATTGGCAGACGTTGCTTTCGGACACCACGACTACTTTTTTCCAGGTCACTGGCTCCAGCTTCGGCGACAAGTTCGAATTTCGCGTGCAGGCGGTCGATAACGCCGGCAATGCCCAGCCATGGAGTCCTAACGCGCAGGCGTATACTATCGTCTTTGACGAGCCGATCGCATCTGTTTTGGCGTTCAATCCGTCTGTCATCAAACCGACTTCCCCGATCACAACCGTGATTCCGGTGAGCTGGAGCGCGTTCTACGCGCCGGGAACGACAATCACAGAGTATGAATTGCGCTACCGGTACACGCCGTTCAACGGTGTCACTGGCAGTTGGCTCACCTGGCAGACATTCCCCGGCGCGACGGAAAGCGCCAATTTTGACTACAGCGCGCTGGGCTTCAGCGATGGCCTCTACGAATTCTATGCGCTGGCGACCAATAATCTTGGCCAGAAGCAGACCTTCAATCCAGACAACGGCGCTGGAGAATCCGTGATCCTGGATCTGAACGACCAGCTTCAACCTGCGATTTATCTGCCGTTCATCGCCGACACGACGCCCGATTAAGGCGGTTTCCGGATGCGCGCTTGGAGGACAGTCACGGTGCTTTGCAAGGTGACTGTCACCTGACAAGCTGCCGGAATTCCTGCCCAACCCAGGCTGGCGCTATAATAGCGCACTATGGAAATTCTTGGAGGTCCACTCTTCGCTGTGGCCGGCGCCGGTGAGTCGCACGGGCCGGCTATCACCACGATCGTTTTTGGCTGCCCGCCGGGTCTCTTTGTGCGCGCGGCCGACATCCAGCGTTATCTCGACCGGCGCCGTCCTGGCAGCAACCGGCATGGCACCCCGCGCCACGAAGACGACACTGTTGTGCTGCTTGCCGGTCTTTACCAGGATGACCTCGATGCCCTCACCGCCGGCGCAGCCATCACCGTGGAGCAGGGTGGCGACCGCGCCGCGGCCATCGGCTACGCGGAAGGCTACACCACCGGCGAACCGATCGCCGCCATCGTGCTGTCGACCGCCAAGAAATCCGCCGACTATGCACAATTTAGCGGGCCAGCAGGCGAGGTGCGCCCTGGCCACACCGACCTGGTCAAGTTCAAGCAAAGCCAGGGTTTTGTCGACCCGCGAGGGGGCGGCCGCTCCAGCTATCGCTCCACGATCAGCGATGTGATCGGCGGGTCGATCGCGCGCCTCTTTCTGGCTGAATACTTTGGCACGGTCATTCTTTCTTCGATTTGTCAGGTCGGCGAGTTGTGCGCCGGCCGCAGCCTGGCCGAACACGTGGAAACGCTGACGCGTGCGGACAATGGCGCTGTTGCGCCGGAGGCGCTGGCTTGCCTCGTTGACAGCATGGCAGCCGCTGAGATTCATTCGCTCGACGAAGACTTTGCCCGTGAGGCTGGACAGTTGATCAAGCGCACGCGCATCGATGGCGATTCGCTCGGCGCGGCGGTTGAGGTCGTTGCGGTCAATCCGCCAGCTCTGGCCGGCGACCCGCTCTATCAGAGCCTGAAGGTGCGCATTATGGGCGCGCTCGGCGGGCTGCACGCGGTGCAAGGCGTTGAGATCGGCGCTGGTTTTGCCGTGGTCGAACGCCGCGGCAGTGAGAACAACGACCCGATCCGAACCGGCGGCTATCAGGGCAACAGTCACGGCGGCTTGATCGGCGGGATCACCACGGGCAAGCCGCTCGTCTTCCGAGTGGGCTTCAAACCGACCTCGACCATCGTCAAACCGCAGCAGAGCGTGCGCAAGGATCTCACTGAGATCGACTTCACTTTACAAAAGGGACGCCACGATCCCTGCGTCGGTGTGCGCGCCGGCGTCACTTTGGAATCGCGGCTGGCCATCGAAGTGATGAACGCAGTCTTGATGCACGCCGCGGCTCATGTGACGCCCGCCCACTTTCATCTGTTTCCGTAAGGGGCGGGCGCGATGGGGCTTCCCCACCTTCCTCCACGACAGCCCCACCACCCTGCTTTGCCCTGGCTGATTGCCATGAAGGGACATCCGGCGACGGGCAAGAGCGCGGTCGCGCACGCGCTCGCGCAGCGTCTGCATACACCGCTGCTCGACAAAGACGACGTCAAGGACGTGATCCTCGATCTGCCCGACGCCAACGACCTGGCATATAGGGTGATGTGGCAGATGGCGGAGACGCAACTGGCGCTGGGATTGAGCGTCATTGCGGTCTCGCCACTTTCTTACCCGTCGGAATATGCGCGCGCCTGTGAGCACGCCGCAAGGCAACGTGCAAATTTGCTGGTTGTCGAAACAGTGCTTGCCGAAGCTGTGTGGCGGCGCCGGCTGGACGCGCGTGCGCCCGGTTACTCCACGCACAAAATCAGCGGATGGGAGGCGATGCAGGCGATGTTGCGTCAATATGCTGGCTGCTGGCAATACCCGATTGCGGCGGAGCATCACTTGGTGATCGACGCGGCGCAGCCCATCTTCGCCTCGGTGCAAAGCATCATTGACCGCATGGGGCGTTTATAACCGTAGCAGTCACCCCCTGTTGCTGGCCCCTCAGCATGCAAAATCCCACAAAAATTGACCATTGACAAGCCAGAACAAACATTCTATTATAGGCAACACGTAAGCATAGGAAAGGACAAACCACCATGTCGGCCCAACTTCAGACTGAGTACTTCACCGGCTCGCTTTATGCCTTGCTCGATGAAACCTTTGACAACGTCCACGGCTTTTATCTTGATCAGGGCACGTCGCTGTTTGAGACGCTGGCGACGATTTCGGCAGAGGAAGCCTCCATCCCGGTGGGCGGCAAGTGTGCGACCGTGGCCGCGCAGGTCAGGCACGTCGCCTTCTATCTCGACGTGCTGGAAAAAGCTGTACGCACGCAACAATTCGAGCGGCAGGATTGGGGCAAGATCTGGCGCGAGACAAACGCCGTAACGCCCGCGGAGTGGGAGTCGATCAAAGCTGCCTTGCGACAAAGCTATGAGCGCATCAAGGCGTTGATCGCCGACACGCCGGCCTGGTCAGACGAACAGCAGATCGGTGGCGTCATCGCCACCATTGTGCACACCGCGTATCATCTTGGCGAGATTCGCCAGGCGCTCTGCATCATCAAGCCGTAAGCCCGGTGGAATCAGACTCTTAAATCCAGGGAGAAAGCAACCATGCAACCGCAATTTGTCACCAAACCTGCCTTCACCGTCGTCGGCATGTTCTTGCGCGCCACGCCGATGACGCCGGAGATCCCCAAACTCTGGGATCGCTTCGGGCCGCGCATTGAGGAGATCCCGCACCTGGCTGAACCCTATGTCAGCTATGGGGTGATGGGCAACTATGACGCGCAGACGAATCGGTTTGACTACATGGCCGGGTGCGCGGTGGAGCAGGTGGACGACGCGCTGCCGACAGGGATGAGTCGTTGGGACGTGCCTGCCAGCGCCTATGCCATCTTTGAGGCGACGCTGCCCACGCTCGGCCAGGTAATGGGGCGCATCTACAACACATGGCTCCCGACCTCTGGCTACCGCCACGGGGCCGGCCCTTATTTCGAGCGGTACGGGGAGAGCTTCCGCGCTGATGATCCTGACTCCACGCTGTCGATCTATATCCCAGTTGAAGAACAGGCCGCCTAGTTTCACTTGAAGGAGCTTTAGCAGGAGAAACATTATGACAGCACTTGAACAAAAAATCGTTCCACATCTCTGGTTTGACAAGGAAGCTGGCGAAGCCGCCCGCTTCTACACGGCGATTTTTCCAAATTCGCGCATCAGCGGCGCCGTTACCATCCACGACACGCCGTCAGGCTCCACTGAGATCGTGTCCTTTGTACTGTGTGGACAGGAATTCCAGGCGATCAGCGCCGGGCCGCACTTCACGCTGAATCCTTCCATCTCGTTCACCGTCAACTGCGCCACTGTGGAGGAGGTGGACGCCTTGTGGGCGCAGCTCAGCGAGGGCGGGTTGGCGCTGATGCCGCTCGACGCCTACCCCTTCAGTCCACGCTTTGGCTGGATGCAGGATCGGTTTGGCGTTTCGTGGCAGGTAACCGCAGCCGAAGGGCAGGAAGGCCAGGCGCCGGTGCTCGTCCCGTCGCTGCTCTTCACCGGCAAGAACTATGGCAAGGCCGAAGAAGCCGTCCACTTCTACACTTCGATCTTCGAGGATGCGCAGGTCGGCCAGATCATTCATAACCCACCGGAGGCAGACGGCAAGACAACCGTCATGTACGCGGATTTCCTGCTTGAAAACCAGCGCTTCCGCATTACCGAGAGCAGCTACGCGCATGGATTCAACTTCAACGAGGCGCTCTCCTTCATCGTCAAGTGCGACGATCAGGAAGAAGTGGACTACTTTTGGGAGAAGCTCAGCGGAAATGGCGGCGAGGAAGGCATGTGCGGCTGGCTCAGCGACAAATATGGCCTCTCGTGGCAGATCGTACCTGTCGCCATGGATGAGATGATGCAGGCGGACGATGCGGAGCGGCTGGCGCGCGTCACCCAGGCGTTTCTGCAGATGAAAAAGTTGGACATTGCCGCGCTGCAACGCGCCTACGCTAGCGAGTAATTGGAGATTACCGTATCCAGCGCCAGGGCTGAAGCGCCTTTCATTTGTTATTCACCTACTCCCCACCTGTTGCTGTAGCTGTAAGCTTGTCGAGACAGAGGAAGAAACCAACGACCCAGGAGGTCAACCATGACAATCCGCACCACAAAACGCCCGCCCGGCGAAATCACCTGGATGGATCTGTCCACACCCGATGTGGAGGCGGCTAAAAAATTTTACCGGCAGATTTTTGGCTGGGAATATCAGGACACTGGTCAGGCGTTCGGCCATTACAACATGGCGCAAACGCAACAGCACAACGCCGCCGGCATGGCGCAGATGGATGCCGGCGCGCAGATGCCTTCGGCCTGGACCATTTATTTTTCCAGCAACGACGCCGCGGCGGATGTGCAGCGGGTCAAGGCATTGGGCGGGCAAGTGCTGATGGACGCAATGGCCGTCGGTGACACCGGCGCGATGGCGATCTGCACTGACCCGACCGGCGCCGTCTTTGGACTGTGGCAGGCAAAGGAGCATATCGGCGCCAGCATCGTTGGCGATCACGGCTCGATGGCTTGGTGGGAGGTCAACACCCGCGAGTTGGCCGCGGCGCGCGACTTCTACAGCGCACTCTTTGATCTTACGCCGCACAAGATGGAAGGCATGGAGTACTACACGCTGCACCGTGGCGAGCAGATGGTGTGTGGCGTCTTGCAGATGGATGAAAACTGGGAAGGCATTCCGCCGCACTGGATGGGCTATTTCGCAATCGACAACACAGATGCTGCAACCGAACAGGCCACCGCCGCCGGCGGTCATGTACTGGTCGCTCCGTTTGATATGCCATACGGGCGCATGGCCGTACTGAGCGACCCTTTTGGCGCGGCCTTTAGCATCGTTCAGCCGCCACAAGCGTAAATAGCAGAGAAACACAAAGGAGAAACGCAAATGAGCAGCGTACGTGTGCTGGTCGGCACCCGCAAGGGCGCTTTTATTCTGACTTCGAACGAGGAACGCCAGCAATGGGACGTCAGCGGGCCACACTTTGCCGGCTGGGAAATCTACCATCTCAAAGGCTCCCCCGCCAACCCGGACCGCCTCTATGCCGCCCAATCGACTGGCTGGTTTGGCCAGTTGATTCAGCGATCCGACGACGGCGGCAAAACGTGGGAGCCAGTCGGCGCCGACTTTACTTACGATGGCGCGCCGGGCGCCCATCAATGGTACGACGGCACGCAGCATCCGTGGGAATTTCAGCGCGTCTGGCTGCTGGAGCCGTCGCCCACAGACCCCGACACCGTCTATGCCGGGGTGGAAGACGCCGCACTTTTCCGCACGCATGACGGCGGCAAAAGCTGGCAGGAGCTGCCAGCGCTGCGCGCCATCAAGGGCGAACTCTGGGCGCCCGGCGCCGGCGGCATGTGTCTGCACACCATCCTGATCGACCCCAACGACGCCAACCGCATTTTTGTCGCCATCTCGGCCGCAGGCGCGTTCCGCACTGAGGATGGCGGCCAGACGTGGCGGCCAGCGACGCATGGGTTGAAGGCCAATTGGGAGCTGCCCGACCCCGACGCCGAAATCGGGCATTGCGTACACAGCATCGCTATGCATCCGTCGCGGCCCAACGTGCTCTTCATGCAGAAGCACTGGGATGTGATGCGCAGCGACGACGCCGGCGATAACTGGTACGAGATCAGCGGCAATCTGCCCAGCGACTTCGGCTTCCCCATCATCGTGCACAGCCATGAGCCCGACACTATTTACGTCGTGCCGATCAAGAGCGATTCTGAACATTACCCGCCCGATGGCAAGCTGCGCGTCTACCGCAGCCGCAGCGGCGGCAATGAATGGGAAGCGTTGACCGAAGGGCTGCCGCAGAGCGACTGCTACGTCAATGTGTTGCGCAGCGCCATGGCAGTCGATACACTCGACTCCTGTGGCGTCTACTTCGGCACCACCGGCGGTCAGGTCTATGCCTCGGCGGATTCTGGCGACACGTGGGCGCCCATTGTGCGCGATCTGCCAGCCGTGCTTTCGGTGGAGGTGCAGACGCTGCCATGATTCGCGTCATCATTCCGCACCATCTGCGCACGCTGGCCAACAGCGGTAAAGAAGTCACGCTGGAAGTAGCCGCGCCTGTCACCCAAGCCGCGGTGCTCGATGCGCTGGAGGCAAAATATCCGGTGCTGCGCGGCACGATCCGCGACCGCGCCACGCACAAACGCCGCGCCCTGATCCGCTTCTTTGCCTGTGGCCAGGATCTTTCGCACGAGGCGCCCGATGCCCCCCTGCCCGCCGAGGTGGCGACGGGTAAAGAGCCATTGATGATTGTAGGCGCCATGGCCGGTGGCTAATGTCCTCATGATCACGATGATC
Source organism: Caldilineaceae bacterium (assembly GCA_014879855.1). Classification (GTDB taxonomy): domain Bacteria; phylum Chloroflexota; class Anaerolineae; order Caldilineales; family Caldilineaceae; genus Caldilinea. The sequence goes on along the minus strand of JACSRH010000111.1, from coordinate 16,835 downwards.
ACGCAACAACGCCTGCCGGACGAGATTCCGGCAGGCGCAGATCATCATTTGTAAGTCGGGCTACCAGCCTGACATGTCAGTTTATCAGCGTTTGTCTGTGTTCCCTGCACACTGAGCTACACCACAGCTTCACGCTTGGGCGCTCCACTAGGGATTGCTGGCCTGCAAGCTGTCCGCCAGCCAAACCAACTGCGCCAGTTCTCTGACATCGGCGTCGTGCTCGCCATCCAACTCCGCGAGCAGGTCATCGATGCGCTGCACCTCGCGGCTCAGATCAGCCAGCGATCCCTCCCAAGCAAAGGGGCTGTGTTTGAGCAGTTCTGCGTATTCGGCGACAGCGACGGCAAGCTGGAAGCGCGGGTCGCTCTCTTCGAACGCGGCGGCCATATCGCCAAGCATGAAGGGCTGCTCCATCTCGATGACTTCGCCTGTGCCGATTTCTTCCCAGCGCAGGTGCACGGTGGCGATCAAGGCTTCAGGGGTTTCGTTGCCCGGCGCCATTTCCAGTTCGTACAAAGCGGTGACGCTGTGACCCGCGCCGATCTCGCCCGCATCCACTTCATCGTTGCGGAAATCGTCGTCGGCGACATCGCGATTTTCATAGCCCACCAGCCGGTAGCGCTCCACCGTTTCCGGGTTGAACTCGACCTGGAGCTTGGCATCCTTGGCGATGGTCAGCAGCGAACTGGTCAGTTTGTCCACAAAGATGCGCTCCGCCTCCTGCATCGAATCGACATAGGCATAGAAGCCGTCGCCGTTGTCGGCCAGTTGCTCCATCAGCGTGTCGTTGTAATTGCCCATCCCCATGCCGACTGTCGTCAACGTAATGCCTTCCGCCGCGTGCTCCTTGATGGCGGCCAGGATTTGATCCGGGCCGGTTTCACCCACATTCGCCACTCCGTCCGAGAGCAGCACGACCCGGTTGATCGCTTCCGGGTTGAAGTTCTCGGAGGCGAGACGATAGGCCAGCCACAGCCCCGCGCCCGCATTGGTCGACCCCTCGGCCACCAGGCGGTTGATGGCATTCAGGATCGTTGGCTTTTCGCTGACCCGCGTCATGTCGAGCACTGTGCGTGCATTCGTGCCATAGACGACGATGGCGACGCTGTCGGTCGGGCGCAGTTGATCCACTAATAAATAGAGCGCCCGCTTTGCCAGACCGAGCCGATTCTCCATGTCCATCGAGCCGGAAACGTCGATGACAAAGGTGAGCGCCACATCCTGGCGTTCTTCGGCCGGCACGCTGTAGCCCTGCACGCCGATGCGCACCATGCGGTTGGTCTGACGCTCGGCAAAAGGAAAGGGCGCGCCGTCGATGGTGATGGCAAAGGTCTCGCCCGCTGCCGGGTTGGGATAGCGATAGTTGAAATAGTTGACAAATTCTTCGGCGCGCACCGCGTCTTCTGGAGGCAGCCAGCCATCCTGCACATAGCTGCGCGCCACAGTATAGGAGCCGGTGTCCACATCCACGGCAAAGGTGGAGAGATTGTCCTTGGTCGTGGTGACAAAGCCGCGCATGCCGTAATCCTCAAACGCCATGCCGGCTGGTGGTTTTGGATAGGAAGCGGCAGCCGGCGCCTCCATGGCGGCCTGGTTGGCATAAGATGACCCGCTGCTGGCCGGCGCCGCGGGTGAGGTCATGCCCATGCTGCATCCGTTTAGAATAAGGGATGCGGCCATGGCAATTCCGGCAAGTTTTGGAAGGGCTGATGAACGTTGCATAGTATGTTCTCCTGTTGGCTTGAATTGAAGACGATAGCGGTAGTTTGCTGCCCCCAGCATAACAAAAGGTCGCTGCACTGCAAGCGCCAGATGTGTATCAATTCATGCACCACAGAGTTCATGCACCACAGAGGATGCACCACTCAATGATACATCACCGCCGCGCCCGTAGTAGAGATGTAGGTCGGGCTATCAGCCCGGCATGTTGCGTCAGACAATCGGCGCCTTGGATCGTGGGCGCCGCGCCCGCTCACCGCAGGACGCTGGGCAAAAACAGGCGATGCCGCGGATAGATCAAGCTATCGCGGCTGGCGAAAATGCACACGACCGCCTGGTCAGGCGCGACCGTGAACGTGGCCTGCTCGCCTTCGCCGCTGACCAGTGGCTGGCCGCCGGCAGTGCAGGTGTAGCTGGTTGTGTAGCGAGCCGCGGCGCGTTGTGCGAGGCTGAGCGTGTACGCGCCAGTAAAAACACTCCGCACCCCAGTGCCGGCATCGCCGGCCAGCATTGCGGTGAAACTGCTCGGCCCCTCCACGCGCAGATCCCAGATGCTGCTGGAGGCGCCCGGTTCGATGCTGTGCATCACATCAAGCAAGCCGGTGCGGCGAGTGTGGGCAAAGGTGCAGCGCATCACTTGCCCAATCGCGATGGTTAACTGTGCCGTGGCGCCCTCACCGCTTGGACCGGGCTGACCGTCGATGGTGCAAATATAAGTAGTAGCATAGTCGCTCAACGTGTGGCCGGCGTCTGGCGTTAGGCTGATGGTGTAGACGCCGGCGCCGATATTACGCAGACCAGTCGTGTCATTGCCGTGCAGCGTCATGGAAAGAGATGTGGGGCCAGCGAGCGCAACCGTCCACGGCGATGTCAGTTCCGCGGGGCTGGTTGTGGTCGCAATCTCGATCCCGCTGCCCGGCATGTAGGCGCGCGCGGTCTTTTCGATCATGCTGGTGGACGCGGCAAAGCCGCCGCTGGCAAAGAGGCCGCGCACACGGATAAAGAACTCTTGGTTGAAAGGCAACAATTCGCTGACTGCCTGCCACCCTGCCGCGGTGCGCACCCCCGCGCCCAGCGGAATGTAATGAATGCCGTCCATGGAGTACTCGAAGAGGGTGCGGGCGAGCAGCGGCGTCGCGCCATCCTGCCGCCAGATAGCGGCAGAGACGTTTGGCTCTGAGATCAACCACTGTCTTGCTGCCAAATTATTGCTCAATCGCGCCAGATTCGTCCGCGTCGCGCCGCCAACGTCGGTAAACGAACCGGCGATCACAATTTTGCCATCCTGCTGGAGCGCGGTGGCGAAAACAACGCCATTCTCGATGGCTGCATTCACATTGGGGTCGAAACGAGCGTCGATCTGTCCATCAGCGGAGAAGCGGGCCATACGGTTGCGGATTTGCCCTCCAATCACCCGGAAATTACCGGCCAGGATGATCTGACCATCGGCCTGGGTCGAGATCGCGTAGACAAACCCGTTTATGCTATCAACGTTAGGATTAAACATTGCGTCGAGGGAGCCATCCACATTGAGCCGCGCCGCGCTGTTGCGCGGCACACCGTTGATAGATGAAAACTGGCCGCCGACCAGAATCCGCTCATCTGCCTGGAGCGCCAGAGCAAGCACCACATTGTCCGCCGCTGCCGTGAAGTCGACGTCGATGGCGCCGTCGGCATTGAGGCGCATCAGGTTATCGTGCAACTGCCCAGCAGCATCCGTCTTCCCAAACTCGCCGCCGACGAGGATCTTGCCGTCCGCCTGTAGCGCCAGGGTCACGATCCTGCCTTCTGTATCCGCAGCAAAGGCGGGATCAAGCGAGCCGTCGCCGTTCAGACGCGTCAGCCCTTTGCGCACCTGTCCATTCACCCGCGTAAAGTCGCCGCCGAGAAGCAGCTTGCCGTCTGGCTGCAACGCCAGGGTGAGGACATATTGGTCGGCCATGGCGACAAAGGTAGGGTCAATTGCGCCATTTGTCTCCAGACGCACGATGTTCTGATGCGCCTCCCCGTTGACTTCGGAGAATCCTCCCGCGGCCACGATTTTGCCGTCAGGCTGCACGGCAATGGCCCAGACAGCCTGGTTGGCCCTGGGCGTAAAGGTTGGGTCCAGCGTCCCATCGGGCAGGAGCCGGGCCAGATGGTGACGCACCTGGCCGTTGATGGTAGTGAACGCGCCGCCGAGCAGGATCTTGCCATCTGGCTGGATTGCCAGCGCCTTGATGCTGGCGTCGGCGCCGCCGGCGGCTGACGTGGGGGCAAAATCCGCGTCCAGACCGCCATCTGCATAGAGCCGAGCCAGCCGCCAGCGTTTGATGTCACCGACTTTAAGAAACGCACCGCCGATGACGACCATGCCGTCCATCTGCTCGACCAGCGCATGGACAGCGGCGCCCGGGCCTGGCGCAAAAGCGGGGTCAGGCGAGCCATCTCGCGCAAAGCGGGCGAGGCCACTGAAAGGCTGGCCGCCCATCTGCGTGAACTCACCCCCCGCAAGGAAGCGGTCATCGGACAACACAAGCAGCGCGCGCACGGGCGCATTGACCTCCAGCGCCGGGGCCGCGTCCGTACTGCCAGCCGCGGTCACGCGCGCCAGGTAGCTGTGCGCCTGCCCGCCCACCTGTGTGAAATCGCCGCCGATCACAATTTTGCCGCCAAACTGCATCCCAACAGCGCGCACAACATCGTTGGCGTCGGGATTAAAGCCGGAATCGAGCGCGCCATTGGCGTTGAGGCGTGCGATATGGCGGCGCGTCTGACCATCCACCTGCGTAAACGCGCCGCCGATGATGACGCCGCCATCGCGCTGCACCGCCACAGCATAGACCGCGCCGTTAAGGGCGGGCGCAAACGTCGTCTCCACCACGCCATTGCTATCGAGGCGGGCGAGATAGGCATTGGGCTGGCCGCCGATTTCTGTAAACGCACCGGCGACCAGGATTTTGCCATTCTGCAGAGCGGCCAAGGCGTGCACGGCGTCATTGGCGGACGGAGCAAAGGCCGCATCCAGCGCCCCCGCGTCAGAGATGCGTGCAAGACGGCTGCGCGCCTGGCTGCCGACTTGGGTAAACGCGCCGCCAATCACGAGCTTTCCGTCAGCCTGCAATGCCAGGGCATAGACAACGCCATCGACATTGGGGTTGAATGTCGCATCGAGGCTGCCGCTGCTGTCAAGACGCGCCAGGCGGTTGCGAGTCTGCGCCGGCGCGCCCATTTGCGTGAACTCACCACCGGCCAGGATCTTGCCGTCGGCCTGCACCGCCAGAGCGTAGACCGCGCCATTTGCATTAGGATCAAAACCGTCACGTGAGGATTGCGCCGAAGCAACACCGGCGGTCAGGAAGGCGGCAAACAAACAGGTGCACATCACAAGACACCGCAAGTAATTTCTGGATAAAGCCATACGCAACATGCTACATTCTCCTCGCTTCAGACAAATTGACGCATCTCAACGCTGAATCAAGCATTTATGCCTTGGGAGCGGCTTTGTGCGGCGGAATAAAAGACGCTTGGTTGTGCGTCGCTTGGCGCTCCCCAACGCAGCGTCGTTCGCAGTTGATCGTATGCAGGAAACCTATGCCGCGTCTTGCCACATAAAGAGGAAGTTGAGAGCGACATTCCGCAGGAAAATCCTGCTCGTTTATGAAGCCAATGGCTAATTTTCGATTTGATCGACAGCCAAATAACCGGTACCATGTCGCACAATATCTTCTGATCGCTTGTTCGCACGCTGAGACTCATTAAGGATCATCCTGTTCATGGCTCCAACCATTCTTTGTCTGGCCAGTTATTTCAAAGGCGGTGCATTTCTGGAAGAGTGCAAACGCCTCGGTTGTCACACGATCCTGGTCACCTCTCAGGATCTGGAACAAGAAGCATGGCCGCGCGCCGCGATCGACGAATTTTTCGTCATGCCTTTTGTCAATCTCTTCAAACAACCCGACATCACCTATGCCGTGAGCTATCTGGCGCGCACGCGCCGGCTCGACCGTATCATCGCGCTCGACGATTTCGATGTGGAGACGGTCGCGGATCTGCGCGAGCATCTGCGCATTCCGGGGATGGGCGGTTCGACCGCGCGCTACTTTCGCGACAAGCTGGCGATGCGCGTGCAGGCGCGCGATGAAGGCATCCCCGCGCCAGATTTTGTGCATGTCTTGAATTATGACGATCTGCGTGAATTTATGGGGCGCGTGCCGGGGCCGTGGGTGCTCAAGCCGCGCTCCGAGGCCAGCTCGATGGGCATTCGTAAGGTGAATCATGCCGACGAATTGTGGCCGATGTTGGAGGAGCTGGGCGACCGCCAGACCTTCTATGTGCTCGAACAATTCGTGCCGGGCGACGTTTTTCATGTTGATTCGGTGGTGTGGAACAAGCAGGTGCTCTTTACAGTGTGCAGCCAATACGGCCAGCCGCCGATGGCAGTCTATCAGGGCGGCGGCGTCTTTATCAGCAGCAACCTGCCCTATCATGCCCCGGAAGAGCAGGCGTTGCAGGTGCTCAACCAGGAGGTGATCGCGGCGATGGGCATGGTGCGCGGCGTCACACATGCCGAATTTATCCGCGCCGATGCGGACGGCGCCTTTTACTTCCTGGAAATTGCCGCGCGCGTTGGCGGCGCCTACCTCGATCTGATGCTGGAGCACGCCACCGGCCTTAACCTCTGGCGCGAGTGGGCGCGGCTCGAAATGGCGCATCTCCAGAAAGAGGAATATGTCCTGCCCGCCACGCGAGCCATTTATGCCGGGCTGGTGGTTTCGCTTGCCAAAGAAGCGTGGCCCGACGCCACCGCCTATCAGGATCCAGAGATCGTCTGGCGGCTGCAAAAGGAGCATCACGTCGGCTTTATCGTCGCGTCGCCAGACTCTGCACGCGTCCAGCAGCTTATCGCTATTTATGCCGGCCGCATCGCCCAGGACTTCACGGCCACCGCGCCGCCAAAATCCGGGGAACGGCCAGCATGATTCACCACAAGCAGAAACGAGCACCTGTCTATGCCACCCACGATTCTTTGTCTTGCCAGCTATTTCAAAGGCGGCGCTTTTCTCGAAGAATGTAAACGTCTGGGCTGCCACACAATCCTGATCACGACGCAAAAACTTGAACAGGAAGCTTGGCCGCGCCACGCCATTGACGAGTTTTTTATGCTGCCCTTGCCCAATCTGGCGCGCCAGCCTGACGTCACCTACGCCATTGCCTATCTGATGCGCGAGCGCGCCATCGACCGCATTGTGGCGCTGGACGACTACGATATCGAGATCGGCGCGGAGCTGCGCGAACATTTTCGGCTGCCAGGGATGGGTGCATCGCAGGCGCGCTTCTTCCGCGACAAACTGGCAATGCGCACGCGCGCACGCCAGATGGGCGTGCCCGTGCCCGACTTTACCGCGGTCTTTCACTACCCGACAGTGAGCGACTACTTTGCACGCACCCCTGGCCCCTGGCTGCTCAAGCCGCGCGCTGAAGCCAGCGCCATGGGCATTAAGCAGATTCACCATCCCGACGAGCTGTGGCGCACGCTCGACGAGTTGGGCGATCGTCAAAGTTATTTCCTGCTGGAGAAATTCCTGCACGGGGATGTCTTCCACGTCGACTCGGTGGTGTGGGACGGTGAGGTGTTCTTTGCCGCGGCGCATCGTTATGGGCTGCCGCCGATGACCGTCTATCATGGCGGCGGCGTCTTTGCCTCCAGCACGGTGGCGCACGGCAGCGAGATCGAGCAGGCATTGCTGGCCGCTAACCGCCAGGTCATTGCCGCGATGGGGCTGGCGCGCGGCGTTACTCATGCCGAATTCATCCGCGCCACGGAAGACAGGCAGACCTACTTTCTGGAAATTGCCGCGCGCGTGGGCGGCGCCGGCATCGATCAATTGGTGGAGTACGCCAGCAATCTCAATCCGTGGGTCGAGTGGGCGCGCATCATTGTAGCTGATTTGCGCGACGAAGCCTATGCGTTGCCGCCGCTGCGCCACGACTACGCCGGCCTCATCGTCTCCCTGGCGCGCCAGGAATGGCCGGACACCGCCGGCTACAACGACGCCGAGTTGGTGTGGCGACTACACAAGCGGCATCACGTGGGGTTTATTGTGGCCTCCTCAGATCATGCGCGCGTGCAGGCGTTGGTGAGCGATTATGCCGGCCGCGTGGCGTACGATTTCAACGCCAGTGCACCGCCGCTTGACCGGCCACCGGAATAAGGGCGGAAACCTCAGGTCTATTCCAATTGCGCATGGCCGAACTTCCACACCGTGCGCATGAGCGAAGTGAAGCAGGATTTTCTTGTTGGAACAGTGAAGGCGCAAGGGCCGACGCGCGGAAGCTCAAACGCCGCGGACTTCATGTACAAACGCATCGGACACAATAAAGAGCCGGTCGTCCTGGCGCGGCCGGACCGTGTGGCCGCCGGTGAAGCTGCCAAAGGCGGGCAGCACCATCGCCCGCGCGCCGGCGTGGAAGCAGGGGAAGCGATGGCGCGTGCCGTCCACATCGCGCAGCACGACCGCCGGGTGTTCGTGTCCGGCCAAGGCATAGCCGCCCAAGGTAGTGTCGAGTGGTGCGGGCGGGTGGTGGCAGCAGACGAACGGGGCGAGGCTGAAAGGCTCGACCACCGGTTCGATGGCGAGCGCGGCGGGCGGCGGGCCAGCATGACGGTCATGGTTCCCTCCCACCAACAGGATCGCCAGCGCGGGATGGCGGCGGCGCCAGCTTTCCAGCGCCGCGATGACTTCGGCGCTCTGGCTGGCGCGCGTGTGAAAGAAATCGCCCAGGATGACCAGCCGCTCCGCGCCCGTCGCCGTGAGCACGTGCGAAAGCCGCGCCAGATCGTCGCCGGTGGCGCCGCCGGGGATGGGCAGACCGGCCGCCTGGAAGCTGTCCGTCTTGCCGAAGTGCGGGTCGGCGATGAAGAGCGTCGCCTGGCGCGGCCAGTAAAGCGCCCGCGCGGCGCACAGTGTCAGCCTCTCGCCGGCCAGATCAATCGCCAGGGTGGTGGAGTGGGTCGGAGAAATATGTACTCTGTCTTTCACTGTAGTTGCGCCATGCGAATGAACCAATGTGGAGCACCGAGTAGCTGCCACCGCAAGGCTTGCAATTTTCGTTCAAAGAGGAATGTATACCGCATGATCCATAAACTCATCTTCGGCGCAAACCTGCCAGATCAAGTAAAGTTCCTCAATCAACTCTCCCACTGACGAATCTGGTCGAATCCAAAGGATTCCGTAGGAATGTTGCCCGCTCTCCAAGTGTGCCCGCAAAACTCCCGGCAGCGTGCTTCGATCCTCAGAAACAAGGACAAATCGCTCTCTTTCCGCCCAGATTAACAAGTCAGCATCCGAGGAACCTTTCGGGGGCGCGTCGATTTCGCCCACGCGACGCACTGTAATCGTGAGCGAGCGGCGCTGCAACTGCCGCTGGATCGCCGGATTGACATGTTCATCGAGCAGAAAGCGGGGTGGCATCGTTTGGCGATGCCTCAGTCGGCGGCAAGATGGTTGGAGTGCATATTGTCAGACTGAGCGAGACGTGCAGCTTCTAGCTTCTTGCGTAAGGACTGGACAAAGGGCGAACTGGCGTGTTCGCTGGCGCGCCACGCGACTTGCTGCTGCTGCCAGACTGCGCTCAGATAATGATCAATCTCTTCTTTATGCGCCAAGAAATAGGTAATGGTCGCATGAATCTGCTCCAGGGTGAGGGTGGGAAAGCGTAACGCCAGTTCTTCTGGACTGGCCCCCAGAAGATAATCGTGCAGGATATATTCGATGCCCACACGCGTACCCGCAACGCGAATGCTCACCAGAGTCTGCTCAGCGCCTTGGTGCAAGTATTCAAAGTAGTTTTCAAGCAACGTGTTTGCATGCATAGGGATATTCTATCACAGGCGCCGACCGATTTTGGTCAACGCTTTTTCTCCTTCTCCTCCACCGCTTCCAGTTCCAGCACCATGCGCTGCACGCGCGTGTTCCAATCCTCGCTGCTGACCTGGGTGCGCGTGCGCTGCGCCCAGATGGGGAAGGCCAGCGGGGTCAGGCGTCCCGTCTCGACCAGCACGAGATCCTGATGGGCAATGGCGGCGAGCGTTGCTTCCAGCCGCACCAGATCAAGCTGCTGCTGGAGCACCTCGCGGCGCGCCTGGTCGAGCAGCAGGTTCTCCGGATCGTAGCGCGCAAAGACATCAAAGATCAGACCGCTCGACGCCTGTAGTTGGCGCGTCTGCTTGCGACTGCCCGGATAGCCGGCAAAGATCAGCCCGGCCACGCGCGCGATGTCGCGAAATTGGCGGCGCGCCAGTTCGGTAGCGTTGACGCAGGCCAGCACATCTTCGAGCAGATGGTCGGTGCTCAGATAACGCCGCCAATCCGCCTCCGTCAGCGCCAGGGGCTTGGGCGAAAGCAGCTCAAAGCCGTAGTCGGTTGCAAATGCGCTGAGTGTGCGCGGCGTCTCGCGCGCCAGGCGGAAGGCGACCAGCGTGCTCAACCCTTCATGCACCAGCCGGCCCGCCAGCGGGTAGACAAAGGTGTGATAGCCCTCGCGCGTCTTGGCCGACTCGATCAGCAGTTCGCCCGGCGCCGGAATGCGCGACCAGCGCTGCTGAAGCTGCAGGAGGGGGCGCACCGCCATCAACTCCGCCGAATCATAGCGGCCCGCGCGCGCCGCGGCCAACTGCACGCGCACCGCGCCGGCAAGCTGCGACGAAAGCTGCATCCGCGACCCCATCCACTGCGGCACGCTGCCGCTGCTCCGGTTGGACTTGCGCACATAAGCCGTCATCTCTTTGACGATCACCAGCTCCAGCACGTGGCCCGCGAAGACAAAGCGGTCGCCCGGACGCAGCCGCGCGATAAAGGATTCCTCGATCGTGCCCAGCGCGCCGCCTTTGAGATAGCTCACCTTGAGCATCCCGTCGCTCGTGATCGTGCCGATCGACATGCGGTGATATTGGGCGATCTGGCGCGAGGTGGGGCGATAGACGCCGTCGGGCGCGGCCAGCTTGTTGTACTGCTCGTAGGCGCGCAGCGCACCCCCGCCGTTCGTGACAAAGCCCAGCGCCCACGCCCATTCCTGGTCGCTCAGGTCCGCGTAGGCGTGAGTCGTGCGCACCTCGGCCAGCAACTCCGCAGCGACAAAGCCACTGCCGAGCGCCACCGTCACCAGATGCTGCGCCAGCACGTCGAGCGGCTTGTGCAGCGGCGGCCGCGCCTCGATCTGCCCTGCCTCAATCGCCTGGCGCACCGCGGCAAACTCCACCAGCTCGAAGGCGTGGGTCGGCACGCAGAGGATGCGGCTCACCGCGCCCGGCTGGTGGCCGCTGCGCCCGGCGCGCTGCATCAGCCGGGCCACGCCCTTGGGGCTGCCGATCTGGATCACCTGATCCACCGGCGAAAAATCGACGCCGAGGTCGAGGCTGGAGGTGCAGACGACACAGCGCAGCCGTCCATCGCGCAGGCGATCCTCGATGTCGGCGCGCAGCGTGGGATCGATCGAACCGTGGTGCAGCGCGATCTCGCCGGCGAACTCCGGGTAGGCGTGGATGAGCGCCTGGAACCAAAGCTCCGTCTGCGCGCGCGTGTTGGTGAAGATCAAGGTGGTGCGGGCACGCTGCACCGCCTCCACCACCGGCGCCAGCAGCCGCGTGCCAAGATGACCGGCCCACGGAAAGCGCTCCATCGTCGCCGGGATCAGCGTGTCGATGCGCAGCTCCTTGGGCGCTTCGCCTGCGATCAAACGGGGCGGGGGCGCCTCTGCACGGGGGACGCCTACCAACACCGCCAGCGCCTCGTCGAGGTTGCCCAGCGTCGCGGAAAGACCCCACACACGCAGCGCCGGTCGCCAATGGCGCAGCCGCGCCAGCCCCAACTCGGTCTGCACGCCGCGCTTGCTGCCCAGCAGCTCGTGCCACTCGTCGACGACCACACACTGAAGGTGGCGAAAAAACGCTTCGCTCTCCGGGTAGGAAAGCAGCAGCGACAGGCTCTCCGGCGTCGTGACCAGCGCAGTGGGCGGCTTCTGGCGCTGGCGCGCCTTGGCGCTCGACGCGGTGTCGCCCGTGCGCTTCTCCACCGTCCACGGCAACCTCAGCTCGGCGACCGCGGCTTGCAATGTCGCCGTGGTGTCGGTCGCCAGCGCGCGCAGCGGCGTGATCCAGAGCACGGTCAGCGGCGGCGCCGGCAGCTTCGCCCAGGTCGCCGGCTCCGGGTGCGCGTCGATCCACGCCATCAGCGGCCCCAGCCACGCCGCGTAGGACTTGCCCATTCCCGTCGGCGCGTGGATCAACCCGCTGGCGCCTGCCTGGTAGGCATCCCAGGCCGCGTGCTGAAAGGGGAAGGGCGTCCAACCGCGCGCGGCATAGAACGCGTCAACCAGTTCGATGGTTTTGACGTGATGCGAGGCTACAGTTGTCATCTGCTTACCGACTCCAGCAGGCTTTGCAGCGTCGCCAGCGTGTCTGCGTCGGCCGGCTGCTTGTCGCGCCGCCAGCGCGCCATACGCGGGAAGCGCAGCGCAATGCCAGACTTGTGCCGGCTCGACGCCTGGATGCCCTCAAAGGCCAGTTCAAAGACGAGTTCCGGCTTGACTGCGCGCACTGGGCCAAAGCGTTCGGTCGTGTGGCCGCGCACAAACGCGTCCACCTGCCGGATCTCCTCGTCGGTCAGCCCGGAGTAGGCCTTGGCGATCGGTGTCAGTTCGTCGCCCTCCCACACGCCAAAGGTGTAGTCGGTGTAGAGCGAGGCGCGGCGACCGTGGCCGCGCTGCGCGTAGATCATCACCGCATCCACGGTGAAGGGATCGATCTTCCACTTCCACCAGTCGCCTTTGACGCGGCCCACGCCGTAGGACGACGCCAGCCGCTTGAGCATGAAGCCTTCCGCGCCGCGCTCGCGCGACGCTTCCCGCAGCGCAGCCACCGCCTCCCACGCCGGGGCAGCGACAATCGGTGAGAGGGCAAAGGCCGCGTCCGCGGGCAGGGTGGCCGCCAACTGCTCCAGACGCGCGCGGCGCGCCGCCAGGGGCAAGGCGCGCAGGTCGGCGCCCGCCACCTCGAGCAGGTCGTAGGTCATGAGGATGACCGGCGCTTCCTTGAGCAGCCGCGCGCTGATCTGCTTGCGCCCCAGCCGCTGCTGAAGCACGTTGAAGGGCAGCGGCGCGCCCTCCTGCCAGACCAGGAGTTCGCCGTCCAGCACGACGCCATCGGGCAGCACCGCACCCAGCGCCTGCATTTCGGGATAGCTGTCCGTCACCAGATCCTCGCCGCGCGTCCAGACGAGCACATCGCCCTGGCGCTTGATCACCTGGGCGCGGATGCCGTCCCACTTCCATTCGATCTGCCACGCGTCGCGCGGCCCCAGCGACTCGACCGCGCCCTCCAGCGGATAGGCCAGATAAAAAGGATAGGGTTGGCTGTGATCGGCCTGCTGCGTGTCCGGGTCGAGCAGCGCGCGGAAATCAGCCGCGGTCGGCTCCCACGCGCCCATGATGCGGTGCGCCATCACCGCCGGGTCAATGCCGGCCACCTGCGCCAGTGCCCGCACGACCAGCGTGCGCCCCACGCCGACGCGGAAGCTGCCGGTGATCAGCTTGTGCCAGACAAAGCGCTGCGGCGTCGTCATCTCCGCCCACGTGCGCGTGACCAGCGCGCGCTGACCAGCCTCATCCAGCGTGCGCAGCGGAGCAATCCGTTCCTCCACGATGCGGTGCAGCGGCAGGTCGCTGCCGTCCCCCTGCTCGGGCAGGAGCAGCGCCAGCGTTTCGGCCACATCCCCCACCGCGTCGTAGGATTCCTCGACCAGCCAGCGCGGCAGACCGGCTTCCTCCGCCACCCAGGTGCGCAGCAGTGTGGCCGACATCACCCGTTTGAAGCGTTGCCCGGTCAAGAAATAGAGCGCCCACGCAGCATCCGCGGCGGGCGCCGCAGCAAAGTAGCGCACCAGCGCGGCGACTTTCTCGCCGGTGCGGTTGGTTTCGTCTAACTCTGTGTACAACTGTGTAAAGAGTCGCATCGCTTTCGCTCTCAGAGACGGTTCAGTAGCAAGACCGTGCGGTTGCGAGCCGCACCTACGAATGAGGCATTTTCTCCCGTAGCCGCCGCTCGCAGCGGCGGGGTTCTTCCTCGCCAAAAATTGAGACACATCCGTCAATCAACCTCCCCGGATGCACGCTCCTCGGCATCGGCTGGCCCGGCATCGCCGATTTCTGCATCGGGTTCGCCCTCAAAGCGCGTCGGAATCACCTCCGCCTGCCAGCCCTGCTCGCGCAGGTAGCGCACCATCTGGCCAGTGTAGCCGTGCGTGACGCCGATGCGTGCGGCCCCCGTGGCGCGGATCGCGGCGAGCAGCCCCGGCCAGTCGGCATGGTCGGAGAGGACGAAGCCGCGATCGATGGCGCGCCGCCGCCGCGCCCCGCGGATCGTCATCCAGCCGGAGGCGAAGGCTTGCGAGGCCGGCCCAAACTTGCGCAGCCAACCGGCCATCCCGCCCGCGGAAGGGGGCGCCACCACCAGCGCACGGCCGCGGTGGGCGCGCGCATTCTCTCCGTTGGCGTAGAGCACATCGGGCTGGTCAATGCCGGCGTCGCGATAGCGCTGCACAAAGGGCAGCACTGCGCCGTGCACCAGGATCGGGCCGATGGCCGGATCGATCCCCGCCAGCAGTCGCTGCGCCTTGCCCAGCGCGTAGGCGTAGAGCACGCTGGTGCGGCCCGCCGCCTGATTAGCGCGCCACCATTCGTTGATCTCGGCAAAGACCTCCGCCTGCGGCTGCCAGCGATAGATGGGCAGGCCAAAGGTCGATTCGGTGATGAAGGTGTGGCAGCGCACCGGCTCGAATGGCTCGCACGTTTGATCGGGTTCGAGCTTGTAGTCGCCGCTGACGACCCAGACCTCGCCCTTGTGCTCCACCCGCACCTGCGCCGAGCCGAGCAGGTGGCCTGCCGGGTGCAGCGAGAGTGTAACATCGTGCAGCGTGAGACGCTCGCCGTAGGCCAGCGTGCGGATCGATGCGCCCGGGTCAAGCCGCGGCGCCAGCACCGGCGCGCCGGTGGGCGTGGTCAGGTAGCGCTGCGAGCCGGGGCGCGCATGGTCGGCGTGGGCATGGGTGATCACGGCGCGCTCGACCGGCTGCCACGGGTCGATGTAGAAGTCGCCCGCGGCACAATAGAGGCCGCTGGGCGTCAGTCGCAAAAGATCGTCCGTCATGTGCTGGATTGAACCACAGGCCGGCGGCTTTGTCAGGTTGGTTGCTTGCAATTGATGGAAGGTGCGCGGCGCTTCAGTTGGTCGCCACGTTTTTGCGCGGCGGCATTGAGCCAACATAAGCGCCTCATGGCGCGCTGTTCTGCCACTCCCAGCAGAGCAAACCGTACCACGCCGTATCCGAAATCTCCTCGCCGACAATCCAGCGCTCGCGCAAATAACCTTCCTGCTGAAAGCCGAGCCGCTCCAGCGTGCGCGCAGAGGCGCGGTTGCGCGGGTCGATGTCGGCTTCCAGCCGGTGCAGGTTGAGCACGCCGAACGCATAGGTGACCAGCGCGGTCAGCGCCTCGTGCATATAGCCGGCGCCCCAGAAAGGCCGCCCCAGCGCATAGCCCATCTCGGCGCGGCGTGAAGCCGCGTGAAAGCTGAAGAGCGTGCATGTCCCGATGAGCGCGGCGTCGCTCTGGCGTTCGAGGCCAAGCTGGAGAAAGTCGCCGCAGCGATAGCCCGCTTCGATTTGCAGAACGCTCTCGCGCGCCTGCGCCACTTCGCTCAACGGCGGCGAACTCCAGAAGCGCATCACCGCCGGGTCGGAGAAGATAGCGAAAAAAGCCGGTGCGTCCGCCTCGCCCAGCGGGCGCAAAACCAGGCGCGGCGTCACCAGCGGGAGTAACTCAAAGGTTGGCAAGACAGATCTCCTCCACCATTCACGTGCAGAACAAGGACTGTCAAAGATCAAAATGGCTTTTGATTGTACAGGGGATGGCCACAACTCACCAGCTCACCGGCTCATCTAGATGACGTCCCGGGCTTCTGGCTCAGCACCGGCGTGCGTCGCACTGATCAAACGTCTTGCCGCACAGATCGGCCATTGCAGTGCAAGCGTCGATGCGCGGCGCTTGGGGTGGACGGCTTGCCGACTATACCGAAGGGAGGTGAGAGGGGCGAATAACCCCATAAAAGCGGGCGCGGCGCTTGCACCGTGTGTGCGCCTGTCGGATGATGCGCATGACAAACAGGGCGCACTCCTCAGGTCAGAATGTCTATGCGAGGGGAGGCAGCAGATAGAAAAGCAGCGGGCGCAAAAACAGAGACTTTTCAGCATGTTTTCGCGCCCGAACAAGAAAACGATTCAGCGGGGAATGGAACACTGATGACGCGGATCAGACGGATGTGCACCGATCCCATCAGGCGCCATATCCTGCCCGCGCAGTAAAATTACATTTGTCCCTGGTTGCTCCCATCCACCAGGAATGTGATCTTGGCGTTGAGGCGGTACTGGGTGATCTTGTCGTTCTCGACGATTGCCTGAAACTCCTTGACGTAGATTGACTGGATATTGCGCACCGTTTTCGACGCTTCGGTGAGCGCCTGCTGGGCCGCGTCATCCCAACTCTTGTCCGACTGCGCCAATACTTCAATGACCTTTGCGATTGCCATGTTCTTCTCCTTTTATGCATCCAACTACCTGAAAGTCTGCATCTCCAACGTCCTGTGCAGATCCAACGTCCTGTAGCAGACAAAGCTGTGCAGACATAGATTTGGCTACTGCTTTCCCGTGTGGTCCCTCCGCTGTGCAAAGCAACGGGTTGACTCTTCCCGCCTTCTTCGGGGCCACGTTCTCACCTTCGCGCACAGAGTGCCATTTGTCCATAGATCGAGATAGAAGGCGCGGGTAGAGCCAGGGGATACTGTGCGCTGCCTTGCCGGCAGATGGCTACTCAGCCGGGAGAAAATAGAACGCTGCTGGCGCCTGTCCCGCTGACGCAGGCGCAGGTGGCCGATACGCTGGCGGCGGTGGAGCAGTCGTCCGTCACACTTCAGGCGCGCAAGGACGGGCATCCAGCGCGGCTGGATGCCCGTCCTTGCGCGCGATGAAGTGTGACGGACGACTGCTCCACCGCCGCCAGCGTATCGGCCACCTGCGCCTGCGTCA
>JACSRH010000119.1 GCA_014879855.1 Caldilineaceae bacterium | reverse complement strand
GCAAACAACGTCCCCGGCGCTGTGCACGAACATTTTGGTCGTCCCGTCTGCTGCTGCACAGTGCCGGGGACGTAATGCGCGCCCCAACTTGAAGTACACCCGGAAACGGCTGCACACCGGGCACCGCAAACTGAGCAAAGCTTACCGCCAGCTAGACCATGATGCGCGAAGATCGGTTATCGTTGCAGTTGAACTTTAAGGAGAAAATTTTATGACGCCTGAAACTATTGTCAATCGACGTGGCGAGATCATCATCCCTGACCCGCCGCTTGCACGCTTCCTTTTTGCCTCGACAAAGATGGCGTGGGTGTGGCTGATCGTGCGTGTGTTCCTGGGCTGGCAGTGGCTTGAGTCGGGGTGGGGCAAGATCAGCGGCGGTGAGTGGGCCAGTGGTGAAGCGCTCAAAGGCTTCTGGACCAACGCTGCGCAGATACCGGAGCAGGGTCGCCCCCCGATCGCCTACGGCTGGTATCGTGACTTCATTCAGTTTATGCTCGACAATGGCTGGTACACCTGGTTTGCGGATGTGATCATGTGGGGCGAGACGCTGATCGGCATTGCGCTGATCGTGGGTGCACTGACCGGCATTGCCGCCTTCTTTGGCGCCACCATGAATTGGAATTTCATCATGGCGGGTTCGGCGAGCACCAATGGCTTCCTGCTGGTGCTGGCAATGCTGATCATCCTGGCGTGGAAAAATGCAGGCTGGCTCGGTCTGGATCGCTGGCTGCTGCCGCTGCTGGGTACGCCGTGGTATCGACCGGAGGATCCGCCGCTGACGCAAAGTCAGCGGGTCGGCTCCGACTGACAAACAAGTGCACAGCGACTATTTCAAACCAGTTTCAAATCGGCGCCCTGGCGGGGCGCCGATTTTGTTTGGCCAGCATTTTTGCAAACTTTATTCGATCGCACCGGCTGTACGCAATGCTTCCACCTCGGTTTGGCAGAAGCCCCACCCCAGCAACACGGCTTCGGTGTCGGCGCCGGGTGTGGGCGGCGCGCTCTGGATGGCGGCTGGCGTGCGGCTCAGGCGTGGGGCTGGCGCGGGCTGCACCACATCGTCCACCGTAACAAAGGTGGCGCGGGCGCGATTGTGGGGATGCTCCGGCGCTTCGTCCATATCGAGCACGGGCGCGACGCAGGCATCCGTGCCTTCAAGCAGCGCGCACCATGCGTCACGCGTGCGCGTGCGGAAAATGTCAGCCAGCTTTGCGCGCTGTTGCGGCCACGCGGATGGGTCGTAGTGCTCGGCCAGGTCGGGGTCGTTGATCCCCATCTTTTCGCAAAAGAGCGCGTAAAAGTGCGGCTCGATCGGGCCGATCGCCACGAACTTGCCGTCGCTGCACGCATACGTCCCGTAGAAAAATGCGCCGCCGTCGAGCAGGTTGGCGCCGCGCTGGTTGCTCCACAGTCCCGTCGCCTTGACGCCGTAGAGCATCGCCATCAGATAAGCCGCGCCGTCGGTCATGGCCGCGTCGACGACCTGTCCCTGCCCGGAGCGCTGCGCCTCCCAGAGCGCGGCCATCATGCCCCAGGCCAGCATCATGGCGCCGCCGCCAAGGTCGCCGACGAGGTTGAGCGGCGGCAGCGGCTGCTCCGGCGCGCCGATGGCGTGCAGCGCGCCGCTGAGCGCAATGTAGGTGATGTCGTGGCCGGCGCTGTGCGCGAGCGGGCCCTCCTGTCCCCAGCCGGTCATGCGGCCATAGACCAGCCTGGGGTTGCGCGTCAGGCAGAGCTCTGGCCCCAGCCCCAGCCGTTCCATCACGCCGGGGCGAAAGCCTTCGATGAGCGCGTCGGCCTGGTCGATCAGGCGCCGCGCGGCGTCGCGACCTTCGGCGCGCTTGACATCGAGTGCGACGCTGCGCCGGCCGCGGCTGGCAACATCCAGCGGGCCGAGGCTCAGCAGGCTCAACGATCGGCGCGCCGCGGACTTGCGCTCGATGCGCACCACTTCGGCGCCCATGTCGGCAAAGAGCATGGCGGCAAAAGGGCCGGGGCCGATGCCGGCGAATTCGATGATTTTGAGGCCGTGGAGAGGACCCATTAGTGATCCAACTCTAATAACTCATTGGCTGATAAAGTTGTAAGCCGAAAATGGACCGAAAGTCTTTTGTATTCAAGGTGTAAAGCTCCAGATTATGAACGAGAGCAGTTGCAGCAATCAGAGCATCAGGTAAATTCAACTTGTGACTCAGTGAATAAGCCTCCAATTCAATAGTATATTGGTGTCGCACAAAATCATGAGTTTTGCCTGGGCCATGCTTTGCGGCGAAGTGACTCTAGCGTTACTTCTCTATCCTGCCAAAGGCCTGCCAACAAAAAAAGTCTGAAGACTCCTCGTTATCCGCAGCGTCAATCTGAACGTCTTCTGCTTCACTGGTTTTGACTGAGTCAACAAAATCCAATGCAGTCAACAGAGCAAGCAGCACCTTCGCCTTCTCTTTATCCCGTATATGAACCACGATTTGTTGCATAATTTTATCCTGCTGCTACTCAAGTTTGCTCAGGTCGCACCTGATAGGCGGCAACTTCTTCCGGAGTCAATTCAGCACGGGAGACCAGCCGATAGTGACCAGCTTGTCTTACGCCCTCCTGGCCAGCGCAGCACCACGACCTCTTCGCGCAGTTGCTGTCTGGTGGCAGTGGCAAGCCGCGTACGAAACAGATCGATCCTGACTACTTCGTATCCAAGTGTGGTCGCAATTTCGCTCAAAAGCCGCCCGGTCTGGATCAGGACCTGTAAATAGGAAGCCTGATCGCCTACCACGTAACCGAGCTGAGCGCCTGGCTTCAAGAATGGACGCAACTCCGCCAAATGACGCGCCATGCCGCCAAAGTAGAGGCGTGTGACGCGCGCGTAAAGGCGCTCAAATCCCGAGGTCTTCCCCAACTCCACCCGGCAGCGCTCAATTTCGGCAGCCAACGCTTGAATTTCTGCATGGTCGATCTGTTCTAGCAATAACAGCGCAGCAGCGCAGCAGGATCGACCGACCAATCGGTCTTGACGCTGCCGGCAAAGTGCGCCAGTGCATCGGCCTCGATGCCAACCGCGGCCAGCCCCTGCAATTTTGCTTCCACATGGGGCGGAAAGGAAAGCACAAAGCGGTGCCAATCATGCACCGCGCGGTCGTCCACGCCCAGCCGGTTGGCGGTCGCATTGGTTCTGGCGGTTTCAGGTTCGGTGGCTTCAGACAATAAAGCAAGCTGTGACATGGATCGGCTGGTCTGCCATAAAGGACAAATAGTTGGTGCAAACAGTGTGCTCTGTCAGCCACTAGTGTAACACATGGGCCACGATTATCTCTGCCCGCGCGCTGCCAGCACAATGGTGAGGTAGGGGAAATCAGCCCCAGCGATGGTGAGCACGAAAGATTACAAGCCAGTCTGGTTAAAGCATGGTTCTGCTATACTACACGTCACGATGAGAATGCAACCAACGCCGGAGCTTGCGATCGGCAAAATGGGAAATGAGGTGAGAGGAGGCAGCCGGCGCGGTTGGCGCGTGCGCATCCGCCAGATCACCAACCTGGCCGCGGCCGTGGTGGTGGCATTGGCGCTGTTGGGTAGCGCCAATGTCGATAGCTTCACACAGCTACGCTACAGCCTCGATGCCAAAGTGGACGCGTGGATGTGGGATTTGATCGCGTGGGAGTTTACAGCGGTTGGCCGGAAGGTGAGCGAACAATTTCACCAGCCGGCAGCCGGGCTGACGTCAACTGACCAGGCAACGCTTGTGCAGCGCTACCTGACCCGCGCAGAGGAGATCCGCGCGCTGGAAGCGCAGGTCGAACGCATTTACAGTGAGCGTGCTAGCAGTGGAGCGGGGGCCAGTGGAGCGGGGGCCAGTGAAGCGGGAGCTAGGGAAACAGGCGACGCTGCCACCGCAGAGAGTATATCGCTGCAACAGCAGATCGACGCGCTGCGCACTGAACAGGACGCCGCGCGCCCGGCGGCCGAGGCCATTTTAGAAGGACAGGTTGGCGCGGCATTAGTCGAGGAAGGCATCACGTGGTTTGGCAATGCGTTTCCGCCAGTCTGGTTCACCTTTAGTGAGCCGCCCATGAAAATGGTCGTCAGTCCACGTGCACGCATCACATCGGCGCATTATACGATGCTCCAGCCGGGTGTGCCAGTCGCCGAACGCGAGCGGATCGAACAGGCGATCCGTCAGGAAAATGACCTGAGCGCCTATATCACTAATATTGGTGGGTTGGGCGCTTATCCGACGTTGGTCATCGACCGCGCGCCGTTGGCATGGGTGCTCTCCACGGTGGCGCACGAATGGGTGCACAACTATCTGACCCTCTTTCCGCTTGGCCTCAATTACAGCACCACCTCCGATCTGACGATTCTCAACGAGACAGTCGCCGACATTGTTGGCGATGAAATCGGAGAGCGCGTGCTGGCGCTTCACTATCCGGAAATTGCGCAAGATCTTGCCGCGCGTGCAGCTGCCATTGATGCCGGTGAGACAGCGCCCCCTGCTTTTGACTTCCGCAAAGAGATGCGTCACACGCGCGAAATCGTCGACCAGTTTCTCGCGCTGGGACGGGTGGAGGATGCTGAAGAGTACATGGAAATCCGCCGGCTGCTCTTTGTCGAAAATGGCTACGCGATCCGCACCCTCAACCAGGCCTACTTTGCCTTTCACGGCAGTTACGGCGCCAGCGCCGCGGCCACCAGCCCCATCGGGCCTAAACTGGAGGAATTGCGCAGCCTGACTCCAGATGTTCGCACTTTTCTGGAAACCGTGCGCGGCTTCACCACGCCGGAGGATCTGGACAAAGCATTAGAGCAATGGAGCAAAGGCATCTTGTACGTTTCGTATGAGATGAGTTGATCAAAACCCGGGGCTATGTTAGCTTAAAAATATGCGCTCAGAAGTTATGTAGATCGACCTGACTTATAAACGTCGCGTCTGTTCTTCTGGCGACTTGCAGAAAAAGCAGCCTCGGTCAAGGCCAAATCACAAATCCGTACACAGAGCGAATCCTATCCTATGACTGAACTTGATAACCAGCAATCACCGTTTGATTTTGCCCCCGTCGCCCATGAGGCGCCGCGCGGGAAGCACTTATACTATCTGGCGTTGGGCGCGCTGGGCGTCGTCTACGGCGACATCGGCACCAGCCCGCTCTATGCGTTCCGCGAATCCTTCCACGACAGCTATGGCATTCCACCTTCGGCAAATAATATTCTTGGCGTGCTTTCGTTGATCTTCTGGGCGCTGATTCTAGTGATCTCGGTCAAGTATCTGGTTTTTGTGATGCGCGCCGACAACCACGGCGAAGGCGGCATTCTGGCGTTGACCGCGTTGATCGGGGCCAAACGCCGGGTGATGATCACCGGCACCTGGCGTTGGACGCTGGTAATGCTAGGATTGTTTGGCACGGCGCTGCTCTATGGCGACGGCATGATCACCCCAGCGATCTCGGTGCTTTCGGCGGTGGAGGGCTTGGGCATAGCAACGCCCTTCTTCAACCCCTATATTGTGCCGATCACGATCGTCATCCTGGTAGGGCTTTTCATGTTCCAAAGTCGCGGCACCGAACGCGTAGGGCGTATTTTTGGTCCGATCACGCTCCTCTGGTTTGCGGTGCTCGCGGTGCTGGGTCTCGGTTGGATCGTGCGCCAGCCAAGCGTTCTGGCGGCGATCAACCCTTATTATGGGTTTGAATTCTTCTGGCTCAATGGCTGGCGCGGCTTCCTGGTGTTGGGGTCGGTCTTTCTGGTCGTGACCGGCGGCGAGGCGCTCTACGCCGACATGGGGCATTTTGGCAAATCGCCTATTCGCCTGGCCTGGTTTGCCATCGTGCTGCCGGCGCTGTTGCTCAACTACTTTGGGCAGGGCGCGTTGCTGCTGCAACACCCCGAAGCGGTGGAAAATCCTTTCTACCAGATGGCGCCAAGCTGGGCGCTGATCCCGCTGGTGATCATTGCCACCGCTGCCACCGTCATCGCTTCGCAGGCGCTGATCACAGGCGCGTTCTCGTTGACAATGCAGGCAGTGCAGCTTGGCTATCTGCCGCGCGTGCCCATCCTTCACACATCGGCCAAAGAAATGGGACAGATCTACATCGCAGCAGTCAACTGGGTGCTGATGATTGCGTGCGTGTTGCTGGTGCTTGCCTTTGGCTCATCGAGCAATCTGGCCGCTGCCTATGGCGTGGCCGTCACCACCACCATGGTGATCACGACATTGCTCCTTTTCCGCGTGGAGCGCACGCGCTGGCGCTGGCCGCTGTGGGCGGCGTTGGGCTCGACGATCTTTTTTCTCGTGATTGATGTCGCGTTCTGGGGCGCCAACCTGGTCAAGATCCCCGCCGGCGGCTGGTTCCCGTTGACCATTGGCGTCGCCGTCATGATCATGATGACGACGTGGCGACAGGGACGTTCGTTGCTCAGCCAGCGACTGAAGGCAGGTACGCGCCGCTTCAGCGATTTTGTCGAACATTTGGATTTTGACAAGCTGGTGCGCGTGTCGGGCACCGCGATCTTCATGTACAGCGACCCGGACGGCACGCCGCCGGCTTTGATCCACAACTTGCGCCATAACAAAGTGCTCCACGCACGCGTGGTGCTGCTCTCTGTCAGCACGTATGAAGTGCCGCGCGTCCCGCACGATCACCGTATGTCAATCCAGGACATCGGGCACGGGTTCTACCGCATGACGCTCCACTATGGCTTTATGGAGACGAGCAACGTGTTCCGCGATCTGGCGCTGGCCGACGCGCACGGGCTTTCCCTCGACCTGGACGAAGTCAGCTTTTTCCTGGGCAGTGAACGCCTGCTGGCCACGGCGCGCCCGGGCATGGCGCCGTGGCGTGAAAAGCTTTTTGTGGTGATGAGTCGCAACGCCACCAACGCCGCCAACTTTTTCTCGCTGCCGCCCGACCGCGTGGTCGAATTGGGGACGACGGTGGAATTGTAAAGCCATCCATCGTGAAAAAATTTGTTCTGCGCAGCGCTTGACAAACGCCCGCGCACTGTGCTAGATTGTCTCTTGCGCGAGAGGTGCTCGCGCCCATAACCACAGAAAGGAACGGACGCACAATGGTTATGCTCTTCCACAAAATCCTACTCACATCGATCGCCGGTGGTGGATTTCTGCGCAAAGGGAGTGGTGCGTCTGTCACCCATAACTAAACTGTAAAGTTAGTTACGGGCCGCACGCACCACACCGGTGCTTGCGGCCTTTTGTTTGTCTTGGCTCTGTATAGTGACGTGCTTGTCATTGTACGGCGTACGAGAAAACAGTCAGCCTGTGCAGGCATCGGACATTGCTCCAGATGCCTGCATTTTTTTGTTACAGAAAGTTGTACAGACCGTTGTTATGGATGGTGAGGGCGAGATGAAAAGCGAATGCGAGACAAAGGAAGCCCCGACGGAGCGGGCACTGCGTGAGTCAAAATCAGATAGCCCGGTGCGCTGGCCTGGCGCCCCCCTTGTGACCGAGGATGAGGCAGGCAACTTGTCGTGTGCACGGGAAAAGACGGGAACGCAGCTTGGCAGGGACGCACCGTTCACAGGGATCGATGATGAGACCCCTGATGATGAAGAAGGCAGTGGTGCGTGGTGGGGCGAGACATCAGAAACGCGATCGGGTGGCGTCTATCTGCTGATTGCATAAGCCAATCAGCGGCGCCGCTTGTGTCATGGAGAGAGAAACAATGATCAATACAACAGCGCAATCAACAACACAACCAGAGTTCGACCTCAAACAGACGATCGGCATCGGCAAGCTGCATGGCTTCTGGGTGCTGATGACCGGATTCCGCGGCAAGTATCTGGTCTCGACGGCGAGCATGGGCATTGCAGCCATTATGAACACCGTGACCTTCTTGTTGCTGGCCAACTTTGTCGACCATTATATGCTGGCCGGTGCACGCGACATCCATCTGGCCGTCTATGTGGCTGGCTTTCTGGGGCTGGCCGTCGTCCAGGCGTTCTCCACCTTTAACAGCCGGCGACTGGCCGCCAAAACCGCGGAAGGCATCGCCAAGCGCCTCCGTGAATATCTCTACGACCATATCCAGCGGCTGAGCTTCACGTATCACGACAAAACGCAGACCGGTGAGCTGATCCAGCGCGCCACGTCGGACATCGACACGATTCGGCGCTTCTTTGCCGACCAGGCGATCGAAGCCGGACGCATTGTCATGCTCTTCATCGTGAACTTCGCCGCGATCTACTTGCTGGACTGGCGGCTGGCGTGGTTCTCGATCATTATCGTGCCGATCGTCATGGTGATCTCGCTCTTCTTCTTCCGCCGCGTCGAAAAGGCATACGAGGCCTATCAGGAGCAGGAAGCCAAGCTCTCCAGCACGTTGCAGGAAAACCTGAGCGGCGTGCGCGTGGTAAAAGCCTTTGCCCGCCAGGAATATGAAGAGGACAAGTTTGATGTCGAGAACAAGAAAAAATATGCGCGCGGCCGCTATCTGTTGCTGATGCACGCGCTCTTCTGGCCGATCACTGACATCCTGTGCGCGGCGCAGATGCTGGGCGGCTTCCTGTTTGCCGGCTGGATGACCATCAATGGCGAGATCACTGTCGGCGCCTACGTGGCCTACGCCGGCCTCGTCGTCTGGATCATCTGGCCGCTGCGCAACCTGGGGCGCTTGATTGTGCAGATGTCCGAGAGTCTGGTCTCCTTTGGCCGCGTGTCGGAAGTCGTCAAGGAAGCGCGCGAGCCGGTCGTGGAAGGCAGCGTGGATGGCGAGAGACCGGTCACTGGCGAGTTGATCTTCGAGGATGTGCACTTTGCCTATGCCGGCACGGATCGTTCGGCGCTGCACGGCGTCTCCTTTACGGTGAAACCGGGACAATCAGTAGCGCTGATCGGCGGCACGGGCTCGGGCAAGTCGTCGCTCGTCAACCTGCTGCCGCGCTTCTACGAGTACACCAGCGGGCGCATCCTGCTCGACGGCGTCGAACTCAAGGAATATCCGCGCCATGCGTTGCGCCGGCAGATCGGCATCGTGGAGCAGGAGCCGTTTCTCTTCAGCCGCACCGTGCGCGACAACATCACCTATGGCGTGACGCGTGACGTGCCGGACGCAGAGGTGGAAGAGACAGCGCGTGCAGCGGCCATCCACGATGTAATCCTGAACAAGCTGCCGCACGGCTACGACACACTCGTTGGCGAGCGCGGCATCACCTTGTCGGGTGGGCAGAAGCAGCGCGTCGCCATCGCCCGCACCTTGCTCAAGGATCCGCGCCTCCTGATCCTGGACGACTCCACATCGGCGGTCGATTTCGAGACGGAAGCTGAGATCCGCCAGGCGCTGAGCCGGCTGATGCAGGGGCGCACGACCTTTATCATCGCCCATCGCATCCAGAGCGTGATGGAAGCCGACCTGATCCTGGTGCTGGAACATGGCCGCATCGTGCAGCGTGGCACACATGAGACGCTGGTCGAACAAGAAGGAATTTATCGCCGCATCTATCTGGCGCAGACGCGCCTGGAAGCGGAATTGGAGGAGGAACTGAGCAATGTCTGAGCCTATTGAACTCGAAGAAGAAGAATTCGACGCAACCTTCAGCGGCCAGACGGTGCGTCGCCTGGTGAGTTTGTTGCGCCCCTATGCTTTGTGGGTGGTGGGCTTTCTCACCGCGGTGCTGATGGTTTCGGGGCTGGATTCATACTTCACCTATCTCAGCAAACGGATGGTGGATGAAGGCATCAGCGCCGGCAACTGGGATGTGCTCGTCCAGATCGTCGAGCAGTACGCGGCGCTGATCATCATTCAGGCGTGCGCTGTCTTTGTCTTCATCTACCTGGCCGGGCTGCTAGGCGAGCGCATCCGCTATGACCTGCGTCAGCGGTTGTTCAATCACTTGCAGGCGCTGTCGCTGACTTACTACAACCGCATGCCAGTAGGATGGATCATCAGCCGCGTCACCTCGGACACCGACCGCGTGGCCGAACTGGTGACCTGGGGGCTGCTCGACGTGACATGGTCGTCGTTCAATATTATTACGGCGCTCCTCTTCATGTCGCAGATCTCCGGGCAACTGACGCTGATTGTGATGGCGATCGTGCCGATCATCATCGGCGTGGCAATCTACTTTCAGCGCCGCATCATCGTGCAGTATCGTGAAGTGCGCAAGGTCAATTCCAAGATCACTGGCGCGTACAATGAGACGATCACGGGCGTGCGGGTGATCAAGGCGCTTGACCGCGAGCAGACAAATCTGCGGGAGTTTGGCAAGCTGACAGGCGAGATGTACCGCGCCGGCTATCGCGCGGCGTGGTACTCGGCGCTCTTCCTGCCGACCGTGCAGCTGATCTCGTCGCTGGCGATCGCCAGCATCGTGACTTACGCCGGCGTCACCGCGTCGAGCGATGGGTTGAGCGTGGGCGGCATGTACGCCTTCATCTCCTATGTGCTCTTCATGGTGTGGCCGGTGCAGGAAATGGCGCGCGTCTTTGCCGAGATGCAGCAGGCCATCGCGTCGGGCGAGCGCATCTTCTCGCTGATCGACGCCGTGCCTGACATCGTCGACAAACCGACTGCGCATGACGTGGAAAATCTGAGCGGCGACATTATCTTCGATCATGTGGACTTCCAGTATGAGGCAGGCAAACCGATCCTGAGCGACTTCAACCTGCATGTCAAGCACGGCGAGACCATCGCGCTGGTCGGGCCGACAGGCGGCGGCAAGAGCACGATCGTCAACTTGCTCTGCCGCTTCTTTGAGCCGACAGGCGGTCGCATCGTGCTGAGCGGGCACGACTACACGGACCTGACGCAGCACGCCATCCAGTCGCGCATTGGCATGGTGCTCCAGACGCCACACCTCTTTTCCGGCACGATCCGGGAGAACATCCGCTACGGCCGGCTGGACGCCAGCGATGAAGCGGTGGAGGACGCTGCCAAGCTGGCCGGCGCGCATGTCTTTGTCAAGGAACTGGAAAAAGGCTACGAGGAGCAGGTCGGCGAAGGCGGCGTGCTGCTTTCCACCGGTCAGAAACAACTGCTGAGTCTGGCGCGCGCGGTGCTGGCGCAACCCGACATCTTCATCATGGATGAAGCGACCGCCAGTGTAGACACGCTCACCGAGGGCTTGATCCAGCAGGGTATGGACACGCTGATGAGCGAATGCACCAGCTTTGTGATTGCGCATCGTCTCTCGACCATCCGCAACGCCACGCGCATTCTGGTCATCGAGGATGGGCGCATCAAGGAGATGGGCACGCACCGCGAACTGCTCAAGCTGGGCGGGCACTATCATCGCCTGTACACGCAGCAGTTCCGCCAGGAAGTTGTCGGCCAGGTGGATGAACTCGCCACGCTGCTGGCGGAAGCGGACGCGTCTGTCGAGGCGCGGCCCGCGGACGGGCGCAGCAACGGTAAGGTCAAAGCCGACCTGGCGTTTGCGGACTGAGCAGCCTTTTCTGTTGAACGGGAATGTCTACTGATCGCTAGATTGTAAATTCATGCTGGTCTGCAATCTTCCAGGAAGCTGCGCAGCTTTCTGGAAGATTGCCCTCATCGCGATTTGGCCATCAAGCATGTTGGGACTTGAGCATGTCGCCCCAGCCACCTTGCACCATGGTCTGAAACTTCCACTGACCGTCAACCTTGACCAGGATGTCAGCATAGCGCATTTCGTAGACCTGCCCTCCACCGGTCACGACGGCATCGGTGATCACTGCGACCAAGTTGTTGGTCAGAAAGAAGGGCGTGCGCGTCATCTTCATGTAGCGATAGTAGGCGATCGCGCTGGCGTTCACTTGCGTCTGGCCCTTTTTCTCTCCTACTCCTGAGCGGGGTAGATCACCGCGCCATTCTCCTGAACCAGCGCGCCGGGCGTCAGGTGCGCTGGGACGATGCCATCCTTGCCCATTAAATGAAAGACTTTCTCGCCACGAGCAATAAGATAATCCGCAACGATCCGCCGATGGCAGCGCCACCAGACCGCTTCGGAGCACATCATGACGCATCGCCTGCTCCGCCCCAGCGTGATCAGCCGCTCCAGGCCAGCGTGGAACGACGCGGTCAGCGCATAGTCGGCATAGTTGTGAAAGCTCTGATTTTTCCAGAAGCCGTTTATGGCCGGCTGCGTCCCCTTGCTCTTGCCGCGCAGCCCGCCCAGTTCAGCGATCTGCTCGTAGCCAATTTGGAACGAAGCGAGGCGATCCGGCAGTATCTCCGTGTTGTATTGTGGATTGGTGCGAGATTTAGGGATCGATCGTATATCGGCGACCAACGTCACTTCGGCTGCTCGCAGCAATTCCAGAAACTCTTCAAACGTGCGCGTGGAATGGCCGATGGTATAGAAGGGAAAGGTCATTTTTCGAAGGTGCGACTGCGGATGCCTGCATCCAGCACATAGAAGAGCGTGTCCAATCGGCTGTTCCCGGCTTGACGCGCAGGCATCTGCAGCAGGACATCGCGCACTTCAGCGGTGACGTGTTCGATTGCCCAGCGAACCTCCCCCTCACCGACGCCTGGATCGCCCGCGTGGTCGAGCTCAAGCGACAGTGCGACATAGGCTGCTGGCCCCACGATGTGCTTCGTTTGCTGGACATCGGCCAACGGATGCGTGTAGGCGCTCGCCGCTGCAAGGCCCGCGGCGCGCGCGGCAGCCGCAGCGGCGGGATCGCCAACCTCACGCGCCGCAGCATGCGCGTCCAGGGCAAGAGTGCGCAACCGAGCCGTGCGCTTTCCTCCACCAGCGAACTCCCGGATGCCTTCGATCGCGGCGCGGGGTCGGGCATCGGACTCGGCGTGTTTCTCGTACACCCACAGCGCCCTTTCCGCACAATTCGCAGCCCAGCTCCCCAAAGCCCTGAGAGACTCCAGGGTCAGCGTGAAATATTGAGACTCACGACCCATCCTTTGCCTCCCTTGTAAAGAATTTCCATCATACCTGCGCCTCGCGCCCTCGCTCCAGCCCAAACAAAAACGTGTGGGCAGATAGTGCCGTGAGAGCACCTCACTCCAGCTTTTACCGGCGCCAGTAGGCCGGCATGAACAGAATCAGCACTGTGTATAGCTCCAGGCGCCCCAACAGCATAAAGAAGGCAAGCAACCATTTCCCCGCTGCCGAGAACGCGCCGTAATTGTCCACTGCGCCTACGTCACCCAAGCCCGGGCCTACATTGCCCAATGTCGCAGCCACCGCGCCAAAGGAGGTGGGCATGTCATACCCCATCATCGCAATCGCAAGCGTGCCCAGCGCAAAGATCACGATGTATAACACAGAAAAACCGAGAACGTTGGTCACAACTTCGCGCGGGATGGTGTGTTGGCGCACGCGCACCGGGATGATGGCATGAGGATGCAACAAACGGTTCAACTCGGCCAGAACGAACTTCCCCAGCAAATAGATGCGCAACACCTTCATGCCGCCTCCGGTGGAGCCGCCCGAGCCGCCCACAAACATCAGCAGCAGGAGCAGCATCTGGCCGGCAAACGGCCACAATTCGTAGTCAACGGTAATGAATCCTGTAGTCGTCTGAATTGAAACCACCTGAAAGACAGCGTTGCGCACGGCCAGCTCGCTGTGCTGTCCGGTGGGCATTGTCGTCAGCAGATAGATCAATACGGAGGAGCCGGCAAGGATCGCTATGTAGACCAGGAACTCGCGATCCTCGCGATAGACGCGCCACCCGCGCTGCACCACGCGATAATGCAGCGAAAAATTAGCGCCGGCCAGGGTCATGAAGACGATCAGCACCCACTGCACAAACGGGCTGGGAAACGCGGCGATACTGGCGTTTTTAGTCGAAAAGCCGCCAGTCGCCATTGTGCCAAAGGTCTGACACAATGCGTCGAACAAGTCCAACCCGCCCATCATCAGCAAACCCGTCTCCGCCGCCGACAGCAAAATGTAGACAGCCCACAGAATTTTGGCTGTTTCAGTCACGCGCGGCGTCAACTTGTCGGCAATTGGGCCAGGAACTTCCGCTTTGTATAACTGCATCCCACCGACGCCCAGGAAGGGCAGAATGGCAAGCGAGAGCAGGATGATGCCCATGCCGCCCAGCCAATGGGTGAGGCTGCGCCAAAAAAGCACCCCACGCGGCAATGCTTCAATGTCGGTGAAAATTGTGGCGCCCGTGGTTGTAAACCCTGAGATAGTCTCGAAGAAGGCATCAGTG
The DNA here is from genome assembly GCA_014879855.1 of Caldilineaceae bacterium. Taxonomy (GTDB): domain Bacteria; phylum Chloroflexota; class Anaerolineae; order Caldilineales; family Caldilineaceae; genus Caldilinea. The sequence goes on along the minus strand of JACSRH010000119.1, from coordinate 6,115 downwards.
TAGGAGGCCGTTGCGCCAGACAGCATAAACGGCAGCGCGCCAAACATCGACGCCATCAGCCAGCCAAAGGTGACGATGGCGAAGCCCTCACGCACGCGCACATCGCGCGTCAGACGGGTGCGCCGCGTCATGACCAGACCGGTTACACTCGTGATGGCGGCGGACAGACTCAGCGCCGCCCAATCGCCTGCTTGATAGTAGAATGAAAAAGGAAGGGGAAGCAGCATGGCCCCACCCAGAAAAATCAGAAGCCAGCCTTGCAGATGAAAAACGCCTCGTAAGTCCATTACTTGCCTATCATGTCTGGTAGAATGCGTAGCGGGAGATGAAATCAGTATACTTGCCAAACAGACCGGCGCCAAGTCGTTGAGGTTGCGTAGGCTATGCGTCCATTGTCCGACCGCCGCCGCACCAGCAGGCTGCACGACTTTCCGATTTTTCCATCATTCGCCGTTTGCAGCTTCGCAACGCTTTCTGATACGATGCGCGCAGCATGAAAAACTGTTTAATCGCACACGGATTCACAGTCCGGTTGCAGACCATTTCCCTACTCGTTCTGTTGGCGCTATTTGCCTTCGCTGCCCCGGTGCAGGCGCAGGACAACGCCGATCCCGCCGATCAAAGCGCCGTTGTGCAGCAAATCCTGGCCGATGTCAACCAGGCGCGCAGCGATTATGGGCTGCCGCCGCTGGCCGCCAATGACGCGCTGATGCAGGCCGCCCAACGCCATGTCGACGACGTGATCGCCAATGGCAACTGGGGACACTACGGCAGTGACGGCAGCAACGTGCAGATGCGCGTGGCGCGTGTTGGCTATGGCAGCAGCTCCGTCAGCGAAAACTGGGTCGCCGTTTCCAGTCCGGACCAGGCGATTGTCTGGTGGATGAACGACTGGATCCACCGTGTCAACATTCTGGGCGGTCACTGGGATGAGATCGGTGTGGGCGCAGGGATTGCTTCTAACGGTTTCTGGATTTTTGTCACCGATTTTGGCAACCCGGATGGCGGCCCGCCTGTTTATGTCACCTCCGCCGCGCAAGGCAATGCTGACGACGCGCAAATGGTCGCAACTGTGCCGGCAGGCGGTATGGACTACACTGTCGAGCCGGGCGATACGCTGCTGGGCATTGCGATCCGCTACGGGTTGGACTGGCAGGACATCGCTATTGCCAACAATATGGGCGAAGAAGATCTCCTCCAGATCGGTGAGATGCTGCGCCTGCCCTCGATCGGCGGCATCGGCGGGCCGATGGAGGACGCCACCAACGCCGTCGCGGGCAAACAGCGCTACATGGTGATTGCCGGCGACACCCTGTTCACCATTGCTTTGCGCTACGACATCGCCTGGGAAGAAATTGCCGCGGTCAATGGCCTGCGCGAGTTCGATTTGCTTCAGATTGGGCAGGAAATCGCGCTGCCGGCGAGCCTCGATGAAGAGGAAAATGCGCCGGAAGCTGCACAGGAAGCTACAGGCAGTTCAGAAGCCACAGGCAGTTCAGAAGGGGCAGCGGCAAAGTCGGCAAGTCCAGTCCCTGGAGAGCTTGCCGGCGACCAATTGCGCAGCGAGTCAGCGCCCAGCCAGTCAGCGCCCAGCCAGCCACCTGACAAGCAGCGCTACACAGTGCGTGCTGGCGACACGCCGCTTGCCATTGCGTTGAGTCACAGCGTTGCGCTTGACGATCTCTTACGCGCCAATGACCTCGGCGAAGATGACTTCCTGCAAATCGGACAGACGCTTGTTATGCCAGGCGCCGAAGAAAACGACCCTGCAGGCAACGCAGCGGCGACAGACATGACGCCTTCCGCCGCTGCCCAGGTCACGCAGGCTTCCGTAGAGGCGCAGGAATACACCATCCGTGAGGGCGACACGGTCTTTGCCGTCGCCATCCGCCTCGGCGTCGACTGGCAAGCCATGCTCCGCGCCAACAACTTAAATGAACAAAGCCTCCTCCAGCCGGGGCAGATATTAGTCATCCCGTAGGTCGGGCTGATAGCCCGACGAGTCTTGCGTCAACCATCCGGCGTCAACCCAATACACGCCGCAGCACTTCCATCCCCTCCATCACAAGCGCCAGGTTCGCCTGGCTGCCCATGTGTCCGATGCGAAAGACTTTGCCCGCCAGCGCCCCATAATTGCCGCCGACCGCCATGCCGTGGCTGCGCAATGCATCATCGAGTGCAGACCATGTCCAGCCTTCCGGCACATAGGCCGCGGTCACCGTCGGAGCATGATACTCCTCGCGCGTCGCAAATAGACGCACTTCCATTGCTTCCAACTGGCGGCGGCAGGCCGCGGCCACCAGCTGGTGGCGTGCGTAAACCTGCTCCATGCCTTCGGACAAAAGCAAATCCAGGGAAACCTCCAGCGCAGCCAGGGCGCTCCAGTTGTGGGTATAGGGCAAATATTTCTGTATCGGGCCGGTGCGCCACGGCGTCAGCGCGTCATAACCAACATACGCCGTCGCCGCCACTGCCTCCCACGCCCGTTCGCTCACAGTCACCATCGACAGATCCGGCGGCAGGCTCAAGACCTTCTGGCTGCCCAACAGCCCCAGATCGATCGCACAGCGATCCACTTCGACCGGCGCGCCGCCGCCGCTGGCGACGAAATCCACATAAAAGAGCGCATCAAGCTCCCGGCAAATTTGGCCGAGTTCCATGAGAGGATTGAGCGTGCCACTCGGCGTTTCACAGTGGACAGCCGTCACCAGCTTGGGGCGGAAGCGCCGCGCCGCGTCGCGCACCGGCTGTGGGTCCACAATGCTGTCGAACGGAAAGCCGACGACCTCAACCTCGGCGCCGATCTGCCGCGCCATGTCCCCGATGCCAAAACCAAACAAGCCGGTTCCCACTGCCAACACGCGATCTCCCGGACGCACCACACTTTTGAGCGCACTCCAGAGCGCCAACATGCCTTCACCGGTCTGAATTGTCACCTGTGTGCTGGCGCCCAACACAGCTTGCAGCTTGTCTTCACAGCGGTCATACAGGGAGAAGAACTCGTCTTCGAGATCGGCGCTGGCATAATCAAAAGTGTATGCGGCGCGCACAGCCTCCGGCACAGACACGGGGCCGGGCACGAGCGGAATCTGATAACTTTGCATCTTGGCGTCCCTCCTGATTCACGGTAACATGCGGTTGACGGCGACAGTTCCTTGCAGCGGACGCTGTCAGCCGAAATATGGAATGGATGGCGCTATGTTACTACGAAACTGGACAACCGACTATGAGCACAACCGTCGCTGCCATTAACCGTAAGCGCCTGTTGTCCGGGCCGTTCGGCGCAGGCAAGACCACCGCCGCGCTCGCGCATCTGCAGCAACTGCTGCGTCAGGAGCGCGTGCGGGGTGACGACATCCTAGTGCTGCTGCCGCAACGCTCCCTGGCCGCACCCTATCATGAAGCACTGCGCGGCGCGCAGATGCCGCCCGGCCCCGCGGTGCGCGTGACCACCTTTGCCAGCCTGGCGCAACAGGCGGTCGAACTCTATTGGCCGCTGCTGGCGCCCACCGCGGGCTTCACCGACCCAGGTCGCGAGCCGACATTTCTGACGCTGGAGACCAGTCAATATCACATGGCGCCGCTGGTGGAGGAGGCGATTGAGCAGGGGGCATTTGATGGGGTGCGCGTGGAGCACGCGCGCGTGGTCAGCCAGGTGCTCGACAATCTCAACAAAGCCGCGCTGCAAGGTTTGACCATCGATGAGGCTTATGCCCGGCTCGAACTTGCGGCGCCGCTGGGCGAGGAGCGCGCGGCGCGACTCAACGCGTTGCGCGCCGCGCGCCAGATTAGCCAGGCATTCCGCGACTTGTGTCTACGCGAAACCCTGCTCGACTTCAGCCTGCAAATCGCGCTTTTCAACACCCATGTGCTTACCAACCCGTGGAGTCGCACGCATCTTTTGCGCACCCATCGCCATTTGATCTATGACAACGCCGAAGAAGACACCTACAGCGCGCACCGGCTGGTCAGCCAATGGCTGCCGGTGTTGGACAGCGCGCTGATCATCACCGACGACGATGGCGGCTATCGCACCTTCCTGGGCGCGGACCCAGACGGCGTCGCCGAGCTCGCCGCGCGTTGCGACGAGCGAGAGACAATGCATGGGTCGCACGTAATGGCGCCAGCCATCTTTCGCCTGACCCAACAGATCGAAACTATTTTCGACTCGCGTCGCGTTGCACCGGCTACGGACGCGCCACAGCGCGCACCGCGCGCGGAAGCGCCTGAATTGTCTTCCGCCACCCACGCGCCTTCTGGGCACGCGTCCCCGTCGCCAGATGGAGCTGCGCTCGTCACCCCCACCGAGAGCTTCCGCTTTTATCCACAGATGGTCACGTGGGCTGCTGACCAGATCCACGCGTTGGTGGATGAGCAGGGAGTTGCGCCCGGCAATATCGCGGTGCTGGCCCCTTTTGTCAGCGATGCCCTGCGCTTCACGCTGCAAACCGCGCTGGAGCGTCACGGCATTGCGCTGGCGACGCACCGCCCCAGCCGCGCGTTGCAAGATGAACCCGCGGCGCGCACATTGTTGACGCTGGCGCGCCTCGCCCATCCTTTTTGGGGCATGGCGCCCGCCGCGGCCGATGTCACCCTGGCCTTGACCGTGGCGATTACCGAACTGGATCCAGTGCGCGCCACGCTGCTCTCGTCCATTGTCTATCCGCCGCGACGACGCAATAATGAACTAGGCCGTTTCGCCGTCATCAATGAGGAGACGCGCCAACGCATTACCTACACGGCTGGAGAGCGCTTCGACCGTCTGCGCGAATGGCTCTACGCCTATCGCGCCGAAACCAGCAGCCTGCCGCTGGATCAGTTCTTTGCCCGTCTCTTCGGCGAGGTTCTCAGCCAACCAGGATTTGGTTTTCACGAAGATCGCGACGCCGCGCGCGTTGCCAGCCAGCTGGTCGAGTCGGCCCGCAAGTTTCGCTGGGCGTTGGAGGGCAAAGAGGCGGACGCCGCCCAGGGGATGCGCTTCGGACGCGCCTATCTCCAGCTTGCCGAAAGCGGCGCACTCGGCGCCCTCTATCTGCCCGGCTGGCGCACCCCAGAAGACGCAGTCTTTCTCGCGCCTGCCTATACCTTCCTCCTGCGCAATCATGCCGTGGATGTCCAGTTCTGGCTCGACATCGGCTCCACTGGCTGGTGGGAACGCCTCTACCAACCGCTCACACATCCTTTTGTGCTCACAGCGCGCTGGCCGGTCACTGCGCCGTGGACAGATCGCGACGAATATACCACGCGCCAGGAAACCATGCGCCGCCTCCTGCTGGGCTTGATTCGACGCACGCGCCAACAGATCTTTCTGGGCGCCAGCGACTATAGCGAGGGTGGGTACGAGCAGCGCGGGCCGCTGCTTGGCATCGTCAACCGGCTTTTGACGCAGTGATTGTTTCCCTCATCCACATTGCCTTTGCCGCCTTTAACCCACAGGCGTCCCCGCATATTGTCATAATGACAGAAAATTCTACCCTCTGAGTTAATCGAATCACTGCTGGACTGGATGCGCACAGCCCGCTCCAACAGAACGTCCAGGTTTCCCGCAAAATTGGGAGCAAATTTTACTTAGCTAGCCAAAAAATTGGTTGCCGCCAATTCTAATTACGTCATTGTAAGTATGAGAATTTTGTTGTATACTACATTTGTCGCACGGAAACGTCGGACTCCGCAAAGTAGCTTACTTTTCAACTTATCGTTTTTCGCACCTTAAATTAAGTTGATCTTGCACCAATGTTGCACTTTTTATATCGGTCATTCATTTGCCCCCCAATGTATACAAATGCTCGATGTCTACCAAAGACTCTAACCTGATACTGTTAAGGCCCAAAACCTCAACAATCAGATATATGCAACTACAAATTTTCGAAGTTCTACCTATCTCGAAGTTCTATCTATAAGGAGATACATAATGAAACACTTGACACGCTTCGGACAACTTGTTGTGGCGTTGCTCTTTTCTGGCGTTGTTTTAATGATCAGTGCACTACCTGCCCACGCCGGCGGCATCTGGGCCGACAGCTTACCCAAGGGCGGCATCTGGGCGGACAACCTGCCGAATGGCGGCATCTGGGCGGACAACCTGCCGAATGGCGGCATCTGGGCCGATAGCTTA
>JACSRH010000335.1 GCA_014879855.1 Caldilineaceae bacterium | reverse complement strand
TGATGGGGTTTCTCGCAATCGGCGCTGAATTCCAAACCGAAGGTCTGCGGAGGAAATGTTCATGGAATTCTTGAATCAGTGGGCGCTGCCCATTCTTATCCTGTGGCCGCTGCTCAGCGCCGTTCTTGTCTTTATGACCAAGAATGAAACGCTGATCAAGTGGGGCTCGGTGTTGGCGAGCCTGTTGCCGCTAGGTCTCAGCATTTACATGCTGACCGCCTATGATTACGCTAATGGAGCGATGGCGTTTGAGGTCAACGCACCGTGGATTCCGGCGATCAACTCGAGTATCCACCTCGGCGTGGACAACCTGAGCCTGCCGCTGATTTTCCTCACGGCGCTGCTTACGACGCTGAGCTTCTACTACAGTGTGTATGTAATCAAAGTGCGCGTGCGTGAGTACTTTGGCCTCTTCCACTTGCTGGCGCTTAGTATGTTCGGCGTCTTTATTGCGCTGGACTTCGTCGTCTTCTATGTTTTCTGGGAGATCAGCCTGGTGCCGATGTATTTGCTCATTGGCATCTGGGGTGGCAAGAATCGTAACTATGCCTCGATCAAGTTCTTTATCTACACCCTGGTTGGGTCGGTGGGCATGTTGCTGGCCATCCTGGGCACCTATTTTGCGACCGGCACCTTCGACATTCTGCAATCCGCGGCCGCTCGCCCGTTCACCGATCTGCCGCCGCAATCGGCGCTGCTGCTGACAAGCCTGGCTTTCTGGGGCTTCTTCTTTGGCTTTGCCTTCAAAGTGCCGAGCTTCCCCTTCCACACCTGGTTGCCTGACGCGCATACCGAAGCGCCCACGGCCGGCAGTGTGATTCTGGCGGGTGTGCTGCTCAAACTGGGTGGCTATGGCTTCATGCGCATTATGATCCCTGTCTATCCCACGGCTGCGGCCTACTGGTCGCCCTGGGTGGTGGCGTTGGGCGCCATCGCCATTGTCTACGGCGCGCTGGTTTGCATCGCGCAGACGGATCTCAAGCGGCTGATCGCCTACAGCTCTGTTTCGCACATGGGCTATGTCGTGCTGGGCATCGGGGCCGCGGCCGCGGCGTTTGGAAATCTGGACGACAAGGCAGCCTACGACAGTGCGGCGATGGCGTTCAACGGCGCCACCATGCAAATGTTCAACCATGGCCTGATCACCGGCGCTTTATTCTTCCTCGTCGGTGTGATCTACGAGCGTGCGCACACGCGCGAGCTCAGCAGGTTTGGCGGTCTCTCCGTCAAGACGCCTTATTACTACGGCATCATGATGGTCGCCGCCATGGCGAGTTTGGGGTTGCCCGGCCTGTCCGGTTTCTGGGGTGAGTTTTTCACCTTCCGTGGTGCTTTCTATTTGACTACATACTGGGCGGCTTTTGCTGTGCTCGGCATCGTCTTTGCCGCTGTCTATATTCTGTGGCGCATCATTCAGAATCTCTTCCTGGGTGAATATGACGCCAGCAAGATCACCCACTGGACCTCGGCGACGGGCAGCCCGACCGACAGCCCGACCGATATGAGCGGCTTCGAGAAGTTGACGCTGTGGCCGCTGATCATCCTGATTTTTGTGTTGGGCGTCTATCCTACACCGCTGCTGAATTATCTGAACGGCGCTGCTGTGCAGGTGCTAAACTTTGTACAGAGTGTGCTGTAACGCATAAGGAGGCCGATTTTGGAAATCGGATTTGCTTCATTGGCGCCAATTCTGCCTGAATTGCTGGTTGCGTTCGGGGCGCTTCTCATCCTGATCCTGGACACGGCCAGTCCGCAGGGCGGGAGCAATCGCGGCTATATGGCGATCACAGCCATATTCCTGCTGCTTGGCTTGGCTGGCGCCTTCGTGCAGTTGGGCGGTGAACCGCAGACCGCGCTCTACGTGGTTGATGTCGACGCGTTTTCGCTCTTCCTGAAGATGATCGTCTACACAGCAATGCTGTTGACGACGCTGGCCGGCGGCGGCTATCTCAATCAGCGGGTGAGCGGCGGCGCTGAATTCTGGTCGTCCTACCTCTTTATCTCCGTGGCGATGGCCTTTGCGGTCAGCGCCAATAATTTGCTGATGATCTTTGTCGCCATTGAATTTCTGTCGATCACCAGTTATATCCTGGTCGGGTCGATCCGTGAAGATCTGCGCAGTTCGGAGGCGGGTCTCAAATACTTTCTCTATGGCTCCGTGGCGTCAGCGATCATGCTCTATGGCATGACCTTCATGTACGGCGCGACCGGCTCGCTCAACCTGGCTGAAATCGGCAAGGCCTTTGCCGAAAACAAAGATATTCATGCTGCGGTCATTCCCTCGATCCTGCTGGTGATGGCCGGCCTGGGCTTCAAGACCAGTCTGGCGCCCTTCTTCCAATGGACGCCTGACGTCTACGAAGGGGCGCCAACGCCGGTGACAGCCTACCTGTCGACGGCGTCAAAGGCGGCCGGCTTTGCTGTCATGGCGCGCGTGCTGTTGATCGCCTTCGCCTCAAACGCCGATCTGTGGGTGCCCATCCTGGGCGGGCTCAGCGTGCTGACCATGTTTGCTGGCAACTTGATGGCGCTGCGACAGACCAACATCAAACGCATGTTTGCCTACAGCAGCGTGGCGCAGGCTGGCTACATCCTGCTCGGTCTTGCCTCGGTCGTCGATCCCAGCGCCGTTGATGTCACCACGCTTTCGATGAATGGCTTGAATGGCATGCTCATCTACTTGATGGGCTATCTGTTTACAAACATCGGCGTCTTCATGGTGGTGATGGCCGTCGAAAACATGACCGGGGGCAGCGATTACGCTAACTTCAGCGGATTGATCAAGCGGGCGCCGTGGTTGGCGTCGGCCATGTTCATCTTCCTGCTCAGCCTGGTGGGCATCCCATTGACCGCCGGCTTTGTTGGTAAATTCTTTGTCTTTGGCGCCACGATCCAGCATCAGTACTATTTCCTCGCGGTGATGGCGGTGATCAATGTCGCTATCTCTGCCTTTTACTATATGTCGGTGGCGCGCATCATGTTCTTTCCGGAGACAGACAGCGAGGAGGCGCCCATTGTGGGGGCGCCTGGCATCGGCGCTCAAGTCATTGTCACCATCTGTGTGGCGGGCGTCTTCTGGATCGGCCTCTACCCGCCGCTGATCATCGAATGGGCCAACACTGCGTCGCAGTTCCTGCTCACGATCTTATGAACCAACGCTGGCGCACCTTTTGCGCCTGACGGTAATTAACAAGCGATAGAACCGCTGTGTTGCATGATCACCCTGCCGCGAAATCCTCCTTTCGCACCATGCAGCACAGCGGCGGCGCCAACGCCGCCCTTCGTAAGACATTTCCTCAGCGGCTGTTTGAAAGGGCAAATCTTGGTGCAGAGGGGAGTAGAGACGCAGGATTTTGCGTCTCTACTCGGTTTTTTTGCATTTCTCTCTGCGTTCCTCTGCATCTTTGCGCCTCCGCGTCAGAGTGACCTCTTTTCACACAGTTTCTCAGCGGCCATTCAGAGACAGGTAGGCGAAGAGAGAGCAGGGGTCAACGAATTCTGGGACGCAGATTGAAAAAATTTGCGCACCAACACATTCGTTCTCCTCGCCGTCCTGGAACGAATTCGGCCGTCTGTGCATCGATGTTTTCCCACCACGTTTCCGCTGTCATGTTCTGTCGATTGTGGTGCAGCCTCAGCAAGGGTTTTGGTATTTCTATTACGCTTCTGTTTTTCTTCGCCTTTGGCCTGTCGCAGGCGGAGGGTCATGGGTTTCAGAGTCCGGACCGCACCCCTATCCAACAGGCGCCACTGCCGCAAACCGAACCAAATGCTCAGATCTTTCTGCCGCTGGTTGCAGGCGGGACGTGGTCGCTGGATCATGATGAGCGCCCGTCTCAGCCGCCCATAAATGTGGTCAGTGCGGCCGATCATACCGGCGACTCGGATACACCGCCGCCAGAAGGAAACCGGCATACCTTCGTCACCGACGCCGGCGAGCATTTGGACGGCTATTGGTTTCGCAATGACCTGCCTCTATGTTGAGAACACGAACGGTCTATGCTTCCAATCATGCAGCACTCATCACCTGCTAAAGTCACCTGCCCAGTGCATTTCTTGACGTAAACCGACGCTTGTTTTGTCAAACCGATCAATTCGGGAAAAGGACAATTCCGCATGAAGTTCAAACTCCACCGCCCTCGCTCCTGCCTAGGCTGGTTTGCCTGGGTCTTTGGCATTCTGCTGCTCATCTTTGCGCTGGGCAACCTCTATGCTCAGGTGCGCATGGCGCAGGTGACGCAAGA
>JACSRH010000452.1 GCA_014879855.1 Caldilineaceae bacterium | reverse complement strand
GACGCTCTATGCGCCGCGCCCGCTGCCTGCGACAGGGCTTGGGGTGCGGCTCGTGCGCGCCGGACAGCCTGACATCGTGGGTGAAGTCGGTGCAGTCGATCCCGTCAACATGATCGTGCAGGCAACATTCGACTTGACAGGGCAGCCGCACGAGAACTGGGACGTTGTCCTGGCCTACCCGGATGGGTTCACCGCGCGGTCGCCACAAGGCTTTGCGGTCGTGGCGGCGACGCTGCCCAACGTCCAGGTGGAACTGCTGGGGCGCGATGCGCTGCGCGCCGGTCGCGCCGGCGTCTTCACCCTGGTGGCGCGCAACATCGGCAATGTGGACAGCAGCGGCGCGCTGGTCTATCTCAGCGGCCTGCCGCCAGACGCCGAAGTGGCCGTCGATGCGCGCTTCGTCATCACCCCCACCGATGTGGGGACCCTGCCCTTGCCGCCCGTCAACCGCACGGCCACCGAGACCGTGGCCGCCCTCTGGTTCAACCGGCTTGCCCCAGAGGTGAGCAGCCAACTGCTCGTGACGGTCACGGCGCCTACGCAGCAGGATTTTGCTGCGCGCATCGACGTGTTCAGCGGGGGTGCGCCGATTGCACCGCCGCCCGCACTGGCGACGCGGGAATCGGCCATCGACCCCGTGGACAAGCCCGCTCTGAATCAGATCTGGAATGCCATGGCGCTTGGCCCGCTGTCCAACACCTGGGTCACCCACGGCGCCACTTCGCCGGTGACAGGGCGTTCCTGCGAAACAGCAGCCAATGCCCGTGCAGGCGACGTGCGCGCCATGCGCGGCGGCGCCGGTTCGGCGTTGGCAGGCTGGAAGGTCGGCGTAGTTGAGAACGGGCTGCACTTTGTGACTATCGTACAGTCGCCGCACACCGGTGCATTCTATCTGGTGGACAACTATGTCCATTTCCCGCTGGTGCTTCCGGTCTATGTGCGCAACTCCACCGAGACGAATCCAGCCAAATGGGTGTTCGAGTTGAAAAACGAAGCCTACTGGAAGCTGGCAATCCTGCCATTCAACTTCCTTTACTTTGGCAGCTACCGCCCCTCCGAAGCCAACGAGTGGCAGGCGACGCCGCCGCCCGCCGGCGGCTGCTGCACCACTCCCAGCGCCACCCGCACGCGTCCGGTGACGGTTGTCGCCGCGCGTGACCCCAATGAGAAGATCGGGCCAGTGGGTTTTGGCCCCGACCACGCCATCAGCAGCCAGACCGGCCTCAACTACGCCATCTACTTCGAGAACGTGATGACTGCCACGGCCCCTGCGCAGACTGTCGTCATCACCGACTGGCTGGACGCCGCTCACTATGACTTGACGACCTTTGCGTTGGGGGCAGTGATGGTAGGCGGACGGGTCGTGGCTGTGCCGCCTGCGGGACTCACCGACTATGCAGCGACGGTCGACCTCCGTCCTGGGCGCAACTTGCTGCTCGGCATCGAGGCCTGGCTGAACACCGCGACGCAGGTGGCCACCTGGCGCTTCACCAGCCTTGACCCGGTGACGGGGCTGCCGACGGACGACCCGCTGGCCGGGTTCCTGCCGCCGAATGTGAATACGCCGGAAGGGGAAGGCGCAGTCTTCTTCACCGTGGCGCCGCATCCTGGCCTCGCCGCTGGAGTGACCCTCGCCAACCAGACGGTGATCGTTTTCGACGAGAACGAGCCGTTGGCGACCAATGTATGGCACAATCTGCTCGACACCGCTGCACCAGCCAGCCAGATTGCAGTGCTGCCGCCGACGCAGGCCAACGCTACGTTCACAGTGACCTGGAGCGGCTCTGACGTGGGTTCAGGCATCGATCACTACGCGCTCTACGTGGCGGCGGATGGCGGTGTGTTCACACCGTGGCTGCTCAGTACACCGCTCACCGCGGCCCAATTCTACGCGCCCGGCCCCGGCGTGTACGCCTTCGCCAGCATCGCCACCGACCGGGCGGGCAACGTCGAGGCTACGGCGCCAGCCGTCGAAGCCACCACAGAAGTGATCAGCGACGTGGTCGATGCGGTGGGTGTCTATCTGCCCTGGGTGGTCAAATAGACGCAGTCAAGGGCGTACTTCAATTTGGAGGCGCAAGCCACGTCCCCGGCACAGCGCAAGAGATGTCGCCAGACGGTAGAAGCCGTGCGCTGTGCCGGGGACGTTGTCTGACGTTTGTGACTCACGGCAAACGCGGGCTGATCCAGCCGGCGATCAAGTGCCGCGGGCGCGAGTACCTGCGCATCATCTACGGGCCGGAGTACACGGCGCCCGAACACCTGGCGCGCCTGCGGGTGCGCAGCCTGGGCCGCAAACGCGCCCTGGCGACGCGTGAATTCGCTTTAGGACTCGAGGCGCTGACACGCTTCGTCGCGGGGGAGCCGCTGCGCCGCGTCCACGAATGCGTCTTCGGCGTCCTGGCGCTGGAGAGCGAGCCGGTGGATCCCAGGTTGTAACGGAGTCGCGTAGAAGGATTCACGCTCGGAGCGCACAGTTTTCGACTCAAATTGAGGTCAAAAGCTATAGTCGGCAAGCACTTTTACGAATCAGCTTCTGTGATACAATTAGGGTAACTATCAAGCCATGCTTCAACAAGCCAATATATGACAGACATCTTGGATAATATTATCTAGACAGGTCAACTAAGGTAAGCTGCGGCGCATGACAGAGCCTGTTCGTCTTGACTGCCATCAATTGGAGCAGCTGGACAAAGCCAGCCTGATCAACCTGCTGTTGACGCTGCAGGAGCAATTGGCTGTCCAAGGCGTGCTGATTCAAGTGCTGCGGGACTAGTTGGCCAAAGACAGCCGTAACAGCAGCAAGCCACCGAGCAGTGATGGACTGAAGAAGCGGCGCACCAGCAGTATGCGCCAACCAGGGCAGCGACCGTTGGGCGGACAACCCGGCCACAAGGGTAATAACCCGGCGGAACGCGACATCCGTATGATCAAGGTCAAACAGAAAGTATCCGGCTCCTTCCGCACTCAAGAGGGCGCCAAGACCTTTGCTGCCATTCGCTCCTACATCTCCACTGTCCGCAAGCAAGGTCATAATGTCATCGCGGCCGTTCACGGCGCCTTTGCTGGCCTACCCTTTACACCGCTCTCAATCGATGGCTTGGTAGTTACCCCTTTTTGTATATCTATCTTCGGACAGCAATGGCAATCAATAACCACGAGAACTTCGCCAGATCAGCATTGATGAAAGCCAATCCAATCGAACCTGCAAAAATGGTAATAACGACTAGGGAAACCTGTGTTTCACGACGGCGTTGACGAGAGTCAAGGTTTGGGTCGATTAGTCGATTTTGGTATGAGGCATACCACCAAAGAAAAAAGGATGCGATGCCGGCCAGTGACACGACGATCGCATAAAAGATGGTGGATGTTCGATTGCCATATTCGCTGATAATGGCTGTTGCAAAAGGTATAAAGGCAATAAACATGAGGAAAAACAGATTGAGAAACATCAGATTACGGTCATAGGATTGGATAAAGCGAAATTTGCGATGATGACTCATCCACATAATACCGATGGTCATAAATCCGATGCCATACCCCAAATACTTGGGCCAAATGGAGATGAGTGCTTGAGTCAGTCCATTTTCAGTCAGTGCGTTTTCAACACCTGGGAGGCGAATCTCCAAGGCAAGCAGTGTGATGGCAATTGCAAAAACAGCGTCGCTAAAAAAAACGATGCGCTCTAAGCCAAGATGCTCCTGGCCAGTCTTATCAGGAAGATGGTGGGTTACTTTTTTACTCATACTCAACGGTTGTCCCCCTAAGGTCGCTGTTTTTCGAGAAGTGTTCCGCGCCTAATGTGATTACAATGAATATCGCAAAGACAGATTGCAGTACAACGAATATCCAGAACAATCTCAGATCACCTGACAAAACATTGGAATAGGCGAGGGTAACATCGGTGGCCGCATGCAAAATGGCGGCTAGCAGAACGCTCCCGTGTGTATGATTGAAGACCCAGGTGGTGATAATACTCATGGCCACGGTTGCCAATACAAAGCCCCCAAAAGGTAATGTGGACTGAAATGAGTCCGGGATAAACCACAGTGGCAGATGCCAGATGCCCCATAAGATGCCCAAAATCAGACTGGCGTTTAATGCGCTGTACCTTGACTGAAGGCGTGGCAAGGCGAAACCTCGCCATGCAGTCTCTTCAGTCATTAGAAAAAAGAAAATCGGTTCTTCCGGAATTCATGTGGTTGACAAGGTAGAGCGGCGCTTGGTTGCATAAAAGAGGCGTGCTTCC
>JACSRH010000241.1 GCA_014879855.1 Caldilineaceae bacterium | reverse complement strand
TCCTGGTCAGTCAGGTAGATCAATGGCCCCAGAAAGTCACGATAGGTGGCAACAAAGGTGAAGAGCGCCACGGTCGCCAGCGCCGGTTTGAGCAGCGGCAGCATGATGCGCCAGAAGATGCCCAGCTCGTTGGCGCCGTCGATGCGCGCGGCGTCGGTCAGTTCGTTGGGGATCGTCATAAAGAACTGGCGCAGCAGAAAGACATAGAGCGCGTTGCCAAAGAAGGCGGGCACGACCAGCGGCCAGATCGTGCCGATCCAGCCCACTTCGCGGAAAACAATGTAGAGCGGGATCATCGTCACCTGCGCCGGCAGCATGATCGTGCTGAGGTAGACGATGAAGACGGCGTTGCGGCCCGGCCAGCGCACGCGCGCAAAACCGTAGGCGATCAGCGAGCACGAAACCACCGTGCCCACAATCGTCAGCGCGCAAATCACCAGCGTGTTGAGCATGTACTGCCAGAAGGGGATGTACTGGGTGGAAGCCAGAAAGTTCTGCCACTGCGGGTCGGCGGGAAAAAGGCTCGGCGGCACCAGAAAGATTTCGCTATCCGTCTTCAGCGCCGTCGTCACCATCCAGTAGAGCGGGAAGACATAGGCCAGCGCCACGATCGTGCAGATCACATAGGCGACGCCCTTGCTGACGCGCGCCTGACTGCGCCGGCTGCTCAACTGGGTCGGGTGTGTGATCGGCGGCGTCGAAGGGATAGAGTTGCTTGCAGTCATGACTCACTCCTCAGAACGATAATAGACCCAGCCGGAGAAGCGGAAGAGAATGCCCGTCGCAATCAGCACCATCGCAAAGAGGATCCATGCCTGCGCGCTGGCGTAGCCCATCTTGAACAACTGGAAGGCGGACTGGTATAGATACATGGCATAGAAGAGCATCGAGTTGAGCGGGCCGCCTGCCGCGCCGTCGCGCGTCGCGGTCAACACCCAGGCTTCGGTAAAGTATTGAAAGTAGCCGATCACGTTGATGATCAGCGTGTAGAAGATCACCGGGCTGATCATCGGCAGCGTCACATGCCAGGTCTTGCGCAGCGCGCTGGCGCCGTCCAGCTCCGCCGCCTCCAGCAGCGAGACTGGCACGTCGCGCAGCCCCGCCAGATAGATCAGGATGGTGTTGCCGCCAAACCACATGCCCATGAAGATGAGCGACGGCTTGGTGAAGGTCGGGTCGGTCAGCCAGCCGATGCGGGAAATGCCAAACCAGCCCAGGATCACGTTGAGGATGCCGTACTGGCCATTGAAGAGCCAAAGCCAGACAATCGTCGACGCGACAACCGGCGTGATCGATGGCAGGTAGAAGATCGTGCGGTAGAGCGACAATCCGCGGATCTCTGTCGCCAGCAGCAGCGCCATCAGAAAGTTGAAGATCAGATGGATCGGCAGGCCGATAAAGACCATGTAGAAGGTGTTGCGCAGGGCAATGCCGTAGACGCGGTCGTTGAGTAGATCCTGGTAGTTCTGCAGGCCGACAAAGTAGGGCGGCTGCAGGATGTTGTAGTCGGTAAAACTGTAGATGAGCGACTGTACAATCGGCCATGCTGCAAAGACGATGAAGCCGACAATCGCCGGCGAGATAAAGGCCAGACCGGTCAAAAGCGAACGCGTCTTACGGGCGTTCCACCGCGCCGGGCGCGATGTGGTTGCTGCTGCCATGCTGCTTGCCTCCTGCTGAACGGCGCATATCTTGCCGGATGGTGCTCGCCGGGCAGTCACACAGACCGCCCGGCGAGCTTTCCTCAATTGGCCATGACAGCGTCAACTGCCGCGCTGCAGCACCTTGTCGAGTTCGGCCTGGACTTCGGTCGTCACCTGATCCAGTGCTTCCTGCGCGCTCATCTGGCCGTTGAAGACCGCGCTTTCCGCCTCCGCCAGCCGCGAATAGAGCAGGCTGTTCACCGGCATCTTGTCTGGCCCGAACGCATGCGGCCCGCTGAGCAGATCCACTGCCAGTTGGAAGCGCGGGTCGCTCACGAACCGCTCCTCCGACGCCGGCGCCAGCTTGGGCGGCACATTTTGGATGTTGAAGCAGAAGTCGCCCATGTTCTGCGGCTCGCTCAGCCAACGGATAAACTCCCACGAGGCGTCGGGCGCCTTGACGCCGGTCGGAATGGTGAAGACGCTGCCGTCAAAGGTCGTGGTGTTGTCGTTGCCGCCTTCCGGGTAGGGCGCGGGCATGAACTCCATCACCAGATCGGGCGCGAACTTCTTCTGGAACTGGATGAACCACTCGCCAACCTGCGTCATTGCTTCCTTGCCAACAAAGAAGGAATTCTGCGTGCTCATGAAGTCGCCAAAGCCACTCTGGAAGGCCGCGACCTTCTCTGGCGACAGACGCTGGCGGTAGGTGTTCTCCCAGTCGAGTGCAGCGACAATGTTGGGATGGTTCGCCGTGATCTTCTGTGCGTCTGCATCGTAAAAGCTGCCGCCAAAGACGCGCCCCCACCAGGTCAGCCCAGAGGGCAGCAGACCGACGCGATCGATGTTGCCGTTGGCGTCCATCTTTTCCAGCTTCATCGCCACGTCGTCCAGCTCAGCCGTCGACTGCGGCGGGTTGGCCGGATCAGCGCCTACTTCTTCAAAGAGCGCCGGCTGATAGGCGATGACATTGGAATTAGAGGTGATCATCATGCCCCACAGGTCGCCGTTGTATTGCCAGGCGTCCCAGAATTGTGGGAAATACTCTGCTCCATCAATGCCGGCTGTCTGCGCATACTGCGTAATCGGCTGCAGGCCGCCGCGCGAGGCCATCGACACCAACTCGTGCAGCCACACCGCGGAGACGACATCTGGCGGGTTGCCGCCTGCAATCGCGGTCAGCACCTTCTCGTACTGGCCGAAGACCGTGGTCATGTTGACAAAGATTTTGTCCGTGTTCGCCTCGTTGAACTTGTCCACCATCTTCTGTAGTTCGTCAAACTCGAAGCCGCTCCAGCCGGTCCAGTAGTTCAAAAAGGCCTGTTCGCTCGATGCGGCCGCCCCGGCGCCCGTCTGCCCGGCCGGTGCGCCAGCCGGTGCGGCCGGTACGGTGCACGCGGCCAGCGCCATTACCGCTCCGCCTGCGCCCACCATGTGCAGGAAACTGCGCCGGCTCAATTGGCGTGTTGGTTGATCTGACATAGCAATGATCTCCTTTGAAAACCTATGAACCATACGACATAACCGAATAGCAAACGTTTCACCACAACGGCTCAGACCGGTCAGGGAGTCAGTCTTCGCTTGCCACCAGCCCCGCGCCGATCAAGCCGCTGTCGGCGCCAAGCTGGGTGAACAACAGAGGAATATCACGGTGCGAGGGCAGCGTCTGCTGGCGATAGCTGGCCTGCACCGCGGCCAGATAGCGCGCGCCCAGCAGCACCGCGCTGCCGCCGATCAGCAGCGCATCCGGCGCCAGCACGTGGGCGATGCTCGCCAGCCCGCGCCCCAACCAGTCCGCCGCCTCATCGACGGCTGCCACTGCGGCGCCGGCCGTGTAGTCAGCCGCCAGCGCCTGCACGGATGCGTAGCTGCTGCGCTGCACCATCACGCTCGTGGCGGTGTAGACTTCCAGACAGCCGGTCAGCCTGTCGCTGCAAAGACGGCCGTTCACTGGCTCCAACATCACTTGCCCGATCTCGCCGGCGCCGCCTCGCCGCCCGCGATAAAGCTTGCCGCCGATCACGATGCCGCCGCCCACACCCGTCCCTACCGCGGCCAGCAGAAAGTGATGGTAAGGCCGGCCCGCACCCCGCGCGGATTCGGCCAGCGCGTGGCAGTTGACATCGTTGTCGACCGCGACGGGCATTTGCAACCCTGCGGCCAACCGCTCGCCCAACGGAAAGCCGATCCAGCCCGGCAGGTGAAAGGTCGCATAGTTCACCACGCCTGTCTGCCGGTCGATTTGCCCGGCGCTGGCGGCGCCGGCGCGCTGTGGCTGCGGCGCATCCTGCTTTGCGCTAGCATAGGCCGCAAGCACATTGCGTCCAAGCGCCACAATCCGTGCGGCCACTTGCTCCGGGCCGTCCGCTGCCCTGGTTGCAATCTCACGGCGCTGGCTGATGGTGAAGGCAGGTTCCAGCACGCTCGCCGCCACCTTGGTGCCGCCGATGTCGAAGACCAGGATCGGCTCAGACAGTGTTTCGGGCAGTGTTTCGGGCAGTGTTTCAGGCAGTGTTTCGGGCAGTGTTTCGGGCAGTGTTTCAGGCAGTGGCATAGTGCGCTTCAATATCCATCGTCAGGTCAAAGAGACGCCCCCACGGCAGCTC
>JACSRH010000447.1 GCA_014879855.1 Caldilineaceae bacterium | reverse complement strand
TTGCCCATAGTTGCCTGTTGTTCCTCTGCGAGCCTCTGCTCCTTTGCGCCTCTGCGTCAAATTTGTCCCTGCTCAAACAGTTGCTTAGAAATACGTGGAAATGATGCGATACAACTCTTCGATGTCAGCCTCGCCGGCGCGACGGAATTGACCGCCGCCGATGCGCGCCATTTCGGAGAGGGTGCTCTCGTCGGCATCTTGGCCAAAGCCGATGGTAAAGATAACAATCGGCAGCGCAGGATTTTGACGCACCAGCGCCTGCAACTCGTAGAGGTCGCGGTCGCTTTCATTTTCCAGGCCGTCGGTCATCACCACCACGGCGTTGATAGCGTCAGATTGGTTCTCCTGTTGCAACGTGGCAACACCCGCATAGACGGCGTCCGTCAGCGCGGTGCCGCCAGTAGCCTCCATGCGGTCGATCATCTCGTCAAGCTGGGCGCGCGTCGGTTCATCGAGCGCGGCCAGCAGGCTGTAATCCTTCAAGCCAGAACCAAATTCGATAATGCCCACACGGTCGCGGTCGCCGCGAATTTGTGATAGAAACGCCTTGAGCGCGGCTTTGGTCGCCGTGAGCTTGGAGCCTTCCATACTGCCGCTGGTGTCCACCACGAGATAGACATTGGTCGGGCGCTTGGTGTAATACCAGTAATCGCGCACGACATCGACGACTTCCGCCGGCGGCATCTGCAACGTGGTCTGCGGCTGGCGCCAATCCACGGCGTCTTCGCCTGCAAAGGGGCTGCCCGCGCCATCCAGCGAGATGCTCAGGTCCGCGGGGCGATAGCCAGCCTCCAGCAGATGTTGCTGTGCTGCGGCGCCTGCCAGAAACTCGGCAAACGCCTGGTAGGTGCGCCGCTGATTCGCCGTAACGGCCGGTTCACCGTCGCGCTGGCCGAGTTCGAGCAGCGCCAACGGATGGTCGGTCCACAGCGCGCCTTCGGCTGGATAGAGCGCGATCAGGCGGTCGCCCCCATGCTGGCGATTCCAGTCAATGACGACGCGTTCCTGCGCCACAAAAAGGTCGAGAAAGCCGCGCCCTTCTTCGCGCAGGCGCTCTACAACCTGATCTTCATTCTCGCCGTAAAAACGCACCGTGCCTTCCACGGCCTGCACATATTCCAGAGTGGCTGGGGCGGTGGCGGCTTCGACGGTCAACCCGCGCGTGAGGCCGGCGCCGGCATAGAATTCGGCCAGCACAGCGAGGAGACCGCTGGCATGTTTGGTGTTCGCATGGCTCCACTTAAAGTCGGGGTCCTGGGTGGCGCGCTGTTGGACATCCTGCCAACTGACCGCAGCATCCGGCCAGCCCAGCCGCCGGGCGACATCTTCCCACGCGGCCAGCACAATGGGGCTTACCGCATAACGCTGCTGTGCGGCGATGCGGCGCTGCGCAATGGGCATGGCCACGTCGCTGGCTTGCCCACCACCCTCGGCGCCAGCGGCCCACTGCTGCTCCAGCCGATCAAGCCAGAGACTGCTGTCCGGCGAGATCGCCTGGAAGGGTGGATGAGATTGCGCCAGGCTGACCATTTCCTCTGGATCGTAGGGTGCAACAGCCACTTTCAGGCTCTTGCCATCGGGTGCGCGCACTTGTTGCTCGTTGAACTGGCTTGCCAGCTCGTCCAGCACCGGCGCCATGACCGGCGAGACGGCCACGGTCAGCACCGCGCTGTCTGGCTCCCACATGGCGGCTTCAACCGCTGGCAACGTCGCGTCGCGCTGTGTGAATGAAGCGACGATATTCTTGACTGTGTTGAAGGCGACGATGCCCGCGCAGCCAAAGAGGAGCACTCCTACGATAGCGAGGATCCACGGCGCGGTGCGCCTTTGCTGACGCTCACCAGGGCGAGACGAAGAGTTGCTCATGACGTCCGCCTCACTGTTTCACGTTGAGATCGAACCAACGCAGCAACGCCAGCAAGGTGTCGCGGTCGGGGCTGCGCATGGCGGTGGTGCGTGGCACGACGGGCAAGACGCCGCGGTCGGCCCATTTTGTAAACAGGCTGTCTTCGCTGGCATCGACCGGAATGTTGGGATTCGCCGGGCGTAGTCCATAGGCCAAGGCGGCGGTTTGCTGTTCGTCGCTGAGCAGATAGCGCTGGAATTCGAGCGCCGCGTTCTTTTGCAACGCGCTTGTTTCCGGGCCGACCCACACCGAGAACGGGAAATCGAACCACGTCAAGTATTCTGGATAGTAGAGCGCCAACGGGTCTTCCCACCGGGTCAAAATGCCTTGCATGTTCTGGAGTAGGTCGCTCTCCAGCAACTGGCCGCCGTCACCCACGCTGTAGCCAAAGAGCGCGAAATCCTCGGCGCTGTACGCGCTGGAACTGCTGAAATCGGTCACGGCGCCCATCAATTCTTTGAGCCATGCCTGGAATTCCGGGTTGACCACATCTTCGACCGAGATGTTGGTGCGATTGTAATATTCCCCGGCCGCGGCAATCATCGCGGCAAGCCCGCCAACGTTGCGCGAAGGATTGGGCACAACGAGCTTGAAGAAGCCCCACGCGGGTTCGCCGCCCAGCTCGGGCCAACCGCCCGCGGCGGTCGCCGCGTCGTGGATGGCGTCCCAGTTGATTTCGCCGTACTTTTTCTCGAGCACATCCGCGCGGGTGTTGTAGAGGCCCCACGTAAACAGGCTGATGGCGATCGGGCGGGCGCGGTATTCGCCGTCAGTCAGGAAGACGTCGCGCCCCAAGCGCTCTTTGTAAGCGGCATTTGCCAGTTCGACCAGATAGCGGCTATCCGGGATCCAGGCGACCGGAAACTTATCCAAGGCGGCGCGTTCGGCGTCGGTCAATGTTTCCGGAGTCTGGTCGGCTTCCAGCGCGCCATACTCGTTGCGATCCCAGCGGCCCAATGCAGTAAGACCGTCTACGGCTTCGACCTGCACTTGAATGGGCACGCCATCGACCGTCCGATCTTCGGCGTTGAATGATTCAGCGGCGCTGCGCACCCACGGTTCGACCGGCAATGAAGTCAGAATGCGAATGGTGACCGTGTCTGGGTTTTCTACGGTCAGCGCTGAGCCGCCTGGATTTCCACCGCGGTTGGTCAGCACCACTGTCGCGCCGATGATCAGCAGCGCCACTACAATAATTGAGATAAAGATAATGCGTGTTCGATTCATCGGTTACCTTGCTCGCAATCCGATGGAGCATCATTAAAGGGACAGCATTCCGTGGAATCGCCACGGAATGCTGTGGTTTACCTACTTGATAAGCCGGGCGTTGGATCGCCCCGGCTGGACAGAAACCTAGTCGGTAATGCCGAGTTTCTTCTTGCGCTCCGCCAATTGAGCGTTCAGCACGCCGCGATCCAGGACTTCGTCCATCTGCTTGTCGAGGTTGGCGGCGCGCATCTCAGAGGCAGTCGTCGCCTTATCAAGCCGCGTGCGGATGCTTTCGGCAATGCGTTCGATATCGCTGTCGCCGGAGCCCATGAGGTCGTCCAGGCTCTTGATCGCCTTGACGGTGGTCTCCTTGCTTCTGGCGAGTTCGAGCAACGCTTGCAGCTCTTCGCGCTGCTGTTTCATCGTCGCAAGGCGCGCTTCCAGTTTAACCTTGGCATCGAGCAACTTCTGGAATTCGTTTTCCTGGCGCTTGAACTGTTCTCGATAAGTTTCGACCAGTCGCTGCGTGCTGTTCAGGCGGCTCTGAGCGGCCACGGCCGCCGCGTCGTTGCCTTCCGTCAGGAATGCATCGATCGCGCGGTCGAGTTCGTCTTCCTTCTGCTCAAGGTCGGTAAGTTTGCGTTTGAGCGACTTCGCCTCACCGCCCACAGTGGCGGCGGCGTCTTCCAGGTCTTCCAGGTTTTCTTCCACCTGGCGCACATACTGGTCGATGACGGCCATGCTGTTGCTCTTGAGGGCCTGGTCAACCATCGCGTGCAGATTGGCAGAGATCAAAACGGAAACTTTTTCAAATAGTGAAGCCATAGTTGTCCTCCTGTACTTCTTATACCACTCAATTTATTGCGTTGTCATCGTTTGTGATCGGAGTTGCGTGATCACCGCGCGTACAACAGATGATTGCCGTCACACACTACGTTGTTAGCTCATGTTGGTTTCATCGGCCTCTATTATAGCCGGATATGCCATCACGGACAATGACAATGACCTGACGCCTTGCCGGGGAGTTTGCTGACGCCTGACATCCAACCGACAGGGATTTAGATTCAACGGAGGTTTTCGGGATTTGCCATAGAGGGGTGGGGTGGTATAGCATCTATTTTTGTGCCTGAGGGACGGGGAGG
>JACSRH010000300.1 GCA_014879855.1 Caldilineaceae bacterium | reverse complement strand
CGAATTTCGACAAAGGTGGTCTGCCCCTCGCGCACGAAGAACTCAGCGCGCACGGCTTCGCCATTGACATTGCCGATCAAGACGTAATAGCCCGCGGGCACATCGCCCATCGCCCCGTTTTCGCCCCAGGAAGGATTGGGGCCGATATTCTCGTTGTCGAGATACGTTTCGATCAGGCGGCCCCACACCGCGCGGCCATCTTCAAAGCGCGCCAGCGTCAGCCGCGCACCGGGCCAGGAGCGACCATCCGCCGTCACCAGCCGCACTGCGACCGCACCATCACCCGGCGCCGGTTTCAACCACAGATAGGAGTTGACGCTGTTCTCATAGGTGTTTTCACCGACGCGCATCTCGACATGGAGATGGGGGCCGATGGCAATGCCTGTCATGCCGACTTCGCCTACGATGTCGCCCGGCGCCACCTGCTGACCCTGCGTCACCGTGACGCGGCTCAAATGGCCGTACAACACAAAGGCGTCCAACTCGCCGCTGGCGACCGGCAGCTTGCGCTCCAGCTTGATGACCACAGTGTTGCCGTAGAAGTTGGGGTATGGCCCCATCGCGATCGGGTCATCCAACCCGGCGAAGACTACCACGCCCGCTGTGCCCGCCTGCACCGGCGTGCCCCAGCGATTGGCAATATCGATGCCGTGATGGGGACGATATTGGCCGCCGGCGGTGGAGCCAAATTGATAGGAAGGCGCGGCCACGGAGTTGTATTCCGTGTTGAGGAAAGCCGACGCGACCCAGAAGTGATCGTTTTCTTCAGGCGGTTTTGGCTGGAAGGAAGACCACGCCCGCGTTGGGCCGTTGTTGACGGCAGATGGCAGCAGGGGCGCAACTGGTTCAGGCGCAGCCAGCACAGGCGCGACTTCCTCGACCGGTTCTGCCGCGATGCCGCCGATGGGGATGATTTCCACTTGTGGCACGGGTGCGCCCGTAACTTCCTCGATCATGGGCGGAATTTTGAGCGTCGAAAGGTCGACCATTAGCTGCGCCGCTGGCGGTTCAGCCGCCAGGGCGACGGCGCCGATGGGCAGCAATCCTGCCAGCCCAACGCTGGTGCGTTCGGCGCCGGCGACGGCCAGAGGGCGGTCGATGATGGCGCCTGCCACAGTCAACGACCGTCGCGGGTCAGGCGTCGGGGTGACGATCACGATCTGCGCCAACTCGCTGCTGTCTACAACGACTGCCGGCGCGCTTTCACCGCCGAGCCGCGTTGCCGCAAGCGGCGTCGGTGTAAAGGTCGGGCGCAGCCCTAAAATAGTGCCTGGCTCGGCTGCGGCCGCGCGGCTGGCAAGCTCGGCTCCCTGGGGCAGCGTCTTGGCGTCGGCCATGCCGCGTGACCACAGCAGCCATCCCGCGCTGACGAGCACCGCCGTCGCCACGCCGCCGCGGATGAGATGTTTGACAGGCAGCGAATGTTTTGATTTGGGCGCTGCGGGCATAATCACCTGCGCGGTGCCGCGTTCATGTGTTAGAATGCCGTTGGCATGTTCGGCTTGCTGGCCTGTGTTTGCCACACCTGTGCTTGCGAGATGCGCAGCATCGTCACGCTCGAGGGAGTTGGATTCTTGACTGGAAATGAATGTAGCAAGCTGACGCCTGACGTTGGCGACGAAATCGTTGAGACTCAAGTTGAAACCCTTCATCGTATCCACTTCGATGTCTTCACCCTATTTCCGTCGATGTTTGCTGGCCCGTTGAGCGAGAGCATCGTCAAGCGGGCCATCGACAAGGCGTTGATATCGATCTGCCTCCACAACATCCGTGACTTCACAACCGACCGCCACCACGTTTGTGACGACACGCCCTATGGCGGCGGCGGCGGCATGGTCATGAAGCCGGAGCCGATCATTCGCGCAGTCGAGACGGTGTTGTGTCGTCCATCCGGCTGGGCGCTTGCCCCCGAAGACGTTTACGAGCATCTGCCAGTCTGGAACTCGCTCGAACGTGCTCCGCTCCCCGCCGACATTCCCGTCATTCTCCTCACACCCCAAGGCCGACCGCTGACGCAGGCTGTCGTCGCCGAGTTGTCGCACCACACGCGCATGGCTCTGCTTTGTGGACGCTACGAAGGCGTCGACGAGCGCGTGCGGCTGCAGGTCGTCACCGATGAAATCAGTATCGGCGATTATGTAATCAGCGGCGGTGAACTGGCCGCGATGATCATCATTGACGCCGTAACCCGGCTGCTGCCTGGCGCGCTCGGCGCCGAACTCGGCGCACATCAGGACAGTCACTCTCCAGGACTGGACGGGCTGCTGGAAGGGCCACAGTACACGCGTCCCCCCACTTTTCGCGGCCTGGACGTTCCGCGGATGCTACTCAGCGGACACCATGCCAATGTCGAGCGCTGGCGGCGTGAACAGGCGCTGTTGCGTACGCTGGCGCGGCGTCCCGATCTGCTGGAGCGCATCCCGTTGTCGCCGCGCGATATTGCGTTTCTCAAACAACAGGGTTGGCTTCCCGCATCATAAAACGCGCGCTGCGTGCAAACCGTTCAGCAACGTCCATTATAGAATGGGGGGAGGATGCCACCAAATTGATGGGAAGCAGCAATCACCTTCCTTGGCAGGACATAGCTTGTTTGTCAGAGCCACAGTCACAAAATAATTGTGCGTCGGCGCGCGCCTGGTTTGGTGACGAAAACCCGCCATGCTATACTGCTCAAGTTGTTGTGTAGGCTTTTTTCACGGAATTGCATTGCATGCAAACGCTATTTGTCTGCAATGTGTGATTGATGAGGATAAATTCTTATGACGAACGCATTGATGGCTTCGCTACAGCCGGAACTCAGATCCGATTTTCCCGATGTCGCACCGGGTGATACGGTGCGCGTGCATCAGAAGATCGTCGAAGGGCGCAACGAGCGCATCCAGGTTTTCCAGGGTGTTGTGATCGCAATGCGTGGGGGCAAGTCGGCGGGCGCCACTTACACGGTGCGCCGCACAGGAGCGCATGGCGTTGGCGTCGAACGCACCTTCCCGCTTTACAGTGTGACGGTCGAAAAAGTCGAAGTGCTGCGCAAGGCGCGCGTGCGTCGCGCACAGTTGTACTACCTGCGCGAACGCCAGGGTAAATCCGCCCGTCTGCGTGAGAAGCGCTTCCTCAAGGTGTAGGCGCTGTTTCAACTGATTATTGAATTCCATAAACGCTGACCAAAATGGTCAGCGTTTTGTTTTGCCTTCATCGGCGCGAGACGCGTCAGGCTGGCAGCCGCACCTGCGGATCTACGAAAGAGGCAGCAAAAACCTGGGGCAGACCTGCGCAAGAGTGGGTTGCAGTTTGACATGTGCAGGCTTCATGCATAAAATCAGACCAGCACATTAGACCATGTGGTCTAATTCCCAGTTGCAGCAGGAGAATCCGGATGCCACGTCCACGTTTTGAGAAACTTTCACCCCAAAAACGCGCTGCGATCTTGGAAGCTGCAGCGCGGGAATTTGCTGAACACGGCTATGACAATGCCTCCATGAACAAGATTCTGGAGGCGGCGCAGCTCAGCAAAGGGGCAGCTTATTATTACTTCGACGACAAGGCCGATCTGTTTGCCACTACGGTGCACTATTACGCCAGCGAGCTGATTAGCGATCTCGACAGCCTCGTCGACGGCTTGACGGCGGAGCGCTTCTGGGCAACGTTCAGTGAATTATATGTCGCACAGTTCGATTTTTTCTATGATCGGCCGTGGGCCTTTGGCGCGATCAAGGCGGCCGGACGTCTTTCAGACGCCGAATTAGCAAAGCATCCTACACTGGCGGCTTCGTTGGGTGCGGTGCAGCAAGGCGTGATCAAGCTGATCCGGCATGGGCAACAGCTTGGCGTGGTGCGCATGGACCTGCCAGACGATCTGCTGGCCGCGCTGTTGATCGGCGTGGATGATGCCAGCGATCGCTGGCTGCTGGCGCACTGGGAGACGCTGAGCAAGGAGGATCTGCTGGCAATCATCCGCCGCGTCGTGGCCGGGCTGAGCCGAATGCTGGGGTGATGGGGGAATGCGTGACGCCATGATTCGAGTAGAAGACTTGACCTATCAGTACGCGGGGGCCGCGCAACCGGCGATCCAAAATTTGGATTTTGCGGTCGAGCCAGGCGAGATCTATGGCTTTTTAGGGCCAAGCGGCGCGGGCAAATCGACGACGCAGCGCATCCTCATCGGGCTGCTGCGCGGCTACACCGGACGCGTGACAGTGATGGGTCGCGACTTGACCACCTGGCGCGCCGATTACTATCAGCAGGTCGGCGTCTCCTTTGAATTGCCCAACTATTTCACCAAGCTCACCGCGCGGGAGAACCTGACCTACTTTGGCGCGCTCTACCAGCGTCAAGGCCGTGCGCCCATGCAATTACTGGAGATGGTGGGGCTGGCTGACAGTGCTGATGTGCTGGTGGCGCACTTTTCCAAGGGAATGAAAAACCGGCTGGGCATTGCGCGCGCCCTGCTTCACGACCCTGGCCTGCTCTTTATGGATGAGCCGACGTCGGGGCTAGATCCTGTGAATGCCCGCATGGTCAAAGAGTTGATCAAGGCGCAGCAGCAGGCGGGAAAAACCATCTTCCTGACCACGCACAATATGGCCGTCGCCGACGAGTTGTGTGATCGCGTCGCCTTTCTGGTTGATGGCGAGATCAAGCTCATCGACGCGCCGCGCCAGCTCAAGCTGCGCTATGGGCGCCCCATAGTGCGCGTCGATTTCAACACCAACGTGCATGAGCTAGCGCGACGCGAATTCCCGCTGGCGGAACTTGGCGCCAACGCCGAGTTCCTGGCGCTGCTCGACCAGGGGCATCTGGAGACGATCCACACTCAGGAAGCCACGCTCGAAGATATCTTCATCCAAGTGACCGGGAGGACGCTATGAATACTCGCCTTCAGGCAACCTTCCTGTGCGACATCCGCCTGCAGGCGCGCAACGGCTTCTACTACGCGGCGGCTGCGGTCGCCGTGCTCACTGTCGTGACGTTGCGCCTGCTGCCTGCCCAGGATCTTGCGTGGCTGTTGCCGGTGATGATCGTCAACAACTTGATTGTCAACGGTTTTTACTTCTTGAGCGGGCTGGTGCTGTTGGAGAAGTCCGAAGGCTCGATCGAGGCGCAGATCGTCACGCCGCTGCGCAGCGGCGAGTATCTGGCGGCCAAAGTGGGCACGCTGGCGCTGCTGTCCCTGGTCGAGAATCTGCTGATCACCCTGGCTGTCGTCGGCTTTAACGTGCAACTGGCGCTGCTGGCTGCAGGCATTGTACTAGGCGCCGCACTCTATGCGCTGGCCGGTTTTGTCGTGGTGGCGCGCTACGATGCCATCAACACCTTTCTGCTTCCTTCGGTTGGTTACCTGTTGCTGCTGGGGTTGCCATTGTTGACCTACTTCGGCATCGGGCAGCATCCGGTGGTCGCGATGCTGCTGTTGGCGCATCCGTTGCAGCCGATCCTGGTGTTGCTCAGCGCCGCGGTCGAGCCGGCGTCGCCGGCCCTGATCCTGTACGGATTGGGCGCGGGTGCGGGATGGGTGGCGTTTTTTGCGTGGTGGGCGGATCGATCGTTTCGGCGCTTTGTAGTGAACAAAATCAACGCCGGCGAGCTGCGACCCCGACAGCACAACCAGCGCGCTGGCCTGCACCTGGATATCAACAGCCGCTTTGCCAGGCGCCTGGGCGCGCTGCGCTCGCTCGGTCCCATCGACGCGCACAGCATCGGGCGCGACGCGCTGCTGCGCTGGATGATCTTCATCCCCCTGGTCATGGCGCTGGCGATCCGGTGGGCGTTGCCACTGCTCGTCGTTGCGGCCGGACAGTGGTTGGCGCTTGATCTGACGCCCTTCTATGCACCGCTCATGGGCTACATGGTGCTGCTGATCGTGCCCTACTTCTGGGGCGCCATCGTCGGCTTTCTGCTGCTCGACCAGCGCGACGAGCAGACGCTGATTGCCCTGCAGGTGACGCCGCTGTCTTTGCGCGGCTACCTGGCGTATCGGCTGCTGGCGCCCGCGCTGCTGGCCGCGCTCACGACGCTGCTGGTGATGCCGATCACCGGGTTGTTTGATCTGCCGTGGTGGGGCTATCCGCTGCTGGCGCTGAGCGTTGCGCCGCTGGCTCCCCTCGCAGCCCTGTCATTGGCGGCATTGGCGCAGAACAAAGTGCAGGGGCTGGCGCTGATGAAAGCGGCAGGCATTGTGCTCGTTCCGCCGCTGATTGCCTATTTTCTACCGGCAGGGTGGCAAATCCCCCTGGCGCTGACGCCAACCTGGTGGCCGGCGCAGACGTTATGGCAATTGCAGCGGGGCGCACCGGAGTGGTGGCTGCTGCTTATTGGCGGGTTCTTTTATCAAACGATGCTGCTGCGATGGCTGGTGCGCCGTTTTGACAAAACAATGCACCAATAGGGACGTTTGTCACTGGACTTGCGCCAAGAAACGCGCCATGATGAAGCGCACCCTTCATTATTGTCTCGTGTCCGGCGCACGCAAGGATAAACGCACCCAATGGCCTCCGACGCATTGGAAGATTCATCTGACGCCATTCTTGCCCAGATTCACCGGCAACAAGCAGCAGGCGAATGGGAAATGGCGGCCGACCTGTTGGCGACACATGCCGTCGATTTGCTGGATCGTCTAACGACGGCTGAACTAGCCGCGCTGTTTGCGCCTTTTCCCAAGCCGCTGCTCGCACCATCACCGACCCTGTGGTTTGTGGCCGGCCTGATCAAGGCGCGGCTTCACGCAGTCGATGAAGCATTTGCGTGGCTGGAAAAAGCGGCGGACCATTTCACGAACCAGGACATTCAGCCCAGCCGCTCTATCTGGATCTATCTAGAACTGGCGCGGCTGCACTATGCCCGCGACGAATTCGCCCACGTACAACGCTATATCGATGCCGCGGCGGAGCTGATGGAGCGAAGCGACGCGCTGGCGCCGGCGCACGAAGCCTTTCTCAACTACATGATTGCCAGCCTGTGCGGCGACACCGGCCGCGTGGCGGAAGGCATGGGTTACGCGCAGCGCGCGGCGCATCAATATCGCCTCCAGCACAACCATGCCCGTGAGTTTCGGGCGCAGTTGACAGTGTGCAGCCTGGCCCAACAGGTGGGCGCGTATCCAGCGGCGCTGGAGGCTCTCAGCCAGGCGCGCGCCTGTTACGAGATCGGGCGCCTGGAAAGCGCTTCTTATGAGGCGCTGTTGAACGCCGAAACCCATCTGGCCTGGTATCGCGGCCATCTGGAGGAAGCCTTTGCGACTGCCCAGACATAGGTGCGCTTCTCGCAGGGCAGCGGCTTTCATCGCCAGCGCTTATATGCGCATTGGATGATGGGCAACGTCCTGCGGGCGCACGCGCGATATGGGCAGGCGTCCGCCTATTATGAAATGACGCGGCAGATCGCAGCCGAGCACACGCCGAATTTCATCCGCTGGGTCGATGCGCAGGCCGCCTGGCTGGCTGTGCTGCAGGGTCAGCATGACAAAGCGGAATGTTTGATCCGCCAGGCGCTCGCCCCTGCTGATCTTGGCCAAAGAATGAGCTTCCAGGTCACTCTGGGCGTGATCGAGTTGTTAACAGGAAGGCGAAAAGAGGCAGAAGACCATCTGCGCGAGTCACTTGCCTTTTACCAGCACTCCCAGGATCGCCAGGCAACCTGTGCGATTGCATTTCATCTGGCTTATCTGCAGATCAGCCAAAGGGTGCGTTCATCAGCCGTTATCAAGTTGCTGCGCGCAGAGTTGAAATGGCTGGAAAGCGAAGACAACGCCTATTTCCCGCTGTGGTGGCATCCAAAGTTGGTGAGCCGGGTGGCGGCGCTGCTTCTGACCACACCAGAATTTCACGCGCTGGGACGTCGTTTCTTCCGGCAGGGTTATCTGGGCGAAGAGGGTGTGCGTGCGCTGCGTCAGCTCTACCTCCAGTCGTATTCAGCGCAGCGCGCCGAAATTGCCGAACTGTTAGGCGTGCATGGTGTGTCGCCACCACACGAAACGGACATCCACGCCGACGCTGGCCGCGTCGTCACCGACGCCATTGCGCGCGGCCTCATTGCCCCGGCGATGCTGGCGCTCCTCTTTCACCGGCTGCGCACCTCGCACCAACGCGGGCGCGACAATCCGACCATCGTCGCCATTTTTCTGCTCCACATGCAGGGCGTCGCCACAGGCGACATCGCCTTACGGTTAGATATGTCCCGCTCCTCCGTCAGCCATACGCTTCAGATCATCTACGAAAGCCTGGGCGTTGCGCGCGACCACGGCAGCCGCATTGACCAGCGCAATGCGCTGCGCGCAGCCGCCCGTGCGCAAGGACTGCTCGCGTAGAAAGGCCGCGTTGTGTTCTGAAACACAGCCGCCCGTGCCGGCGCGCGCTGGCAAGTTAAGCGTATAGATCATCGTTCTCTAAACCCCAATTCTTTCAGGAGACCCCACAATAAAGCAGGTTCAGTATGCAGGGTTCACTTGGTTAATTGTACTGGTGTTTGGGTTGACCAACCTGTTGCCGGCCAATCTGGCCCTGGCGCAGGAAGCACCGCCGGCCACAGACCCGCCGCCTCTCGCTACGCCCAAACCAGACGATGGCCCGCCGTGCAATCTAATCTAGCGATCCACATCGCGCGTCCGGCAGCCGCCGCGCGCGTCAAGCTGAATCCACGCGGACAGGGGCATTTTACCCGCGCCGCTGCCACCGATACCTTTGAGGTAACCGTCTACAACAACGGCGAATTGGGCGCCGACACCTACAATCTAACAATCGCCTCGTCCTGGAGCGCAGACATCCAAATGGGCGGCGCGGCGCTGGTCGACACCAACGGCGATGCCATCCCCGACACCGGCCCCATGGCGCAGGGAGAACGTAAAAAGTTCACCATTCATGTGCAGACGCCCAGTTTCGCCGGCGTCGCCAGCACCAATAGGGCCTCACTGACTGCCCGCTCAGAGTTATGAAGATCGGGCAAGCCCAAGCGATATTGACAACCCGTTCAGTTGCACCGGCAACAGGTTTCCTTCCATTGTCGCCGACGCCAACAACCATGCAGTCATGACATGGAGTGAAGCCGGGTGGAGATACCGTCCCTACCACTACTACGCCATGCTCGATGGCGACGGCGCCTTTCTTGTTCCGCCTACCCCGGCCTTGGCCGCGCGCATTCCTCGCAATGGAAATGCGCCTGTGATTATGAGCAGCAGCAACGAC
The DNA here is from genome assembly GCA_014879855.1 of Caldilineaceae bacterium. Classification (GTDB taxonomy): domain Bacteria; phylum Chloroflexota; class Anaerolineae; order Caldilineales; family Caldilineaceae; genus Caldilinea. The sequence continues at coordinate 11,164 of JACSRH010000300.1, read as the reverse complement.
TATGGCGCCGCGCCCAGCAACAGCTTCGCACCGGTTTCGGCCACGCAGCCCGCCGTCAAAGTAGAGACGCCGGCCCTCAGCACCGGCGTTCCCAACGGCGGCGCGCAGCTCGGCATCCGCGTCAGCAACCGGGGGTTAGCCGTTGCGAATGGCGCCACCGTGACCGTTGAGCTCGATCCCCTGCTCAGTTTTGTCGCGGCCACGCCGGCGCCCACCGTGGCCGCACAAGCCGCAGACGCCGGCGCTGGGTTATCTCAGCCAGGGTCTCATCCTGCTCAGCACCGGCATCCCCTCCACCACGGTGGGAGCCAGCTATCCGGTGACGGTCACGGTGACCATCCCTGCCGGCGATGCCGACCCCGCCAACAACACCCCGGTGACCGAAGTGCTGGCAACGACGCAATGTTTCATCAGAATCTTTGGAGGCTACCCCTATGATCACTCACGTTACCCGCCGCCGCTGGCGCAGCAGCCTGGTGGGCGCGCTATTCGTCATGGTGCTGATCAGCCTGGCCGGATTTGCGCTGACCGTTTCCAACACGCAGGCGCAGCCGCCGACGGCGCCAGTTGTCGCCTCGACCGAACCCTATGTGGAATATGCGCCCAACATCGCGCTGGTTAAATTCAAGCCGGGTGTGACGCTGGCGAGTGGTGAGGTGAACGCCGCCGCTGCGCTGGTCGGCGCCAACACAGAGTCGCTCAATGGACTGCTGAGCGCGCTGGGTGCGACAACGGCCAGCCCGATCTTCGCCCGCGATGGAAGTGTACTGGCGGCACAGGCTGGCGCAGCAAGCGCAGCCGGGCTGGAACGCATCTACCGCGTGCAGTGGAGTTCGACGATCCCGGTCGATCATGCGGTGGCCGCGCTCGCCGCCGACCCCGCGGTCGAGTACGCCGAGCCGGACTACATCGCTTGCGCGGCGCGCATTCCCAACGACCCGGAATATACAAGCCAGTGGGCGCTGCCCAAGGCAACCGCAACTGGCGGCGTCAGGCGTTGGCCACGAGATGCCTCACCGGTCGATATTACGATTCAGACTGGGGTCGGCAAAAGGCCCGTTAATTCCGCCGCCGCCCAGCAGCAACGGGTTGACGGCCTTGACGATGGCGTGGCGTGGAATGGGGGAAGTTTGGCAAAAGTCCCTGCGATGGCATGAGGGAATTGCCATCGCAGGGGAAGCAGGAGGCTACCGGCTGATCGCAGGTAAGTATAGTTTTGACTGGCCGACGATCACCTGAAGGGTGATTTCACTTTCGATCGGACCGGCCGTCACGCGGATTGGCACTTCGTAGACGCCTTCTTCGGCATCCGCCGCCGCTGAGACGACGAGCGTGAGCGCTTCGGCAAAGGCGGCGCGCTGGCTGGCCGCCTGCACGGTCGGCAAACCATCTGGCGCCACGCGGGCCACGCTCACAATGGACTCACGTGTGCTGCCCGGCGCCACCTGCGGCGCCAGCCGCCCGCGCGGGGAGATGATGCCGTCAGACTTGCGCTGCGCGCGCTCATCCAGGAAGTTCACATCGATCTCCGGCGGCAGGTTCCATAGATCGATCTCTAGCAGCGCCTCGTAGAAGAGATCGGGCGACATATCGAGGGTGAAGGTGTGCTGCCGCTCGCCGCCGATGGGCACGGTAACGCTGCCGCCGCCAACGTGCGAGAGGGTCACGCTGCCCAACGGCACGGTAACATTGGCCGGCTGCGACCAGGCGATGCGGTTTGTGGCGTAGTCGATGGCGCCGACGCGCAGCCGGTAGCTGCTGTCGGGCTGCACTTCGCGCCAGCCAGAGTAGCCCACCACGCCCAGGAAGTTGTTGGCGTCGTCATACATTTCATAGACGGTGTCGCCCACGGTGAAGGTGTGCGTCGCTGTGATTTCAGGCGCGCCTACGGTTTGAATTTCGACTACGTAGCCATCGGTGTCGGGGTGATGGCTGGGCGTCCATTCAAAGTAGAGCGGCCAGAAATCTTCAAACACCCATTTGCCCCATCCGCCTCCGCCATCCTCCTCGCAATCAGGATCATTCTGCGGTTCGGTGCAGACATTGGGCGGCGTCTGCCAGCCGTAGATCTCGACCTGCAGCTCGGGCGTGATGGTGGCCGTGGCGAAGTGAGCAGCAAAGGTGGCCGTGTGGTCGATGTGGATCGGCGTGGCGCCAGCGTACTGCACCAGCGGGTTGAAGTCGGCAGCGGCGACGTGCACCTCGCGGCCGCTGGCGGCCATTGCCATTGACGGCGTAGCGGCATACTGGTTGACCGCCGGGTTGACGTTGTCCTCCACCTGCACCCAGACATAATATTCGCCAGTGTCAAGGAAGGAAAGGTCGAGCGTGTGCGCGATCGGCTGGCTGCCATTGAGCAGATTAGGATCAGTGATCTCGATGCTCTCCACCTCTTCGCCGTGAAACTGCGCGATGGTTTCGGTGGTGGAGATGTTGTTGCTGTTGGTCATCGGCGCCGTGATGGTGATGGGCGGCTGCGCCACAAAGAAGGTCACTTTGGTCGGCGCATAGTCGGACTGGAGGCGCAGCGAGACATCGATAGTCTGCGGATCGTCGCCGCGTTGCTGTGCGATCAGGTTGCTGATCACTGGCGGGTTGGTGGCGTTGAGCACGGCCACACGCCAGGTTTGGATCGAGGTGTCGCCCAGCAGCTTCACCTGCCATGCACCCACCGGCGCCTGGTCGACAAGGAACTCTTTGTAGGTCTGCGCCGTGTGCGCCACATCCACCAGCTCATTCAGGTAGGCGATGGTGACGTCGTTGTTGTTCTGATCCTTGGCCACCTGGCTGCTGGCGATCAGGCTGCGATGGTCCCCCTGCACCAGCGTGCCGCCACTGCTGAGCACAACATTGTTGCTGACATCGCGCACCTCGGCGGCGTAGGCGCCGGCGTTCAGCTCCACATAAGCGCTGGTCTGGCCGGGCGTCGCCTGGCCGATCAACTGGCCGTTGACAAAGAGACGCAGCGCATCGCTGCGATTGCCGAGCACGTTGACAAAGCGCACCAGCGCCTTGCCGTGTGCACTCGGCGGAACACGGCTGTCGTTGAGCACCGTCGTTGTCAACTGGTTGGCGCTGTTGTAGTGCAGCAGCACCGTCGTATCCGTGCCGCTGATGACGTTGAGCGCGGCCGGTGCGCTGGGCAGACCAGCCGGGTCGACCGGCTGGATGACGACGTTGTGCGCACCGGGCGTCACGTTCATGTAGCCGGAAACGTTGCCGAAGCTGCCGCCAACGTTGGCGCCGTCGACCTGCAGCGTCACCGTGAGTGGGGTGAGCACCGCCGATGCGTAGCGCCAGCGCGTGTCGCTTTCATGGGCGGCGGCGGTGTAGGTGTAGCGCTCGCTGTAGGCAATGGTCAGCCCTTCGGGCGCAAACGCATAGTTGGCAAGCGTGATCTCGGTGTTGTCTGGCGTGAGGAGGCTGGGCGTCAGCGGCTCGGTCATGCTGATGCTGAAGATGGCGTCGGTCTGCGAGATCACGTTGGTGGTGGTGATGGCGTCGAGCGCGGCCGCAGCCTGCACGCCGCCCTGATCGACCGCGGCGTTGCGCATGGCCGACAAGGCACGGGGCGAATGGTTGATCAGCCCCATCGGCGTCGTCAGCACCAGCGTGTTGGCGTCGGTCTGAGTTGCGCTGATCTGCACACCGGACGCCATCACGATGGCGTCGCCGGCGCCGGCCGCGCGCACCGCCATCGCCTGCATCACCGTGGGCGCGTCAAGCACGTAGCCGTTGACATCGCCCAGCGTGACGCGACCGTTGGTCAGGTCAAGGAAGACGCCTGTGGAGTAGACAAGGAAGTTGACGTTGCCTTTGATGCCCCACAGACTGTTTTTGAAGCGACCGATGTCCGCCTGGCCGCCGCCCAGCCAAAGTTCAGAAGGTGGAATGCTCAGACAGCTATAGCAGGAGTTGATGCCGCAGGGGTACGGAATTTCTCGCCAGCCAAAGAACCAGATCCACTTTGAGCACCAGCGGATCCCACAGGGCAGCCAACTACACGACTGGTAGATTTCGCCCTGTTTGATGTACCAGCCGGCGCGGCCGGAGCCGGTGACATAGACCGGGCCGCTGCTGTACGCATAGTAGTTCTGGCCGGAGCCCCAAACGCGGATCTCGCCCTCAAAGCGGATCGGCACGCCCGCAATGCCGCCGATGCCGCCCACGTAGGCGCGGAAGCCGCGCGAGCCAGAGTAGCTGACGTCGGCGTTGGTGGTTTCCATGATGAAGAGCTTGAGCGCCGCGCGCAGGCCAAGCCCCAGTTCCGGTGCAAACTGCAGGCGCGCGTCGCCGTCGAGGCGCAGCGCCGAGCCAAGCACCGGCAGCGAGAGTGTGCTCGTCTCGATCGTGACGCCGATGTTGATCGCGGTGTCGTGCGTTGTGATCGTGATGCTGCCGCGCACGCCCGTCAGCCAGATCGTGCCGCCGGCGTAGCCCTGGTCAAGATTGATGCCGGGGAAATAGCGCAGACTCAGCCCGACTTCGCTCAGGCAGGCCGGGCCAAAGACGCAGCCCTGCGCCGCATCGCCCTGGTCAGGCGTGAGCACCTGGCCAGCCGGGATCGGGATGCGTTCGCCGTTCTCGGCGCTCTGCACCTGGATCACCATGGCGCCTGCCGCGTTGACAAAGATAGAGAACTTCGCCGAGATCGCCGCGGCGCCGCTCAATTCACCGCCTTTGAGCTGGTTGGCCGGCGCGCTCTCCATCTTCATATACGGAATGGCAAGTTTGCCTTCCACCGAGAATTTATAGCCGTTCGCCTCGGAGATCAGATCTCCGTAAAGCCCAAAGAGGCTCAGGCCGCTGGGAATGACGAAGGCTGGCAGGTTAAACGCATTGCGCACGCCGGAAGACACCAGTTCGTCGGAGAGGCTGAGGCCGTTGCGGCTGATCTTGGGCGGAATTTGCAGCGCTATCACGCCGCCCCCTAACTGCGCCGGTGCGATCAGACTGGCGCCGCCCAACGTCACCTTGTCCGGATAGACGCGCGCACCGGTGGAACGCAGCGTCATCCCTGCAACGTTCAAATGGATCGGATCGACGGACGTGCTGATAAACTGATCCCAGCCGTCGACGTCGCCGCGCACGTTGATGGCGACGTTGTTGCCGGGTAAAATAATGCGCAGCGTTCCTTGCAGGCCACAGACGCCACCATTGGTGGGGGCGACAACCTGCATGTTTTCCAAGCGGACTTCCAGCGGGTTATTAGGGTTGGCAGGCGTGAGAATGGTAAAGGCGCCGCCGCTGCACTTTGCCGCCGGCGCAAGTGGAAGGGCGGCTGTGTGCAGGCTTTGCGCGTCAGGCTCGGTCTGACGCGCGGGCGCAGCCCATGCTGGCTGCAAGGCCCCAATCAGCACAACCAGCGCCAGCGTCATAGCAAGTGTGAGTTGTCGCCCCGTAGAGGCCAGCGCCGAGCGCCGTCGGCCTGGGCTTTGTCCGCCTGCCGGTGGAAACGCGCTGGCGGCGCGTTGAGCGTCTGGCGGCTCTGCCAGCCTGGATGCAGGAGCCAGCTGGGATGAAGAAGATGGTTGCATCGAATGCCTCCTGACATGGTAGCAACTGGTGATAAAATAACGGATCTGGGCGTGGAAACGCTCGCTGTCACAAAGGCTCCACACCCGCAGCGATTCTAGGCAGCCGGCGTCACGAAAACGCTACGGGGGCAATGGGTCATTTGACCGGTTTTTTGCTGAATCAAGGCTGAATCAAAGATTCATATTGAAGAGAATGAATGGGTTAGAACTACGTTTGTTAGGGCGCTTTCAGTTGGCGATCGACGGCCAGGCCACAGATCAATTCGAGGCGGACAGCGCACGCGCGCTCTTTGCCCACCTTGCTGTGCACGCTGGCGAACGAATTCGTCGCGAACATCTGGCTGGGCTGCTGTGGCCGGAACAGGCGCAGGCGAGCGCGCTGCGCAACCTCCGCACCGCGTTGAGCCGCGTGCGTCACAGCCTTGGCCCCCTAAGCAATTTTTTGCAAAGTGACAACCAGTCGATCACTTTTCTGCTGCCGCCGGGCAGTTTTGTGGATGCGCAGGAATTTGAGGGGTTGGTGCAAAGCATGGAAACCCATCGCCACCGTCGCCGGATTGGCTGCTCCTTGTGCATCGATCGACTCAAGCGGGCGGTCAGCCTCTATCGCGGCGAATTCCTGACTGGCTTTTCGTTCGACAGCCCTCTCTTTACAGAGTGGATGGTGTTTCAACGCGAACATTTTCACCAGCAGATGGTGGATGCGTTGGACGCGCTGGCCGAACATCACCTGCTGATGCAGGAGTGGCGTGCGGCGCGACGCACGGCGCAACAGGCGCTGCAGATCGAGCCGTGGCGCGAGGAGAGCCGCCGCCACCTGATGGCTGCACTGGCGGGCGACGGGCAGAGAAGCGCCGCGTTGACCCAATTTCACATCTGTGAGCGAATGGTTCGCAAGGAGTTTGGCGCTGATCCACAACCGGAGACGCTGGCCTTGCACGCGCAAATCCTGCGCAACCGCTACCCTGACGACCCAATGACGCCGGCCCGCACGGATGCGCGCCGCCTCTTCGCCACCGGCGCCCATTGGCTGGACGACTTGCCTTTTGTCGGACGCGAGCAAGAGTTGGCGCTGCTCATCGAACACCTGGAGCAGCCCACGACGCGGCTGGTCACCCTCGCCGGCGAGGGTGGCGTCGGCAAAACGCGGCTGGCGCTGCGTGCAGCGCGCATATTGGCGCATTCGTTCACTGATGGCGTTTACCATGTGCCGCTGCATCCAGAAGATCACACGGCGCAGTGGATGAACGACTCGCCTGCATCAGTGTCCAGCGCCGTCACCCGGCAGATCGCGGCGGCGTGTTCTATCTCCCTGCATGAAGGACAGCCTGTCGAGCAGCAACTGCTGGCCTATTTTCGCCCGCGCGCCCTGTTGCTTCTCCTCGACAGCTTTGAGCACTATACCGGGGCGATTCCCTTTCTGCTGACGCTGCTGAAAGCCGCCCCTCACTGCGCATTGCTGGTCACTTCGCTCCACCCCTTGAATGTGCGGCAGGAATGGGTGATGCGGCTCAACGGTCTGGAAACACCCGCGCCAGATGTCACCGATGCGCGCCTGGTGGACAGTGTGCGCCTGTTTGACGAACTGGCGCGCCGCCGCGGCATAGCCGGTGCGCTCAGCGATGCGCAACTACCTGCCGTGTTGGAGATCTGCCGCGCCGTCAACGGCTTGCCGCTTGGCATTGAGCTGGCCGTCGCTTCGCTGCCGCATGTCGGCGGGCTGGAACGCACCGCCTCCTCGATGCAGACGCTGGCACAGTGGCTGCATCAGACGATCGACCCGGCCGATGCGATGTTGAGCGACCTGCCGCCCCGCCACCGAGGCTTTCGGCGGGTTTTCGATGCAGCGTGGCGGCTGCTGACGGATGAGGAGCAATGCGCACTGGCAACGCTGTCGATCTTTCATACACCCTTCTCCGCCCCTGCGGCCGCCGCGGTGTTGAATGCACCCCTGTCGGCGCGTGTGCATAACCTGCTGGAACGCTTGACGGAGCGGTCGCTGCTGCACTACACAGCCGGCGATGCCTTCCAGATGCACGATCTGGTTTGCCGCTTTGCTCGCGAAAAGCTGGAGGCTTTGCCCAATCCGTTACAGGCCGTGACGGCGCGCCACGCCCTTTTTTTCCTGGCGCTGCTCGCCGACAGTTACCGGCCGCTGTATGGTGCACAGACTGTGGCTGTGCAAGAGCGGTTGAACCGCCACTTCGAGGATCTGCAGGCTGGATGGTGGTGGGCGGTGGAGCGCCAGCAGTGGAAGATGATCGCGGCGGCGGCACGCACCCTGGGTCTCTTCCACCAGTTGCATGGCATGTTGGTGGAAGGCGACCTTTATTTTGCGCGCACGATCAAGGCATTGCGCCGGCAGGATGCGTCCTCCACCGCCGCCAGCCATCCCGCGGGCGCGCAGGAAAACGAGCGGGAATCTGCTTTGGTGCGTCTGCTGCTTGTGCGCGCCGATCTGCTCGCCTATTATGCCCCGTTGGAAGGGGTGGAGGCTCTCTTCAACGAGGCGCTGGCCGTGGCGCGCCAGAATCATCAGCCATTGCTGGAAGCTGAGGTGGTGCTTGCGCTTGGGTGGCAAATTTATCAGTCCGGACGCGCCAGGGAAGCGGAATCCTTCCTAGACCATGCGCTTGCCCTTGCCGAACAGAACGATGACGTCAGACTGCGCTGCAGGGCGCTCAGCTTCGTGGCCGCCCTCTACTTTCAGCGTGCGGAGTGGGAGCAGGCAAAAGCCACCACCAAAGCCGCATTGGCGCTGGCCCGCCAGCAGGACGATCTGATCATGGCCGCTACACTGCTGCAAAATCTCAGCGTAATCGACAGCGCGCTGTATCACCCTGAAGCGGCCGAACGGCACCTGCGCGAGGCGCTCGCCATCTTTCAGACGCAGCGCATGGTGCACAAGGAAGCCAACGCACTCTATCTATTGGGCGGATTTTTTGACGAGCGCGGGCAGTACAGCGAAGCACAGGAAATCTATCGCCGCGCGCTCGAACTGGCCGAAGCCACGGGCAACAAGCGCGCGGCCATGGAAACCCTCATTAATATCGGCATTTCGCTCGACCAGATGGGCGACTACGCCGGTGCGCTTGCCTCTTCCCAGCGCGCGCGGCTGGCCGAACAGGAAATGCGCAACCCGTACGCGCGCGCCACAATTTTTGCCAATCTCAGCCTCCACGCCCATCACACCGGCGATCAGGAGCAGGCGCTGCTTTATGCGGCGGAAACGATCCGGCTTGCCACGGAGCTTGCCATGCCGGTGATGGCCGCCTACGGCTTCGAGTTCCGCGGCCATGCGCTGCTGGCTTTGGCCGACGCGCCGGCAGCCGCGGCGGCCTATCAGGAGGCTTTGCAGATGCGCGAAAACGGGCAGCAGGAAGCGCCAGCAGCCGAAGCGCGCGCTGGGCTGGCCAGAGCCGCGCTGGCCGTAGGGAACCACGTGGAGGCGCTGGTCTGGATCGAACCGATCGTGGAGAGCTTGCAGCAGGGGACGCTGACAGACGCCGAAGAGCCGCTGCGCGTCTACTGGACGGCCTGTCAGGTCTTGCGCGCGGCGCAAGACCCGCGCGCCGCGCAGGTGTTGCAGCAGGCAGCGGCGCTGTTGCAGGCGCGCGCCGCGCAGATCTCTGACCTGCCCAGCCGTCATCGCTATCTGACCGCGGTCGAAGCCCACCGCCAGATATGGCAGGCCAGCCGGCAGCGGCGCATAACTGTTTAGCTGGACAAAAAAATGGCGCGCGGGTGGCGCGGATCGAGCAGATCTTCGCTGATCTGATTTATCTGTGAAATCTGTGTCCTCTGTGGCTAACATTTCCGGCTACTTGTGTCACTGAGCAGCAACACCAAGTGCTGTCAGTTGTGTCATTGGCTGCTCCTGCAAAGTGAACTCGCCGCGCCCATCATTGGCGCAGCTATTCCGTCACAACAAAGCTCCACACGAAAGGCGCGGCCAGCGGCGCGGTCTGCTCCACGTGGGAAACCGTGGTCGTATACTCGCCCGCGGCCAGCGGCGCGTCCGGCGTGAAGGTGAAGGTGCGGCCATCCGTCTGCGCTACTGTCCCGGCAACCAGGTTTCCCGTACTGTCGACGACGGTGATGACCTGCGTTGCGTCGCCGCTGCTGGGCGAGACCAGAATGCTGAACGCCGCCGTGATCGCCTCCGGCGCGGGGCCGCTGCTGCCGGGCGCGGGCGTCACCGCGGTCACCAGCGGGTCGCGCCAGAACTGGATTGCGCGGTGGTCGTCTGGCCCCTCGGCGCCCCAGTCGGTGGCGGTGTCCTCGACCAGCATCGTATTATCCGGCCCTGCAACCACCGTCATGCTGCGGTTGCCAAAGCCGCTGATCGCACCCCACTGCTCGACCGTCTCCCAACTGCCGCGCGTGTATTTGTAGAGCAGCGGCGCACCCTCGCGCAGTGTCGCCGTGAACTCCCACAGCCGGTCGCCGGCGGGCGTCATCGGCGTCAGGCTGGGATTGTAGGGCGCCAAAAAGGCATCGACATTGTCGCCGGCGATGAAGACTGTATCCTCAGCAGGCGTCTCCGCCGGGACAAGCACGCGCCACGTCACGTCCACCAGACTCAATTCGGCCGTCAGCGTGATGGGTGGCGACGGTTCCGACACATTGAAGGCATTGTCGACCGACGCCACGGTGTAGACATAGGTATTGCCGGTCGTGACGGTCGTATCGGTGTAGATCGCCGTTGTCTTGGGCACATCGACGCGCGTGGCGCAGCCCTCCTCGCCCGCGGTCAGGTCCGTGCGGCAGATGCGGAAGGCGTGCAGGTCCGCCACGCGCGAGGCGCGGATGCCGATGGCGATCAGCGCGCCGGTGCGGGCCATTTCATCGAGGCGGAAGGGCGGCCTGGGCGCGTCCGCGTCAGAGTTGGCGACAACGGTCATCTGTCCCGCGTTGATGCTCTCCGTCCACTCACGGCCGCCAGTCGTCGAAGCGCGCCACTTGAAGACATAGTCGCCCGTGGCCTCCGGCAGCAGGCGCGCGGCATAGACATCGCCGCCGCCCTGGTTGTCGGTGACATATTCGCCGTCGATCCAGATGAAATCCGCGCTGCCGTCGACCGGCGCCCAGCCCGCCTGCATCAGCACATTGCGTCCTTTGCCCGCAATTTCGGTCACGCTGGGCGCAAAAACCGCCGCGCGCGTCTCCTGCGACGGCTCAATTGCGCTGAGCGTATGCTGGATCGTCAGCGGCTCCTCAACCACGACCGACTGTACAACCGCATGCGGCGTCAGGACCACCGGCGGCGTCGCTTCACTGCGCAGCCCGTTGTAGCCAACCGCGGCGACGCGATAATAGTAGCGGACGCCGTTGGTCAGTTCGGCGTCGGTGAAGTCAAAGGTCGTGTCCGTCCCCGGCAACATGGCAATCTCCGCATAGCCGCCATCCACCGGCGCGCGCAGCACGACATAGCGTTCCGCGGTGTCATCCCCTTGCAGCGTCAGCGTGATGCTGGCGTTGCCTTCCTCTGTGGCGACCATCTCCGGTGTGGCCGGTGCGGTGAAGTTTGTGCCCGCCGCCGTCACCCAGAGTTGATAACCCAGCGCTGGCACGGTGAAGCTGATGTTGCCCGCCGCGCCGACCGTCAGGGTTGCCGCACCGAAGGG
>JACSRH010000451.1 GCA_014879855.1 Caldilineaceae bacterium | reverse complement strand
AACGGATTTGCTCCATTCGTCAATGACCCGATCCTCGCTCTGCGACAAAAACAAATCCGTTGTTTCCTCAAATCCGCTGTTGTGTTTGGAGAACCTCACTACAACGGATTCCGGGAAACAACGGATTTGCTCCGCTCGTCAACGCACTGATCCTCGCTCCGCGGTGAAACCAAATCCGTTGTTTCCTCGAATCCGCTGTTGTATTTAGGCCGCCACCACCTGCCGCCCCGCCGGCAATGCGCGCACCGGCTGCCCGGCGATGTCCACAAGCACGGGCACGGGCGAATCCACCGTCACCTGCTCGCCATTTACTTCCACGTGAATCAATCCGTGCGGGGTGGGGACATCGCCTTTAGCCCACGCCAGGCGGCCCAGCCGCGGCGCGATGCGCGCGACGGCGTAGCCTGGCGCGGCCGGGGTGACGCCCAGCGTGTAGAAGATCAGGTCGCGCGTCGGCGTGCAGCTCCAGCCGTGGACGTGGGTGCCCCAGCCCCAGCACTCGCCGATCGTGTCGTAGCCGTCCACCAGGAACTCCGACCAGCGCGGGTAGAGATCGGGCAGGCGGTCGGCCAGACCCGCCAGCGCCACCGCATCGTGCACGGTGTAGCTCATAAAAGGCTCCGCGCTGACAACCTCACGCTCGGGGTCCCAATCAATTTCGTAGATGCCCATGAACTGCTTACGCATCTTTTCCATCGAGTACTCGCCGTCGGGGCTGCCGGTCCAGGAGCGCACCACCACGCGGCCAGGGTCGGTGATGCGCTCGACGATGCGCGTCCAGCGTTCCGCCGGCGCCAACCCCGCACAGATCGCCAGCGCACCGGCCAGTTGGCTCATTTCCGGCCGCAGCACGCCGTCCACGACATGATCGGCGTAAGAGCCGCGGGGTTCGTCCCAGAAGATCTCGAAACCGTCCTTGATGCGCGCGTATAGCCCTGCGGCCCAGCGCTGGCTGCTGTGTTCTTCCAGCCAGCCTGCTATTTCGGCAAATTCGTGCAGCCCGCGCGCCCAGAGCGCGGTCAGCACCGATGACGTGTCGGCTATCGAAACGCTCGACCAATCGACCAGATTCCACTCGACCACGTCCTTGAGGACGCCAGCGGCCGTCTGGTAGGGCGCATACCAGCGCAGGATGCGTTCGATCGTAGGCATAAACGCCTTCACCGCTTCCTTGTCACCACGGAATCGGTAAAAATTGTAGACGCCGTGCACCCAATGCAGCGCCCAGTCGGGAATCGTGTAGCCGCCGCTCGCCTCGATATCGCCCACGACGCTCATGGGCAGAATGCCGTCGGCGCGAGGCGAATTGCCGAGCGTCAGGTAGTGCCACGCCAGCCGCCAGTCCTGGTTGGTGGCAAGGTGCACCATTTGATGGACAACGCTGTCGCCGACCCAGGCGCGCTGCTCGCGCGTCGGGCAGTCGAGGAAGGCATCGTGCGAGTTGAGCTGCACGGTGCGGACGCCGGCGGCAAAGATGCGGTTCAATTCCTCGTCGTCGCAGGCAAAGCTGGCGCCTTCCACCCACGGGTAGAGCTGTTCGCGCACCTGGAAGCTGCGCAGCGTCACCGCGCCGGCCGCCCCATGCGCCAGGAGATAGGCGTAGCGCAAGCCATTGGAGTCGAACAGTTCAAATGATTCGCCGGCGCCGCGGGCGATGTAGCGCGTGCCAGCGTGCGAGCCGATAATGCCGCCGCTGCGCTTGAGCGGCGTCTCGCGGTAGGCAAGGTCGAAGGTCATTCCCGCAGGCGCGTCGAGGGTAAAACCCACCAGCCCCGAAACAATGCGCCCCATGTCCAGGACGATCAGCGCGCTGTTGCCTTCCGCCACATCGACGGTCACGGGCAGGCGAGTGTATTCTGTCGCGCCGCCGCCCTTTAGATCCAGCGTCGCCTCGAGACGCCTGGCCGGGCTGCCAATCGCTGGATCGACGGCGCCTGCCAACCGTTCCGTGTAAATCTTGGCTGGCTGGCGCACCTCCCCAGCGAGTTGGGCGATCGGTCGTGGGTAGAGCGGGCCGTAGGGGTCGGTGGGGGGCTGGGTGCGGGCAAAGCCGCCGATATGCACCGACGGCACCACCTGGGCGTTGCCCCAGGCGTGGTCGTCGAAGGCGGCTTCTTTCCAGCCGTGGGCAAAGCGCCGCGCGTCAAACAGCTCGACCGGCACACCCCCTGCAATCAGATCGTGCGCGCCAGCCGATTCGTCGCTGAACCAGCCTTCCGCCTTGTGCGCCTTCCAGGAGGGGTCGCTGGTCAGCCAGCCGGCGTCGCCCAGGTTGGCCTCAAAGACGAGGATGCCAGTCTTGCCCAGCATCATGTTGGGAACGGCGGGCATCCAGTAGGATTTGGGCGTGCCGTAGTATTTTACGTAAATGGCGATGAGATTGTCGCCGACTTGCAGGTAGGGCGTCAGATCAGCCAGGTCATAGTGCAAACGCCGCGGCTGGCTGCGCACCGGCCCACGACAGACTTCGCGTCCGTTGACAAAGAGGGCGTAACGCGAGTCCGCGGTGATGCGCGCAGGCGCGCGCAGTGGGACACGGTCGAGCTGGAAGTGACGGCGGAAGAGGCCGTGTGATTCCGCCGCCTGGGGATCGATGCCTGAGGAGAGGCCAGCGCCAGGGTGAACCGGCTCTTCGGGCGTCCAGATCCAGTGACCCTGCCAGCGAATTTCCGGAAAATCGGCCGGTGTGATGGGTTGAGAAGATTGAGACATGCAAACCTCCTGGGACTTGCGGATAAATGGTTCATTTGGGCGATAAAAAATGCTGCGTGAATCATCAGCGATTAATAGCACGCTGCCAGCGTGATTTCTCGGCAATGGGTAAATCTTCAGCGACTCAACAAGCTGACAGTGCTCAAGTGTTGCGGAACATCTTCCCGGAAGCTTCAAAGCTTGCGGGAAGGACGCAGAGGCGCAGAGATGCAGAGAAAACGCAGAGAAGCGCAAAGGGATGCTGGCGGCCGGCGTGAGCAACTACCAGGCAGAAGATTGGGCCAGGAGACCCGTTGACTGGACGCCGCTTCGCGGCGCCGGTTGCCTTGAACGTTGGACCGCCAGCCAAACCGCTCCATCACGCTATCAGAATCCCCGCCGGATCCCACCGCCGCTGGATCGCCCGTCCAATCTCTTCCCCTTCCGCTCCATACCCCCACCGGTCGATCGCGCCCATCAGCGCCGCCGGCAAATCCTCCACGACGGCATAGCCGCGCAAGGCCAGCGCCGGCTCGCGCACCTGCGCCACCCACCGCCGCGCCTGTTCGTTACCCTCGACTCGCCAGCGCGCATAGAGCAGCCCGGACGCAATATCGACCAGCCACGCGCCGTCGCCGCGCAACTTCTCCGGCAGCATCTGCCAGTAAAGCGCGAGATGCTGTGGCGGGACGCCGATGCGCAGGCGCAACATGTCATTGCCCGCCGCGGCGAGATGGTCGCACCACAATGCAGTGGCCGTTGGTTCGTCCACCGTTGTGACAGCCGGCGCACCCGCCTTGCCCAGCGCAGCGGTGATCTCGCCGGCCTCGGCGCGCACATCTTCGGGCAGCCCTTCCAGCGTGATCGCCAACTGATGCTGGCCGCTTTCGTCGCGCTGCACGACCACGCCAGCGGCCATTAGCCAGCAGGGCGCGGTCGCCTGCGCCCACTGAATGCCTTGCTGGAGATCGTTCACCGCCACGTGCAGCGTCTGGCGCAGGCGCGGGCGCGGGGTCAGCTTGAGCGTGATCTCCGCCATCACGCCCAACGCTCCCTGTGACCCGACGAGGAGCCTGGCGAGATCGTAGCCCGCCACATTCTTGACCACTGGCCGTCCCGCGCGAATCACGCGACCATCGGCCAGCGCGGCTTTGACCGCCAGCACATTGTCACGCCAGCCGCCGTAGCGCATGCGCAGCGGCGCGTTGCAGTTCGTCGCCAGCAGCCCGCCGACGGTGGCATCCGGCCACGGCGCGGCTAACGGCGCCTGCAAGCCATGCTCCGCCAGAAACGCCGCCACTGCGGCCAGCGGCGTCCCCGCGCCCACGGTGACGTAGAGATCGTCGGGCGCAAAGGCGTGGATGCCGCGCAGCGCGTGCGTGGAAAGGAGCAGATCGGCGTTGTCGAGCGATTGGTCAAATCGCTCCAGCGAAGAGGCGATGCGCACGCGGCGACCGGTTGCGCGGCAACCTGCCAGGATCGCGGCGGCTTCTTCGGCGGAACCAGGCGCCGCGACCTTCCCCGTCACCGGCAGCGCCGCCGCATGGACCGGATCGGGCAAGTCATCGGGCAGCACCTTGCCAGGGTTGAGCAGC
>JACSRH010000207.1 GCA_014879855.1 Caldilineaceae bacterium | reverse complement strand
GGCGAGGGGCGAGTTGCGAGGGGCGAGGGGCGACAAGAAGGCCCGACCTAGAGATGGATAGAAGTCCAATACGCAGGAGTTTACGATGACCATTAGGGTTGGATACGCGCAGGCGACGATTACGCCGGGGCTGGAGCGGCCGGTCTTTCTGGCCGGCTTCGGGCGCAACCGCCGCGCCGAGTCCGTGCACGACGATCTCTTCGTGCGGGCGCTGGCGCTGTGCGGGGCAGAGCTCACCGTGGTGCTGGCTGCGGTCGATCTGATCGGGCTGGCGCGGCATGAGGTGCAGGCGATCGAGCGCGCGGTGCAGGCGCAGGCGCCGGGCACGCACCTGATCGTGGCCGCCACGCACACGCACCACGGCCCCGACACGCTCGGCCTGTGGGGGCCGGACGAACAGACGCGCGGGGTCGATGAGGCATACTTTGGCTGGCTGCAGCAGACCGTCGCCGCAACGGCGCTGCGGGCGCTGGGCGATGTGCGCCCGGCCGATCTGCGCGCGGCCACGGCGCCGGTCACGGGCATCGCCCGCAACGCGCGCGACCCGGAGATCAGGGATGAAGAGCTGTCGTGCGTGCAGTTCGTCGCCGCGGGCGGGCACAGGCCGCTGGCGACGCTGCTCGTCTATCCCTGCCATCCGGAGGTGCTGTGGGACGACAACCCGCACCTCTCGTCGGATTATCTGGCAAGTATGCGCCGCGTGGTGGAGCACGCCACCGCCGCGCCCTGTCTTGGCCTGGTCGGCGCGCTGGGCGGCATGATGACGCCGGCCATGCCCGGCAACCGCTTCGAGGATGCCGAGCGCATGGGCGCGATCCTGGGGGAGGCGGCGCTGGCCGCGCTGGCCGGCGCGCCGGTGCAGCCGGCGCCCGCGCTGCACTACCGCCGCCACAGCTACACGCTGCCGCTCGACAACCTGCTCTTCCAGGTGGCGAGGCAGGCTGGGCTGCTCAGCGGCCCACTCGACGAGGCCGGCGCGCTCACCACCGAGGCCAGCCTGCTGCGGCTGGGCGACGCCGCCATCTTCTTTATGCCGGGCGAGGTGCTGCCCAAGTTGGGGCTGGAATACAAGACGGCGCTGCGGGAAGCGGGGGCGCAGCAGGCGTTGCTGGTCGGCCTGGCTAACGACGAGATCGGCTATATCCTGCCCGCCGGCGACTTTGTCTACCCGGAGAACCCCTTCGAGCCGGGCGCGCACTACGAAGAGAGCATGTCCACCGGCATCGACGCCGGGCCGGCGCTGACCGCGGCGCTGACCGCGCTGCTGGCAGGCGAAAATCAACTTTATTCAAGCAACAAGGGAGCAGTTTGATGAGTGCGAAGCTGGCAATTTTGGGCGGAGAAAAGGCTGTCCAGATGACCTACCCGGCCTGGCCGGTGCACGACGAGCGCGAGGTCGAGGCGGTCACCGCGGTGATTCGCTCCGGCAACTGGGGCGGCTATCCCTACCCCGGCCCGCGCACGCGCGCCTTTCTGGAGAAGTTCCTGGAGTTTCAGGGCGGGCAGCACGCGATCATGGCGGCCAACGGCACGGTGACGATGGAGATCGCGCTGCGCGCCGCCGGCATTGGCTGGGGTGACGAGGTGATCGTGCCGGCCTACACCTTTCAGGCCACCGCGACCGCGCCGATGGCCGCCGGCGCCATCCCCGTGATCGTTGACATCGACCCGCAGAATTACTGCCTCGACCCGCAGGCGGTGGAGGCGGCGATCACACCGCGCACGCGCGCCATCATCCCGGTGCATGTCGGTTCGCTGATGGCGGACATGGACGCGCTCATGGAGATCGCCGAGCGGCACAACCTGGTGGTGATCGAGGATTGCGCGCACGTGCACGGCATGCAGTGGCAGGGCCAGGGCGCCGGCACGCTCGGCCATTTCGGCTCCTTTAGCCTGCAATCGTCCAAAATCCTGACCGCGGGCGAAGGCGGCGTGCTGATCTGCAAGACCCAGGAGCTGGCCGACGCCGCGGCCAGCATCGTCAACTGTGGCCGCCCGCCCAGCGAGCACGGCGAAGTCACGGTGCTGGGCGCCAACTTCCGCAGCAGCGAATTGCACGCGGCGCTGGCCGCGGTTCAGCTTGAAAGGCTGCCCACGCAGACCGCAACGCGCGAGGCGGCAGTCAGCTACATGGACGAGGCGCTGAGCGAGATTCCCGGCGTGCGCGTGCTGCGCCCCGACCCGCGCATCACGCGGCGCTCGGTCTTTCAATACATCTTCGCCATCGAGCCGGCGGTGTGGGGCGTGGATCACGGGGCGATCTGCGCCGCGCTCGAGGCCGAGGGGCTGGACGCAGGAATCGGCTACCCGCCGATGCACCGCTACGAACTCTTCCAGCCGCAGCAGTCGCGGCTGCCCGTGCCCACGGCCCACCCGGAGCGCTTCCACTTTGCGGAGATGGACTTTCCCGTCGCAACCTATGCGCACGAGCAGGAGGCGGTCTGGCTGGGCGAGGCGGTCTTCCGCGCGGGCAAGGCAGGGGTCGATCAGGCGGTCGTTGCGATCCGCAAAGTCTACGAGCAGCGCGACGCGCTGGCCGAGGCGGTGAGGGGGAGATAGGGAGACTGGGAGAGGGCGCTGCGTTTCTCCTTCTATCTTTTTTGCTCGTGGTCGAGGATTCAGGGCGTCCGGAATTCAGTGTTCCTGCGGTGTCATCACATCGACCTTGCGCGTATGCGTGCAAGTTAGTACACTCCGTGGCATCAGAACACCGTTGTCCATTCAAGGTTTAATTTAATCACCGTACTTGCAGGAGGAAAGCGCCCCATGAGCAACGCCATGGAAACCATCTCTGCCAGCAAAGAGATTTATCAACCGTCCGCAGAAGTTGTCGCCAACGCCAATGTTCCCGATTATCTGGAAATGCGCCAGCAAGCCGTTGAAGACCCCGTTCCTTTCTGGGATGCGCAGGCCAAAGCAGTGATCGACTGGTACGAACCCTACACGACAGTGCTTGACACGAGCAAGGCCCCCTTCTTCCAATGGTTTGTGGGCGGCAAAACCAATATCGCCTACAACGCGCTGGATCGTCACACCAAAAGCTGGCGTAAAAACAAACTGGCGCTGCTGTGGGAAGGCGAGAATGGCGAGCAGCGCACCTACAGCTACTTCAAGCTGTGGAAAGAAGTCAATCGTTTCGCCAACGTTCTCAAAAGTATGGGCGTCAAGCGCGGCGACACCGTCACCATCTACATGGGTCGCGTGCCCGAACTTCCCATCGCCATGCTCGCCACCGCCAAGATCGGCGCGATCCACAGCGTCGTCTACGGTGGCTTTTCAGAGAAGGCGTTGGCTGACCGCGTTACCGATGCGCGCAGCAAGGTGGTGGTCACCTGCGACGGCGCGTGGCTGCGCGGCAAAACGGTCAACCTCAAAGACATCACCGATGAGGCCGTCAACCGCAGCCCCATCGTGCAGAAGGTGATCGTCTACAAGCGCACCGGGCAGGATGTGCAGATGTCGGCCGGTCGCGACTTCTGGTGGCACGAACTGATGGCGCTGCCCATCGCCAGCCCCTACTGCGAGACCGAGCAGATGGACGCCGAAGACCCGCTCTTCATCCTCTATACGTCGGGCACCACCGGCAAGCCCAAGGGACTCCTCCACACCTGCGGCGGCTATCAGGTGCATATCGCCGCCACGTTGAAGTATGTCTTCGACGTCAAGGAAGAGGATCGCTACTGGTGCGCGGCTGACCCGGGCTGGATTACCGGTCACAGCTATATTGTTTACGCGCCGCTGATCCTGGGCATGACCAGCTTCATGTATGAAGGCGCGCCCGGCTATCCGCTTCCCGACCGCTGGTGGCAGTTGATCGAAAAGTACAACATTACGCTCCTCTACACCGCGCCGACCGCGATTCGCAGTTTCATGCGCTTTGGCGAGGAGTGGGCAGAACGTCACGACCTCAGCAGCCTGCGGATACTCGGTTCAGTCGGCGAGCCGATCAACCCGGAAGCATGGCGCTGGTACTATAAGTATATCGGCCGCGAACGCTGCCCGGTCATGGACACCTGGTGGCAGACCGAAACCGGCGGCTTTATGATCACCCCGACGCCGGTCGTCCCGCTCAAACCCGGCAGCGGCACACTTCCCTTCGCAGGCATTCAGGTTGATGTGGTGCGCGAGGACGGTGCGCCGGCCGCGGCCAACGAAGATGGCTATCTGGTCGTCAAACATCCCTGGCCAGGCATGGCGCGCACGATCTGGGGCGATCCCGACCGCTACCGCACGACGTACTGGTCGGATTTCTCCAGCCAGGGCTGGTACTTCACCGGCGACAGCGCGCGCCGCGACGAAGATGGCTACTTCTGGATCATCGGCCGCATGGACGATGTGATCAAGGTCTCCGGCTACCGGCTGGGCACCGCGGAGATCGAGAGCGCGCTGATCACCCATCCCACCGTCGCCGAGGCCGCGGCGATCGGCGTGCCCGACGAGTTAAAGGGTCATGTCATCCATGTCTTCTGCATTCTCAACAGCGGGGTGGATGGCAGCGACGCGCTGGCGCGCGAGCTGAAGGAGCACGTGCGCAACGAGGTGGGGCCGATCGCCATTCCGGCGGTCATCGAATTTGTCCAGACCCTGCCCAAGACGCGCAGCGGCAAAATCATGCGCCGGCTGCTCAAGGCGCAGGTCATGGGCCAGCCAGTAGGCGATACGAGTACATTAGAAGGATAATTGTTTGAAGTATGAATGGTGAAGCAAGGCGTTCGCTTTCCTTACTTCACCATTCACAATCGACCACTCATCGCAGCAAGCCCATGCAGCCGAGCAGCAAACATATCTTGCGCGTTTAACCTGTTAAGAGCGCAAAAAGGATAACGCAATGCCAGCAAAAATTCTGGTGGCCGACGACGATGTCATGCTACAGCGGCTGATCAGCAATACGCTCAAGCTGGAACATCACGAAATCATTCAGGTTGCAAATGGACAGCAAGCGCTTGAAATGATCCGCGCAGAAAGCCCCGACCTGGTCATCCTGGATGTCATGATGCCCATCCTCAATGGGTTTGATGTGTGCATAGCACTGCGCAAAGATGCGGCAACGGCAACACTGCCAGTGATTATGTTGAGTGGTCTTGGCCAGGTGCAGGAAAAAATCATGGGGCTGAAGGCGGGCGCCGATGAGTACCTGACCAAGCCCATCGACCCACGCGAGTTGTTGACGCGTGTGGAGATGCTCCTGGAGCGTCATCGGATATTGCGCCAAAACACAATGGCCAAAAGCGGGCGCGTCTACAGCATAATCGGGGCCAAGGGAGGGGTGGGCGCCACCGCATTGGCGATCAACCTGGCCGCACAAATTGCGCGGTCCGGCAAGGAAGTCATTTTACTGGAATTTCGCCCCGATTTCGGTACGGTTTCAGTTCAACTCAACCTGAAACCAGACGCTTCTCTGGCGAACTTGCGGGATCTGGAGGCGGTTGCCATCACCGAGCAGGCGGTCGTGCGCCTGCTGCTCGATACGCCGTTTGGCGTTCGCGTTCTGTGCGGCCCACAAAAAGCCGCTGAGTTTGGGTCTTTCACCGCCGCCCATGGCGGAGCTATTCTGACGCGATTAAATGCGTTGGCGGACTACATCATTGTCGATTTGCCCCCTGCCGCAGATGAAGCTACGGAGGCCATCCTCAAGAGCAGCGATCAGATCATCGTCGTTTTGGAGCCAGAAATTTCATGTGTGGCCGCCGCTGTACAACGTCTGTCTCAGCTTAGCGCCTATGGCAGCACACTGCCCGTGCGCGTGGTTGCCATCAACCGGCAAGGCGTCTTGCAACTCTCGCTGCGCGAAATTGAGGGGCGACTAGGCAGGACCCTCACCGCGCTGCTTCCTCCCGCCGCTGAGGCGCTCAGCGCCGCCGTTCAATATGGTTCGCCGATCATTGCCTTCCAACCCAACCACACTTTCGTCGAACAGGTTCAAGAAGTTATTGAAAAAATTCAGGCGGGAAGAGTGACGCCGCTCCGCATGTAACGCTCCCTATATAACAGCGGCGGCACAGAACCTGAATCGCCACAAAACATGCGCTTGCTACGCTGCTGCATACGACCTCACTTCATTTTCGGATAGCAACCTAGACTATAGACAGGAGTAAACCAATGACCCAAACGACGCCGGCCGGCGTGAAAATCGTTGGCCCTATCTCGCCTGCGGCGCCCGAAGTCCTCACGCCCGATGCGCTTGCTTTCGTAGCGATGCTACATCGCCAGTTTAATCCGCGGCGCGTCGAATTGCTTGCGATGCGCAAAGCACGGCAGGAGCGCTTCGACGCGGGTGATTTACCCGGTTTTCTGCCTGAGACCGAAGCGATCCGTGGCGCAGAATGGCAGGTGGCGCGGGCGCCGGCCGATCTGAATGATCGACGCGTCGAAATCACTGGCCCCACCGAACGCAAGATGATGATCAATGCGCTCAACTCCGGCGCCAAGGTTTTTATGGCCGATTTCGAAGACGCGCTTTCGCCAACTTGGGACAATGTAATCCAGGGGCAGATCAATTGCAGCGACGCCGTACGTGGTGTGATTGCTTTCGAGAACCCGGACGGCAAACGCTACACGCTCAATGAAACCGTCGCCACGCTGCTGATCCGCCCCCGTGGCTGGCACTTGGTTGAAAAGCATGTCTTGGTGGATGGCGAACCCATTTCGGGCAGCCTTTTCGATTTCGGGTTATACATGTTCCGCAACGCGCAGGAACTGCTTGACCGTGGCAGCGGCCCGTACTTCTATCTTCCTAAACTGGAGAGCCATCTAGAAGCGCGCCTGTGGAACGAGGTCTTTGTTGCAGCGCAAGATGCGCTGCATGTTCCACGCGGTTCCATCCGCGCCACAGTGCTCATCGAGACGATCCTTGGCGCGCTGGAGATGGAAGAGATCCTGTACGAAATTCGCGACCATGCCGCCGGGCTGAACGCTGGGCGTTGGGACTATATTTTCAGCGTCATCAAAAAATTCGCCAAGAACGAGCAGCAGATTTTGCCCGACCGCGCACAGGTGACGATGACCGTGCCCTTTATGCGCGCCTACACCGAACGTCTGGTGCGCACCTGCCACAAGCGCGGCGCCCACGCCATCGGAGGCATGGCAGCCTTCATCCCCAACCGCCGCGACCCAGAGGTCACCGAGAACGCGCTGCGCAAAGTGCGTGAAGACAAGCTACGCGAGTTTGGCGACGGCTGCGATGGCACCTGGGTCGCACACCCCGACCTGGTGCCGCCTGTATTGGATGTGGCAAACGACTATTTGGGCCAGCAGCCAAATCAGAAGGGGCGTATGCGTGAGGATGTGCACGTAGCTGATAGCGAAATCACGAACATCGAGGTGCCCGGCGGCACAATTACAGAGGCTGGGCTGCGCCTCAACATCAGCGTGGCGCTGCAGTACATGAATGCCTGGCTGCTTGGCAACGGCGCCGCAGCCATCAACAACCTGATGGAGGATGCGGCCACGGCCGAGATCTCCCGGTCGCAGATCTGGCAGTGGCTTCATCACAGCGCCGCGCTCGACGACGGTCGCGCCGTAACCCGCGAACTTTACGAGCAGATGCGAGATGAAGAACTCGCAAAACTAGGCGGCGCCACAGCCGAGCGCTACGCAGACGCCGCGGAGATCCTGGACAAGCTCTGCCTGAGCGACGCCTTCATCGAATTCTTGACGTTGATTGCGTACGACTATCTGGATTGACCCATTTGATGCTGGTGACAGTCGCCTTTGGCGGCGACTGTCACCAGTGATAGCCTGTGCTACTGGCTGATGCGCCAGTCATGCTCGAAGACGCTGTACAACCGCGTGTAAATCTCCTGCTGCTCAACCATCAACACGACTTCGCGATTGAGTTTGTGGCTGGTCTCGCCGCCATTCAAGCTACCCACCGCGGCCCAATGTCGATCTCCTATCCGCACAAGCACCAATTTGGCATGGATGCCGCCGGCCGAAGGATTGCCGGTGCGTGCGTCGAGATCCAGCCCTTCGCCAGCAGCAATAGCGCGCACATACTCCACCGTCGCCTGGTTGCTGCGCAGCTCGTTTGGGTCATCGAAATAGCTGTCGAGCAGCAGACGGACGCGCGCACCGCGCCGCGCCGCGCCGATAGCTGCCTCCAGGCGTGGATTGGGGTCGGCAATGGGATTACTCGACGTTTCGCCATAGTACTTATCCTCGTACATTTGCATCAACGCGATCTCATCGCCTGGGCCAGCCGCGGCAAGTAATGCCTGGAGGCCAGCATCGGGACGCGCTGCATTTTCCGGCGCGCTGATCACCGCATACTCGGCGCTCCCAACCGCGTGGATCAATGCACTAAATGGCGCCTCAGCCACGCTGTAGATAGTGGGCGCGGGCAAGACAAAATCAACTGGCGGTGCGCCATATTTGGCATCAGCAGCTTCATAGGGGTGCATGTCGTAAAAAACCGTCGGTCGCCAATCCGTCGCAAAAAGATTTTGCAATGTCGCCACCACCGCGGCAGCATCGGTGAAGAGATAAAAACCGCGGCGACCACCCACCGGCAGGGAGCTTGGCTCCGGCATGGCATCGAAGGTCAGATTCTCCGTACCCACAAAAACGCTGCGCCCATCGACGATGCCATATTTGGCGTGCGTGAAGCGAAAACGCCGTTTAGTTCCGTGCGGGGCGTCGTCGCTGACGGCCAGATATCGCACCTCGCCACCGGCCTCGGCAATGCGCGTGACGCACCATTTCTGTTGCTGGGAAATACCGCCCGGCGGCGCACCGTCGAGTAACAGGCGCACCTGCACGCCGCGCCGGGCCGCGTCCGCCACTAACAGAGCCAATGAAGGATGCTCGAAGGTGTAAAGGCTCAGGTCAAGCGAATGCACCGCCCCACTCAACAAAGTGGACATTGGCGTGTACAACCCTTCTGGGCCGACCGCCACTGACCAGACGCCTGATGCAACGCCTGTCCGCGGCCACAGGCCGTCGGCTCGATCCCACCCTCCCCAGCCCGGCTGCCGAATGCGCCGTCCCCACAAGCCATCATTCAGATCACCGGCCCAGTCCTGCGCCGTGTCGCTGTCGAGCGGCAACCCGCTTATTGGGTCAAGCTTGCGTTGCCAGACCTGGCCGGCGCTTGTCGCCAATCCGCGCGTATACAACACGGCTGGCGCGCCCTGCCAGCCGGTCGGCTGCTGTGTGGTCTGTCCATAAAGCAACACATCGACCGCATTCTGGTCTGCATCGATTAACGAGATCGCACCGCCTGTATTGACCAGCGTCAACGCTCCTGACAATTGCAATGCATTTTCGTCTACACTCATCCAGCCACAGCTTGCCTCCAGGCCAAACGAATGACGAAAGCTGCCCGTATTGGCCGTGCACCAGATGCGAGCGCCGGGCGCCAGCGTCAGCGTCGTCGTCATCGGGAATATCGCCTGTTTTGTCCCTGCACGCAATGACCACCCGGCAAGCGGCTGCGCGCTCAGACCGGTGTTCCACAACAAAATGGCTTCGTCAGGTTCATAACTGAGCGAGCTATCAATGTAAGCTGCTGCAATCAGCACTTTGGGGGGCGGCACACCGAATATTGTCGGCAAATAGACCGAAGCTGATGGTGGGGCCGGCAAGTCTCCTTGTGCAATCATGGATGAAGAGGGAGCGAGCACCGCCGCACAAAGCACCAGGAGGAGCAAACAGGGCATGACTGGCGCCAGGCAACGTTGGCAGTGTGAAGGCATGAGGACCTCCCAGAATACATGTCAAGGATTTGAATCCATAGTCTACCTGACGCTTTGTGGCCAAAGATCGGTCGATTGTTTAGTTTGTTTCCTGTCAGCAGCATGAGAGTTGCGAGGAATGCGTTGAAAGGAATGCGTTAAAAGGAGGAGAGGGTAGAGAACAGATTTAGAAGTCCTCAAAACAGCAAAACAAAGCCCTGAAGCCGTTGTGGCTTCAGGGCTTGATGTTTCACGTGAAACATGCTTGTCGAAGGATGCACTTTACAGGTAATCACGCAATTTGCGGCTGCGGCTTGGATGGCGCAAGCGGCTCAACGCCTGCGCCTCGATCTGGCGAATACGCTCGCGTGTCACGCCAAATTTCTTGCCAACCTCTTCCAACGTGTAGCAATACCCGTCAACCAGCCCAAAGCGCAGTTGCAGAATACGCACCTCACGCGGGGTCAAGCTCTGAAATATCTCGTCGATCACCTCGCGCAAAAGCTGTTGGCCCGCGGCATCACCGGGCGCATCCGCATCCTCATCTTCGATGAAATCGCCAAGATAACTATCTTCTTCCTCGCCCACCGGCATTTCAAGGCTGAGCGGGCGCTGGCTGACGCGCATGATATGTTCAACTTTACGCGCCGACACACCGAGTTCGTCAGCGATCTCTTCCGTCGTCGGGTCGCGTCCCAGTTCTTGCACCAACTGGCGGCTCGTGCGCGTCAGACGGTTAATCTGCTCGTACATGTGCACAGGCACGCGAATCGTGCGCCCCTGGTCGGCAATCGCACGCGTGACTGCCTGGCGAATCCACCAAGTGGCGTAGGTGCTAAATTTGTAACCGCGTCGATAATCAAACTTCTTGACCGCGCGGATCAAACCGATGTTACCTTCCTGGATCAGATCCAGAAATGGGACCCCGCGCCCGACATACTTCTTGGCTACGCTCACCACCAGACGACTGTTCGCCTTGATGAGATGCTCCTGCGCGGCTTGTCCGTCGCGCACGTACCACAACAGCCGCTCGCGCTCCTCCCAATCTTCCATGCCTTCGGACAACTTCTTGCGCGAGTCACGGCCGCGCTCCATGCGTTTGGCAAGATCGACTTCTTCTTCCGCGGTGAGCAGCGGCACACGGCCGATCTCCTTCAGGTAGAGGCTGATCGAATCGTCGATCTCGATCTGGCTCAGATCGAAATCTTCCTCTTCGATCTCAACCGCTTCCAGCTCGGCATCGCTGATATCACCTAGCCCATCGTGATCTTCCTCGCGCGCCTGCCCAACTTCGATGCCCTGCTCAAAGAGCGCCGCAAAGATATCTTCAAGCTGCTCCATCGAGCTTTCCGCTTCGGGCATCACCTTTAGCACATCGTCATACGAGACGTAGCCTTGCGACCGTCCAAGCACCAGCAGCGATTCCAAGGCGGCCTCAGGACTGAGAGCAGCGGGCGCTTCCACCTCACTGGGTGCGTCAAGTCCTTCGGCATCCACTTCTGTTTCAAGTTGCTGTTCCATGCCAGCGTCGAGTTCTCCCTCAAGATCGACGCTGAGCTCGCCCTCAAACGAAGGACGCATGGATTTTTGCTTTGCCATGAGTAATCTCCTTACTCAAATACCCAATTGAGCACATACTATTCAAATAGCATGCAACACAATTGAAACCTAATCTATAATAATTGCTACAAAATACACACTGCAAGCAAAACCTCTGGCTTGGTCATGACCCCAATAGATCAGAGCGCCGACACAACAGAGCCTTCAGATAACTTCCTTCAAATCCCATACGCCCTGACGCCGTGCAAATGCACTGTTACACTCACCGCACGCTACGCGATCCTCGGCGTATTGCTTTAATGGCTCTGCACCACAAATTGGACATCGCAAAAGTTGTGCAACTGACCCAGGCCCTGGCTCTATCAAAGTCCGCTGGCCCGCCGCCGGTGCGTCAACCTTCAAAAAAACGCTTGGCGCCAAAGGAAACGTTCCCCCAGGCGCAAACAACCAGCTATCAACGCCGGCCAGAAACGCTGCATCAATACGGTTTTTGAACGCGCCCAGGCGGAAATTTGATACAGCGTAACGCTGCTTCACGCGCAACCCAGCCGCCTGCATCTGCTTTTCCATCCACGCTGGGTGGAAATCGTAGTTCAGCCGCACAAATTCAATCGGTTCGTGATCGAGCGGCGACCAGGACTGGCGACCTAACGCCCAACGCGCCAGCGCTTTCAAATTGCGCTTGTTCGCAAATTCGATCACACCGACGCTATGACGGTGCAGCGTGCGGCGTAATTGCTGCAGTGCCGCAGGTACATCCGCCAGATGATGCATCACGCGCACCATGACCAGCGAGTCTAGAATACCGCTTGCCAGCGGCAACGAATAAAGATTGCCTGCCACAAAAACGAAGCGGCCATCGCTTCCCCGTTCGCGCGCCGCATCCTGAAGCAGACTGCGGCTGTAATCGAATAATACGATCTGCTCGTATCCCTCATACAGCTCAGCCAGACGCCCAAAGCCAGCGCCAATCTCAGCGATGCGGCCACCGTTGGCGGGCAACATGCGTTCGATTGCGATGCGCTCGGCGGCATCTTCGTACTGACGCCCTTGACCACCCCAAAAATCAGCCCGGTATTGGCTACCCTCGTAGTCAATCACCGGGATGTCTACGCTCTTTTGCGGCTGGACAGAACCTGTCACAAATCCCGTCCTATGGATATGCTTACTATGGATTCGCTGTGCACTTGAACTATATTCCACATTGTTTCACGTGAAACATGTCGACCAGCGTCTGCTAAGGAAGCCGTATAAAAAAAGAGTGGGAGTTGATCTCTCCCACTTTGCACAATCAATGATGAGGATTATAGCAGGGTTGTCAGACAGATTCAATACCCAAATTAAGATAATTTTACACAATGATTTGCAAAAGCATGATCAACGTTGTTGAGATAAATACCAGGAGATCGTGCTTAACACCAGCATCATGCCAACTATCTGCAAGGGCGATGTTAATTGTTCATCCAGCAACAACATCCCTGCGCTAAGCGTCGCCACCAACCGCCAGCCCATCAAACTGCTGACCATCGGTGCGCCCAGCCGGCGGATGGCGGCAATCTGCAAACCATTTGCAACCACCACCACCAGCAAGGTGTACGCTGCAAATACAGCCCAATCCTGCGTCCGAATCACAAGCCAGCGCCCCCAATCCTCTCCCCAGGCCACGCTGACGCACAGCGCGCTGAGCTGGATCAGCACCGTTTGGAAAGCCAGCACCGCGCCTCCTGACACATGCGCGTGGGTCGTGCGCCTCACCAGGATCATGTACATTGCCAGAAATAAACTACTGATCAACGCCAGTGCGATCCCCAGCCAATCACTTTGAGTCAACGCAATAGTGAATCCAGCAGTGCTGATTTCGCTCATCATCAGCAGCGCGCCCGCCGTAGAGAGGAGAATGGCGGGTATGGTAAGACGCGGCGCGCGCTCATTGAGGACAATTCGACTCAATAAAACGACCAGAAAGGGCGTCAGCAACCCGATCAACTGTACGTAGAGCGCCAACGTGTAGCGCTGCGAAAGGATGTTCGTGATCGAACGCAGCACGGTGACCACGCCAAACAGCCACAAGACCGGCGTGGCATAAATGCGCCAGCCCTGGCGCGGCAGAATAACAAACAACAACCAGACAGTCATTGGCAGGCCACCCACCACCAGCACCGACATGCTTGGCAGTCCGCTCACGGTTTGCAGATAGCGGCCGAGGACCGGATAGATGCCCCAGCCTGTGTGAGCGACCAACGCTGCAGCGTACCATTCCCACCCAGGCGCCAGTTGCGCTGACGACGCCACTCCCTGCAACGATCGTCTGAAATGAAACATCATTCTATGGTATCATGGGGGCTCCAATTTCAGCTAGGCGTCATGGATCCGGCGGATCCGACGGACAGATCTGGACGATTTTCGAATAAAGTCCGCGGCAGCCACCCCATTCGCTATATCCGTGGCTGCTTTTTTACTGTGGCTGTCCAGTTGCATAGATTCTAGAAAGCAGACAGCGACGTCCGCGATCCGGAAATCCACATAAGCGAGAATGAGTATGACGAAACTCTACAATGATCCGGCTGACTTCCGCGCCGAGCTGATTGAAGGATTTGTCGCTGCCTATGGCCGGCTGGTCAAACGCGTGCCCAACGCATCGGGCGTGATGGCGGTCGATGCGCCGCAGCCGGGCAAGGTGGCGCTTGTCATTGGCGGCGGCTCTGGGCACTACCCGGCCTTTTGTGGCTATGTCGGCCCCGGGCTGGCAACCGCGGCTGTGATGGGGAATATTTTTACTGCGCCTTCGGCGGAGCAGATCTATCGGGTCACTAAGGCCGTGGCGAGTCAGGCAGGCGTACTCTATTGCTACGGCAACTACAGCGGTGATGTGCTCAACTTCGATATGGCCGAACTGCGCTGTCAGGATGAAGGCATCGATGCGCGCACGGTGCGCGTGACCGACGATGTTGCTTCAGCGCCGCGCGGCCAGGAGGACGAACGCCGCGGCATTGCTGGCGACTTCTTCGTCTTCAAGATCGCCGGGGCCAGCGCGGCGCGCGGGGATAGCCTCGACGAGGTCGAACGATTGGCGCGCAAAGCCAATCAGCGCACCCGTTCTTTCGGTGTGGCCTTTGCCGGTTGCACGCTGCCAGGACAAACCGCGCCGCTCTTCACGGTGGCGCCGGGCCAGATGGAACTGGGGCTGGGCGTGCATGGCGAACCCGGCATTCAGTCCAGCCACATGCGGCCAGCGCGCGAAGTGGCGGATTTACTGCTGGCAACACTCCTCAGCGACGCGCCTCCCCGGGGGGGCGCGTCAGTGGCTGTGCTGCTCAATGGGTTGGGTTCGACCCAGTACGAAGAACTGTTCGTACTCTACAAAGATATTCATCGACGCTTGTTGGCGGAAGGGCTGCAACCAACGCAGCCGATTGTCGCTGAAATGGTCACCTCGCTTGACATGGCCGGCTGCTCGCTGACTCTCTGCTGGCTCGACGATGAGTTGACGCGGCTGCTCAATGCCCCGTGCGCATCGGCGGCTTACACCCATGCTTGAGGTGGAAATGGAGAATGCAGCAAAGGGCGCCGAGAGCGTCGTGCGTCGCTGGCTGGCGTATGCCCTGGAGAGCATGGTCGTCCATGAGCAGGAACTTGGGAGGTTGGATGCCGTAGCGGGCGACGGCGACCACGGCGCCACGATGGTGCGCGGGTTGCGCGCCGCACACACTGCCGCCAAAGAAGCAAATGGGAGCGCTGGCGATTTACTAGTGGCGGCAGGCGCGGCGTTTGCCGATGCTGGCGGAGGCGCATCCGGGGCATTGCTGGGCGCACTGATCACGACAGTTGGCCGCGCCTTAAGCGATGGCCCATACAACCTGACCACCACCACGACGGCGCTGCAGGCCGGCTTGGCGACGGTCACGCGGCTGGGCAAGGCCCAACCTGGTGACAAAACGCTCATAGACGCGCTACAGCCCTTTGTCGATGCGTTGGCCGGCCAACCCGCGGATACACCGCTTATCGTAGCATGGCGCACGGCGTTGCCCGCGGCCGAGGCTGGCGTCGCTGCTACGCAGACCATGGTCGCCAAGCGCGGGCGGGCGGCCAAATTAGGCGAGCGCAGCTTCGGCCATCCTGACCCTGGCGCGGTCTCCCTCACCTACTTGTTGCAGGCGATGAGCACGGTCTGGGACGAAAATCATCCGTCGTGAACTGCACGCTTTAGACGCGACATAACGCCCAGAAGAACGGAATAAGCTGTAAACAAATGCCGGACGAAAGCTTGTCCGGCATTTGCTATTGTAGAAACTGCCACGGCAGGTCAGTTAACCGATGGCGCGTTGACGTGCGATCAACGCGCCATCATCGGCCAAAGATATAGACTGAACGTGAAAAGAAAACGATGTGCAGCCAAGACGCCACTACCATCCAACCACATTGCACCGGCTTTCATTACTTGTCGATTCTTTCAAGGAGGCATTCACATGGCAGAACTCATCAGGGTCTCCAGCCAATCACGTTCAACTGCAGTTGCAGGCGCAATTGCCGGCATTATGCGGGAACAAGGCTATGTCGAGATGCAGGCGATTGGCGCCAGCGCGCTCAATCAGGCGATTAAGGCAGTGACCATCGCGCGCGGGTATCTGCGTGACGACGGCTTCGATCTGATGATCGTGCCGGAGTTCACGGCGGTCGAAATCGAAGGGGCTGAACGCACCGCCATCCGCATGGCGATCTGCAAGCGTGCGATGGCAGCAGTTGGGGCAGCGATGGAGGCGGCAGCCGCGTGCTGATGGCGCGCCGTACACGACTGTTTATTCCGCACAGAGCGCCAAATTCTGGCTACATCCCCAGCAGTGGCAAAGGGTTGGTTGAGCCGCTGCGCCTGACCAGTGCTGGGGAGACGTGGCAAACCTTGCAACACGCTATTCATCCATTTCCGTGACTTGCCTTTACAATCCACCAGAAAGCCTTCAAGTTTTCCGGAAGATGTCCCTGATTGCTGTTTTTTTGCCGATAGGAATCTATGTGCTCGCTACGCAGCTATTTTCAACTTGACCCAGATGTGATTTTCCTCAACCATGGTTCGTTTGGGGCCACGCCGCTGCCAGTCTTCGAAGTCTACCAGGAATGGCAGCGGCAGGTGGAGCGCCAGCCTGTGCGCTTTTTCAGCCGTGAGGCAATGCCTGCCCTGCGCGAGGCGCGTATGATTCTGGCGCGCTACGTCAATGTGCGCCCCGAAGAACTCGTCTTTGTCCATAACGCCACGTTTGGCGTCAACGTGGTGGCCCGTTCTCTCGACCTACAGCCGGGCGATGAAGTGCTGACCAGCAACCACGAATATGGAGCGTGCAGCAATGCCTGGGAACTGGCCTGCACTAAGCGCGGGGCGCGTTATGTGCGCCAGCCCATTGCCCTGCCCGTCAGCGATGGCGGCGCCATGCTCGAAGAATTATGGCAAGGGGTGACCGCCCAAACACGCGTGATTTATCTGAGCCACATCACCTCGCCGACGGCCTTGACGCTGCCGATCGCCGCAATCTGTGCGCGTGCGCGCCGCGCGGGCATCCTCACCGTCATCGACGGCGCGCACGCGCCCGGCCAGATCGACCTGGACCTTGCCAGTCTGGGCGCTGATGTCTACACCGGCAATCTCCACAAGTGGCTCTGTGCGCCCAAAGGGGCGGGATTTCTCTGGGTGCAGCCGCACCTCCAGCCACGCATCGAGCCGCTGGTCACGAGTTGGGGCTTTGGCCCGGAGCGCGGTCATTTTGAAGAAAACGATTTTATCAGCGCGCTGCAGTGGCAGGGCACCGATGACCTCTCGGCTTTTCTCAGCGTGCCGGCTGCGATCGATTTCCAGGCGGAGCATCACTGGCCCGCCGTACGCCGCGGTTGCCATGATCTGCTCACGGCCAGCCTGGCGAGGCTGGCCGCGCTCACGGGTATGGCGACAGTCTATCCGGCCCAGCCAGGTTATTATCACCAGATGGCGATTGTCCCCATCCCGTTGCAGCCGGATCTCGCGGTGCTGAAGGAGCGCCTGTACGACGACTTTGCTATCGAGATCCCGTGCATCAACTGGCAAGGGCGTCATTTTGTGCGCATTTCGGTGCAGGGATACAACAGCGAAGAAGATCTGCGGCGGTTGGAGGAGGCCATGAGTGCACTGCTTGAGGCGACAATACCATGCGACAACTAAACGAACATGCCGTGCTTACACAGGATGGCAACTCATCCAGCGTTCGGGATGCCTGATGTGTTTGCGGGGGCCAGGCGCGGCTTGGTGGGCGCTTGGCTGGAATGTGATGGAATAGAAGCGGCTCAGGTGGTTGACACGCCTGAGCCGCTTCTATTGAGAGTGAAACTCTTTACGCTAACGCTGCAAGAAGACATGCTCGCGGGTATCTCTGCGCCTTCGCGCCGCGAGCGCCGTCAAGCTCGGGCGAAATTGCCAAGAGCTTTTTAGAGCGGCCAGTCGCGCAGGATTCGCTCGGTTTCTTCAGAATGGCCGCTTTCATCGCGCACCATGTCTTCCAGTTGCACCTGCAGCCCCTTGTCGCCAAGTTCCTCGGCCTCATTTGCGCGCTGTGTGTAGTCGGCAGTGGCGCGGCGTTCAGCGCTCAATACGGCTTCCAGCATCTCGCGATTGGTGTGCGCTGCGGGCACCGGGCGCGGGGTGGTGGTCGGTTCGCCGCCCAAAGCAACGATCTTGTTTGCCAGGAACTGCGCATGCAATTGTTCATCCGCCACTTCGACCATGAAAAATTGCGCCAGTTGCGGGCGATAAGGGCCGGTTGCCTTGGCGGCATACGTCAGATACTGAATGATGGCGCCAAATTCTCCTGCCAGATCTTCATTCAGATGATCGATCAAGGTTTGCTTGTTCATGAGAGTTTCTCCATTTCTGATTGACTTCACACTGTGAGTGGTTTCACACTGTGAGTGGTTTCACACTGGTTGTAGTTCATCTTCAAGACAACAATCTCCAAGAGGATTGTAACGACAAGAGAGCCGTCAGTCACCGATCAATGGCAACAAAACAGGACAGATCCTCGACTGTTCCAGATAAACCTTTGTGCAACAACTTCAGCTTATCATCTAGTCGCCTTTTTGTCACCGACTTTTGTCGGATTTGCTCGACAACCAGTAAAACTGCGCGGACGGCATGCTGGGGAAACCCATCTATTGTTGTGCAATTCTTCATCATGGTCAATTCTCTACGCCTTCGACTTGGGCCTTCGACTTGGCCTACTGTTTTCTGCCTCCCTCTTCCTGGTGATCGTCTCGGTAACGATCACCTGTGCCGTCGTGGTAAGCCAGCGCGACGACGCTCTGCTCATCAACCTTGCCGGCCGTCAGCGTATATTGTCGCAACAGATGACATGGCTGGCGCTTGTCGCACCGACCAATCCGGCGCTGCCAATGGCGCGCCAGCACTTTGCGCAGACGCTCGATGCAGCGTCGGCTTCTCTAAACGCCTGGTGGGATTCGCTCGGGCGCCCACTACGCCAGGCGATGATTGAGGTGGATCGCTACTGTAAACATCAACAGCGCCGTCGCCTGGTGGAGCAACGCCAGCCAGAGCGGTACGCCCCAAAGCACCACGCTGACGCCAAGCCCAATTTGAAGCAGAATGATGGCGACCAGAAGCGCGGCATCGAGGCGAACGTCACGCGTCGCGCCGGTGCGTTGGCGCAACAAAAGCCAGAGCGCGGCCGCCAGGACGCCAAAGGCAAGCCAGCGATGGATGAAATGCACAGTAACCGGCGCGGCGACGGCGCTCATCAGCCAGGAATCCATCACCGTCAACATACCGCCCGGCGCCCACACGCCGAACATCAGCGGCCAGGTGTTGGAGATGTGGCCGGCCTTCAAGCCTGCCACCAACCCTCCATAGGCGATCTGCAGGACGATCGCGGCCAGGGTGAACACACCGATCGCAGACCACTGTCGCCAGCGCAGACCGGGCTGATGGTAGATGCGGTTGAACGCCAGCCAGAGCGTGATTGCCAACAACAGCAGCGCCGTCAGCAGATGGATGGTCAGACGAAAAGGGCTTACCTGCGGCGTAG
Organism: Caldilineaceae bacterium; assembly: GCA_014879855.1. Lineage (GTDB taxonomy): Bacteria > Chloroflexota > Anaerolineae > Caldilineales > Caldilineaceae > Caldilinea. The sequence goes on along the minus strand of JACSRH010000207.1, from coordinate 1,090 downwards.
CCTCCAGCCCACTCGCCACCATGTACCACCCCAGAAAACCTTGCACCCCAAACAACAGGACAACGAGCAGATACGCGGCTGAAGCGCGCCAGGGGATGATGCGTTTCCAGAGAAAAAAGGTGAGCGGCAGGACAACGATCAGCCCGGCGATGCGAGCGATCAGGCGATGCGCCCATTCCAGGTAGAAGATGCGCTGGTAGCTTTCCAGCGTCATGTTGCGGTTGACGATCTTGAACTCTGGCGTCTGTTGGTACTTGACGAACTCTTGCTGCCAGGCTGCTGCGCTGAGTGGAGGCATCACGCCGCTGACTGGGTTCCACTCGACAATTGAAAGCCCCGACCGCGTGAGCCGCACATACCCGCCCACGACGACCATCGTCGCAATCAATACGGCCACGATCAATAGCCAGATGGTAACGGCCTTCTCGTTTTTTGCTGCCATTTGAATTGCACCAGAAATTCATCAAACTTTAGATTTGGACTCCACCGCTACGCTATCACACGTGGCTGATGGGGGAAGCGGCTCACCTGCCAACGGATTGCCAGTGGCGGCGCAGACGCGAGCGCGCGATGCTCCACAAAGGGGATGCGTCGATACTGAGGCGCCTCGGCGCTCTTGCTTACAAATGACGTGGCCCGGTCGCGGGCGCTCTGTCCAAGTCAGTCGAGCAATTGTTCCTTCTGCGCCGGCGTAACCTCAGCCAGTTTCTCACCCCGACCTGTGGCAATCAAGAGCTAGCATCTGGCATGTCCATATCTGCCACTCCTTCATATGAACCCCTTTTATGCTGCTACAAACTACAAGACGCGCGTTATGCCTGGCAGCGACTAAAGTCTCACGTTCTATTGAAATGCGCTTCCCTTGTTCCACCCTTTGATGCGTTGATGGTGATATACAGCCGCTGCTTTTTCACCCCTTTTCGGGCGAAGGCAGGGATCGATCACCCCAGTTTTCTTTCTGGTATAATAAAGTCGGCAACGCCATTGTTGTTGAAATGGCGCTTAGAAAATGTTTGAAAAACCCTGTTTTTGACGCAGAGGCGCGGAGACGCAGAGAAACGCAGAGAGTGCTTGCCGATAGTTGCCTGTT
>JACSRH010000298.1 GCA_014879855.1 Caldilineaceae bacterium | reverse complement strand
AATTGGCCCAATCTCGCAGCAGGGCGATAACGGGACTTTCGGATGTCGCCAGAGAAGTTGTGACCTGAATTCGCACAACTCCCTTCTCGCTATCCTATCACATTGCGTCGGCGCCGTCAGGTCGTCAGCAAGCGGGGAGTGCAACATGGACATGCATCTGCGCCAGCCGGCTTGCACAATCTGCCGGACCTGATGCACGATTGGAATTGAGGTATGCCAGTCAGCTTGGATTCAGCGTCGCGGCGAGAGAGGAGTATCCATGATCGAGTTACGCACAGCCGAACAAAAGCAGGCGGTGGCGCCTTTCCTGGCGCCACTGACCACCCATCACCTCAGTGTCGCCGCGGTGCTGGCAGGAACGGTGGCAGGCAAGGTATGGGTTGACACGCCGGAGCAGCCTCGCGTCGGCTATGCGGAGACGCCGGAAGGATACTATCTCACGGGCGACCCGCACGCCAGCGATCTCTACGCCGCGCTGCACGCGCTGATCCCGCCTTATGCCTACCTCATCGTAGAGCCGGCGGCGTGGGATGCCGTGCTGGATCAGGTGTGGAGCAATCCTTTTGCGCGGCCGCATGGTCGCCGCACCTATCGATTGCACAGCCTGCGCCTGACCGGCTGGCGCACCCATCTGCCCGCTGGCTACAGCGTCGTTCCGCTGGATGCCGCCTTGGCAGAGCGGACGGAGCTGCAAGGGCACGCACACCTGATGGATCACGCCGAGAACTGGCCGTCGCGCGATGCCTTTCTGGCGCTGAACTGCGGCGTTTGTGCGATCCGCGACGACGCTATCGTCAGCTACGCGCTCGCCGACTGCGTGGTAGGCGACCGGTGCGAACTGGGCGTCGCCACGGAGGCGGCGCACCGGCGGCGCGGGCTGGCAACGCTGGTCACCGCCGCGGCCATTGAGCGGGCACAGGCAGCAGGTATCCAGGAGATTGGCTGGCAATGCTTCGCCTCCAATGCAGGATCGATTGCGGTGGCCGAGAAGGTCGGCTTCCAACCCTTCGCCGACTATCTGGCCTATAGCATGGTGCTGCCGGCTGCCAACGCCGGCGATCTGAGTGTTGCGGAGTGCGCGGCGTGGGCGCTTCACTGCGAACGCGCCAGCGAAACCCTTCCCTGGTGCGCCTTTCACGCAGCGGGCGCCTGGGCGCAGGCTGGCGAGCCGGCGCGGGCGCTGCTGAATATAGAGCGGCTGATCGACAGCCAGTGGCAGGGGCGTCCAGAGTGGCTGGAAACCCATTGGATGTTTGCAGAGCTGCGCACGACCCCTGCTTTCCAGGAAAAGTTGGCGACATTGCGTGCACAACAGCCGCACGTACAGGTCTAGCAGATAGACAGACGCAGCGGCTCTCACAAAAGGGAGAGACTTCGATGGAGGCTCAACAAAAGGGATCGACCGAACCATTGGCCTCCAGGCAACCGACCATCCTCGCACAGCGGTCGCACCAGGTCGCCGCAGTGGTGCACACCAGCGGCGACCTGCATCTAGCGGAGAGTCAGCCACGTCGCCGTACGCATCGTAGCTCCGGCTCAGGATCACCGTTCCGGCCGCATCGGTGAGATGGCGCACGCTGCCCAGCCCGTCAACGAGCGGATACTCGACGACGCCGCCCACCATCAGTTGCGCACTGAAGCCTTCCGTCCCGTAGGCGTAGAGCCGCTTTCCGCCATCGGTTCGGTGGTCACACCATTAACGGTCTCCTGAATGAGGTTGCCCCAACCGTCGTCGGCGAAGGTAGTCATGCCGTCGCGGGGCCGGTTGCCCATGCTGTCGAGCGTGTAGGTGACCGTGCTCGTCGGGTAGGTCGCCTGCACCAGCCGGTCGAGCGCGTCGTAGCTGTGTCTACCCAAACAAAAGACGCCTCGCGTCACGCGCACGATAATGCTTTTTAGCTGCGCGCCAGTACGCTTTGTGCGCGCGGCCACGCGCTTCATTGCACGCGGCAACAGGCTTACTCCACGCAGCAAGACTCTTCGGCCACGCGGCAATATTCTTTATGCACGCGGCAGCACCATTTGGCCACGCGCCAGCACGCTTTGCGCACGCGGCGACGCGCTTAGGCTACGCAGCGCCACTATTTGGCCACGCAGCAACCTGCTTACACTTGCATAAAGCGCATCAGGTACGTGTATAGAAGCTAAATTGGCGACTGATTTTAAGAGAGCGAGCAGGGCTTTTATCTGGGCAATCTGGGGATAATCTTTCCCTCCGCTGGGCGCGGCGTCATGCGGCAGTGCGCGTTCGTCTCCCCGAGCTCTCGCGCACGATCAATTCTGGTTGCAGCGCGCGCGTTGTCGGCGTCGCCGCTTCCCGGCCCTGCACGCGCCGTTCGATCTGGCCGTGCAATTCATCCACTGCCACGCGCCCCAACTCGGCCAGATGCTGGCGCACCGTCGTGAGCGCGGGCCAGAAGAAGGCCGATTCGGGCGTGTTGTCAAAGCCGACAATCGAGATATCTTCGGGCACGCGATGCTGGCTGGCATGGCAGTAGTGCAGTGCACCCAGCGCCATCTGGTCGTTGCAGGCAAAGATGGCGTCCACATCTGGCCGGCGCGCAAGCAATGCCTGCAATGCAACTTCGCCCGCCGTTGCCGTCCAGTTGGCCTCGGCAACCAGCGCGTCCGATGCGTCCAACCCGGCCGCGTCGAGCGCACTGCGCCAGCCGGCGATCCGCTCGCGCACCTCCCACCAAGTGGGCGGCCCGCTGATGACGCCGATGGTGCGGCGCCCCGCGTCGATCAGGTGTTGCGTCGCCAGAGCCGCGCCGGCGCGGTTGTCGGTGGAAACGATCGAAGCGCCGGGCCGGCGTTCCATGGTCAGGAAAATCATCGGCGGCAGCGCCAGCAGGCGTTGCTCATTGATCCACACGTGGTTGTCGCCCACTTCATGCACCGCCCAGATAATGCCGTCGACGCGACGCGCGGTCAGTTCGTCGAGCACCGCGTCCACATCCTGGCGATCGGGGCGATGGAGCAGGTCGAGTAGCAACGAGTAGCCTAGTTCGGCTGCCTGTTGTTCGATACCGACCAGGGTGCGCGAGGGGCCGTAATACTCCAGGCCATAGGCGACGACGCCGAGCGTGTTGCTGCTGCGATTGACCAGGCTGCGCGCCAGTAGGTTCGGCTGATAGCCCAATTCTTCGATGGCGCGCAATACTCGCTCGCGTGTAGCCGCCGAAACCGGTCGCTTGCCCGTCAGCGCGTTGGAAACCGTGCCAGCTGAGACATGCGCCCGCTGTGCGACATCGACAATGGTGACCGGATGTCTTTGCTGCATGGAAAAGCGTCTCTCCAGATTTCCAGGAAATATGATCGACAACAAAATCAGGGATGGGATAAACTCGAATTATTAAAACGTTTTAAGAAAATTGTATGTCGTAGTGCTGCACTTGTCAACCGCGGGTTTTCTCTGCGTTTTCATTACTCAAATCGCTTAAAAGCAGCGTTCCTTTTGACCATCGAGCGGGGACGCCACTCTCATCGTCGATGCAACGCCGTCGGGCTGGCAGCCCGCCCTGCGGAGGGCGTCTCAGATATTTGGCACGCTCTAAACCTAAAAGCCGAGACAGATTCTTTTGGCAGTAAAGTGTCGCCATCCTGTGGAATTTGTGGCAAAATAGCCTCGTCATGATTTGCAGCGAGAGATTTGCAGTGAGAGATTTGTACGACCCACGATTAGCGAAAGGAAGGTAGCCATGACAGTCGCCGGCATTCTCAACACCAATACACACAGCATCGACCGCGTGCTCAACGCCGGGTTGCCGGTGATGTTGATCTTCTGGCGACCTTCCACGCCCATGCCGCCTACGCAACAGCAGGCGCTTGACGAACTGGCGCACAGCTATGCTGGTCGTGCGCTCCTGGCGCGAGTCAATGCCGAGGAGGAACCAGCGTTGGCGCACCGCTTTCGTGTGACGGCGACGCCCATCTTTCTGCTGGTGCGCAGTGGCAAAGTTGAAATCGCCCTGGCGAGTGACGAAGCGCGCAGCCATGTCGCGGATTGGTTGGCGCATTTCGTCGATGGCAAGCCGCAGCCAACGGTCGCGGCCCGTCCAGCCAACAAGCCTGCCGGGGATGGCAAGCCGCTCACGCTGACCGACGCCAGCTTTCAACAGACGATCAGCCAGTCGCTGCCCGTGTTGGTGGATTTTTGGGCGCCGTGGTGCGGGCCGTGCCGCATGGTGGCGCCGTCGGTGGAGAAATTGGCGCAGGAGTTCGCCGGGCGCGCCGTGGTGGGCAAGCTCAACGTGGACGAGAACCAGGCCACCGCGCAACGCTATCAAGTGATGAGCAT
>JACSRH010000450.1 GCA_014879855.1 Caldilineaceae bacterium | reverse complement strand
TTTTCATGTTCGATTGTGCGCCGCAGGGGCATGGACACTGTTTGAACAGGGACAAATTTGACGCAGAGGAACAACAGGCAACTATGGGCAAGCACTCTCTGCGTCTCCGCGCCTCTGCGTCGAGATTTGCTCTTTTCAAACAGCCTTTAAAGCATCTCAGAACCCTACAACGCATTCAGGAAAAACAATGGTTTGCTCTCGTGAGCTTTTGATCCTCTGCATCTTTACGTTAAAAGCGATGGCAGGGTGATCCTCTACAGGAAGGAGATCGCGCATGTGCAAAATTACAATCGACCTCGTAAGTCCTGCCGGCGTGCCTGTGACGCTCCAAGTCGACAAGACGGACGACCATCAGACGATCATCGAACTGCTTGACCGCGCGGAAAAGATCGGCGCCTACTTCAGCCAGCGCGGTTGGAACTTTGCCCATCTCGAAGCAACCGGGCCGAGCGCGGCCGAATTGGCCCAGGCGCCAACCTTTGCCGGCTATCCTTGTAGCCCGACAGTGGACGAACGCGGCTTCCCCACGTGGCTGATCGTCGATGGCAAGCAGGCGCAGCGCCGCGAAAAGCAGGGCGACACCTGGTACAGCGTGCGCTTGCCTGATGGAAGCTATGCCCAGGTGGTGCGGATTCCAAAGGGAGAACGCGTCCCCGAAGTGAATGGGTTGTAATCTGGTCAGTAAGAAGCGGAGCCAAGCAGTTGTCTCACTTGCGCTAGCGGCAAGGCGTGACGAATATGGCCGTCGCGGCCGACAACAGCTTCCGCCGTGCAGAGGGAATTGAGCACTGCTTCTTCCACCGCTTCGACTACCGCAGGCAGTAAACCTTCCAGCGCCACCGCCTCGTTGGCCAACCCAGGTCCCGGCATTGCTATCGGGAACGCAGATGCTGCATGACAGATGCGCCGCGCGGTCGAAAAAGCAATGACAAACTCGCCGCTGCCGTGGCCGATCGTGGCGCCAGTGCGCGCCAATCCCGCCTCGGCACGCACGCAGAGGCGATGCAACTGCCGCGCGTCGAGCGGCGCGTCCGTCGCCAACACGACCATCACCGAGCCGTGCGCGGGCGCCGCGGGCGCGGGCGCACGCAGGATCTGCCCCACCGGCCAGCCTCCAAAGCGCAGTTCCTCCGGCCGGCCAAAGTTGGTCTGCACCAGGACGCCCACTAGAAAGCCGCCAGCTTCAGCGGGCGTTACACGACTGGCCGTGCCTATGCCCCCCTTCCAACCGTAGCAGGTAGTCCCTGCGCCCGCGCCAACCGCGCCTTCGCTGACCGGCCCGGACGCGGCTGAGGCCAGCGCGGCGTGCACATGCTCCGCCTTCACGTGCCGGCCTTGGATGTCGTTGAGATAGCCATCGTTGCATTCGCCCACCACGGGGTTGATCGTGCTGGTGGCAATGCCGATGTCGGGGTTGGTGTGGAGCGCGTAATCAACCAATGCATCGGCCACGCGCCAGACGTTGAGCGTGTTGGTCAGGGCGATGGGAGTTTCGAGTTCGCCCAGTTCGCGCACCTGCTCAAAGCCGCACGCCTTGCCATAGCCATTGATCGTATGGACAGCGGCAACGACTTTTTCACGGAAAAGATTGCCAGCATGGGGCAGAATCGTTGTGACGCCGGTGCGCGCCGGGCCTTTGCCGGGCGCAAGCGCACCTTCACCAAAGCAGACAGTGGCATGTCCCACGCGCACGCCTGCCACATCCGTGATCGCATTCAACGGGCCAGGCAGCAAGCGCCAGAGCGCCTCCATCCCCAGCGTGCGCGCACGAGGCCGGGTCGTCATGGTCAGACGGACGAGCCGGTGCGGCCGCTGGCTGTGCCGCGCAGCGCCGAAACGACCGCCACCACGATCACGGAGGCGACGATCAATTCGAGCACCATGTTAATCGACACCGAAGCCAGCGTGGCGAAAAAGGGCACGTTGAGACGCAATGCAATGGCGCCGATCACGAGAAGCGTGTTCGTCAGGGTTCCGGCAACCGCGCTGGAGATCAAGCGCAGTTGCATGTTGGCGGACTTCAGCCCAGTGTAAACCAGCCAGGCGACCGGGCCGATGAAGAGGCGCGGAACCACCGAAATGATCGGATCGACGAAGATAGCATTCGGGCTGCCCGCGGGTTGCTGCGAGGCCAGAAAGAGGCTAAAGACGCCAAACGCGCCGCCCACCACCAACCCGACCCACGGCCCTTCCAGAACGGCGCCGATGATCGCCGGCACGTGCATGATCGTGATGGCGATCGCCGGCCCCAGCGCGATAAAGCCGAGCGAAATCAAGGGCCCCATGTTGAGCGGAATCGACAGCACGATGCTGATGGCGATCAACACAGCCGTAATGACGAGTTTGCGCGTGGTCGACGAAGTGTTCTGCATAGGAATCTTCCTCCAGGCTTGAGTGTAAAGGCGAAACCAAGATAGCGGGCAGCGCGCTGAATGCCAGATGTTTCTACTCTTTACGGCAATCGGTTATGGGTAGCGTACCAGACGCCGCCGACAAAGACAAGCATTGCAACTGTCGCCACCACATCCACCCACGAAGCGTGCAACTGGATAAATTTTGTGCGGCCACGACCACCCAGGTAGCAGCGCGCCTCCATCGCCACCGCCAGGTCTTCGGCGCGACGGAACGCATTGACAAAAAGCGGCACGACTAGCGGCAAGACTGACTGGGCGATCTGCTGCGGCTGTTTCCAACTCAACGCGCCAATTTCGCCGCCACGGCTTGCCTGCGCCTTGATCACGCGTTCCAACTCCTCGGTGAGAATGGGCACAAAGCGCAGCGCAATCGTGAGCACCAGCGCGAGTTCATGCACAGGCAAGCCGAGGCGCGCGCCGGGCTGGAGCAGGAGTTCGACGCCATGCGTCAGTTCGGTGATCTTGGTCGTCAGCGTCGGCAGGCTGACCAGCAGCAGGATCGACATCAGGCGCACCAGGCTGATGGCCGCGAGCAGCAGCGCCTCGCTTGTCACCCGAATCAGGCCCCAGTCGATCAACAGCAGGCCACCCGGTTGAAACCAGCTCAAATATAGCACTGAAAACGACAGGAAGAAGAGAATGACGGGCAGACCGCGCAGAAACGGGCGCAGCACAAAGGCGACAGGGATGCGGCTCAGCCGCACCAGCACCAGAATCGTGACGAGATAGATGAGCGAAGCAGTCAACGAGCGGCTGAAGGAGACCGCCATGAGCAGAAAAAAGGTGCAAAGCAATTTGGTGCGCGGATCCAACCGGTGGATCCACGTAGCGCCGGGAATGTATTGGCCGATCAGGATGTTGCGTGAGAGTTCCAGTGACATAGAGTCCTGCTGAATCCAATCAGGGCGAGGCGTCGCTCCCGTCATACGATAGCGCAAAGAGCGCGTCGGCGTCAATTGGGCGCCAATAGATTTTCGAGAACATTTATTGCCGCGGTCTTTGCGGCTTTGCGCGCTTATCACTACAATGCGTGTTTGTTTCGTTTCACGGCGGTCGTAGTTCCCGCCTTATCAAAACAGAGGGGAAAGGAAAGCGTGGACAGCCAAACCGTAGCCAGGAGAGAAGAGGCAAAGCACAAAAAGAGCGGGACATCTGCACCAGTCGCGCTGGCGTTGACCCGGTCGGCAGTGGTCGTCATCGCGGCGTACATCGGCGTGCAAATGTTGGCGGACATCACCAGCCTGAAGATCGGCGTTGTTTTTGGATTGGCGGTGGACATGGGAACTTTTGTCTATCCCATCACCTTCACCCTGCGCGATGTGGCGCATAAAACGATCGGCAAACGCAACACGCAGGCGTTGATCTGGATGGCCGCGGGCGTCAATCTCTTTGCCGCGCTGTACATCTGGTGGGTAAGCACCGTGCCGGGCGACGCGTCCTGGGGCCTCAACACCGAATGGGGCGCGGTTTTCAACGCCTCGCTGCTGGGCCGCATCGTGATCGCGTCGATCATCGCTGAAATTGTGAGCGAGCTGGTGGACACGGAGGTCTACCATTGGTTTGTCACGCGCGTCACCCATCGCCATCAGTGGGCGCGCGTCCTGCTGAGCAACAGCGTCAGCGTGCCCATCGACAACCTGATTTTTGCGGTCGGCGCGTTCGGCGGCGTGCTGCCGTGGGAGGTCGTCTGGCAGATTTTCCTCTTCAACCTGGTGCTCAAATATGCCGTGACCGTGGTGAGCATGCCCCTGATCTACGTCACAGGTGACCGGGAGTGGCGCGAGCAGTAGATACACAGAGCGGGTCTGCCAACCAAGAAGCTTTGGTTTGGCGCATTGAAGGAGAACACAGATCAGCGCCGATAACCTCAGAAACTGACTTGAAAATAATTTCTTAACGCAAAGGCGCGGAGAAGCAGAGGCGCAAAGGCATTTT
>JACSRH010000228.1 GCA_014879855.1 Caldilineaceae bacterium | reverse complement strand
GCCAATAGAGAACTTCTGCTTTTCTCTGAGTTCTTTGTGCTCTCTGTGGCGGATAGATAGGATGCGGCCGCTTCCCACCCCCCCAATCCCAAATCCGTTGTTCCCTCACATCCGTTGTTGTGTTTTTTTAAATTTCGCGCGCCGCCTGCGGCGGCGCAACAGGAAACAGCCAACAGCGAACAGCAGACAACTGCCTCAAGAGAGAGTCCTGGCGAGGCGATACCCCAGGTCGTAGTCCCTGTACCTGGGATCGTGCCCGTACCGATACCCCCCACGCACCTCCCCCTTGCCCGTGTACCAGGAGCCGCCGCGCACCACGCGCAACCCCGCGGCATCCGGCGCCTCACGCCCATCGGCCGCGTCGTAGGGATAGGGACGGTAGAGGCTGGACGTCCACTCCAACACATTGCCCGCCAGGTCGTGCAGGCCATCGGGCGTGGCGCCGTGGGGGAAGACGCCGATCGGCGCGGGCCGGTTGAGACGGCTGCCGCTCCAGTTGCAGCGGCCCGCGTCCCAGTCGCCGGGCCATGGATAGCGACGCGTGTTGCGCCGCGCGACCCACTCCCATTCGGCCTCACTGGGCAGGCGGTGCGCCTTGCCCGTGACGCGACTGAGCCAGGCCGCGTAGGCCATCGCCTCGTACCAGTTGACGCCGACGACCGGCTGATTGCGACCGTTGAAGCGGCTGTCGTCCCAGTAATACGGCTGGCGACGGCGCTCACCCAGCACCTGCTTGTTATACGCCTCTAAGTATTCTTCTTCTTCCCAGTTAGCGGCAAGGCTGCGGTAAGAGTCCGCCAGCGCATCGTCAACCGCCCGACCACCTTTGCGCAGCCAACCAATATACCCCTCAACATCCTTGGTAATGCTCTGAAATTGTCTGCGCAAAGCCTGTTCTGTATCGGAGTCGAGGCTGCCTGTGCCCTCCAGCCACGCCTGCCCCGCCGGCGTCCACAGCGTCGCGTCGTCGTAGCCGCCGGCGTCGATAAAGCAGGCGTACTCGGCATTGGTGACGGGGTGCACGGCCAGCGCAAAGGTTGCCAGCGGCGCCGGACACGGCGGCAGTTCGTCGTCGTCGCCTGCGGGGTCCGCGCCACCCAACACGGCCACGCCCGCCGGGATCGTCACCATGCGCGGTTCGATGACGCGGGGCGGCTTGGACAACCTTCCCGGAAGCTTGAAGCTTCCGGGAAGGTCTGCGGGCGGCGTCGGCGCCAGCCGCGGGTCGCCCACGCGCGCCAGGATCTCGCCGGCCGCCACGCGCACGCGCAGATCGACCGCGGCGTCGCCCATCACGCCAAGCAAATAAGCGGGCTGCTGCAACTCGTTGCGCAGCCACAGCGCGAGGATGCACAGCTCGCGCTGGGCTGCGTCGCGCGCCAGCACGGGCAGCCGCGCGGCGCAGTCAGGCTGGCGCACAAAATAAGCGGCCGCCGCATACTCCTGCACCAGTTGATGGAGCAGGCGATGCCGATCTTCGCCGGCGCGCTGCAATAGCCCACTCTGCTGCAGAAAGCGCCGCGCCGCGGCCGGGTCGTCGCCCGCCACGCCGCAGCCTTCGCGCAGCGCGGCGTCGAGTTCCCACACGTCGCCCACCAGCCGGCCCGCGGTCTGCAGCCGCCAGCCAAACGCGGCCAGGCTGCGCGCCACGGCATCGCGCTCCGCGACGGGCACTTCATGGCGCTGCAGCGCGGTCTCGACAAAGCTACGCAGTAAGCGGCCGCGATCGGGCGGCAACTCGCCGCCGCCGTCGCCCCCCACCTCCTTGATCATCCACAGCAGCAGCGGGATGAGCGCGGCGTCGCGCAGGCGGTCGTCGTCGCGGATGCGCTTGTAAAGACGCTTGCCCGCGTCCTCGCCCAGGTGCCGGCGCAGATAGTCACGCACGTCGCTGTGTCCCTGCTTGTCGTCCCAATGGCCGATGGCATCTTCCAGCGGCTGTACGATCCAGACGCCGGCGCCGGGCGCGATTGCCGTGGCCGGGTTGCTCTGCGCCGCGGGGTCGAAGTCCGCGGTGCGGCAGGTGAGGTGTACGGTGTGGTGGGCGTTCTCCGCGGCGTGGCGGCGCAGCGCGCCGGTTCCCGTGGTGCGGTGCGCCTGATCGAACTCGTTGAGGCCGTCGAGCAGCAGCACGAAGCGCACATTGTCGGTGCGCCACAGCAGCAGGCGCAGCGAGTGTTCGCCGAGGAAGCGGCCCGGGTCGCGACTGTCGCCGGCGTGGGCGTTGTACGCGCCGCGCAGCAGCGGCAGCAGGTCGGCCGCGCCTTGATAATCGGCCAGCCGCGCCAGGATCGGCAGCGTCAGCCGCGGCCCCTCCTCGTGTGCGACGCCGGGCAGGGACAGCGTGTGCGTGGCCGTGAGCCAGGCCAGCCGCTCCAGCGCGGCGCTCTTGCCGCTGCCCGGCTCACCCAGGATCACGGTGCGGTGCGCGCGGTGCATTGCCTCGATCAGGTCGACGGCGGGGGCAGCGTCCGTCGTCGCCGCGCCGCGCAGAGGCGAGACGGGCATCGGCAGCGGTGCGGCCTGCGTCGCGAGATAGGCGTCGGGCGCGGGCGGCTGATGCGGGTCGGCCTGCGCGTAGAGCGGCGGCTCGGGCGCGGCAGCGCGGTCGGCCCAGCGGCTGTAGGTGCGCGCCACCCAACGCAGATAGGCGAGCAGGTCGCCGCGCCCCGGCAGCACGATCGGCTGGCCGTCGGCAAAGATGATCTGGCGCTCCAGGCTGACATTGACAGCCTGAATCGATTGGATAAAAAGGGGATCGGCGGACATGGTTGGCTCGCTGCTCTATTTTGGGTAATCGTCGATTGATTCAATCAGCGGTGGTTGAAAACTTACCGCCTGCTGTGCAAAACCGGCTCAAGCCGTTCGACGCAAGCCGATCTTATCGCTACAACGCCAACCTGCTTCAGCAGGTTTCTCCCTATCAGGCGCCGGTTTGAACTGGCGCATTTTGGACGGATGAAACGCTCAGATTGACGCCACGCCGACGGTCGCCCGGCGGGCTACTGGAAGGCGTGGCGCCGGCTCTTCTTTGGCTCGCCGTTGCCGGCGAACCCGGATCGCGTCCTGGACCTCTCTTTGGTCACGGCCGGCGCCCGTGAGCGACCGGCGCCTCTGACCTGGCGATCTATCTACACATCCTATCTACACGTCCTGCAAATGAGAGGTGCTGGCGAGGCGATATCCCAGGTTGTTGTTCCTGTTCCTGGGATTGTTCCTGTTCCGATACCCCCCACGCACCTATGGACGCAACCCTTCAACCGGTTGATTTGCGCCAGGCGCCGAGCAGCCGCCCGACTTCGCCGATCAAGTTGGCGCCGTGTTCGTACTGCTTCAGGTTGATGCAGCGCAGATCGCTTGCCAGCCGCCACTCGGCGCGCAGGCTCTCCAGTTGTGCGTCGGCCTGGCGCAATACGGCATCGCGCGCCTGAGACGGCGTCTTGCGCGCCTCCACCAGCAGCTTGTAAATGCCAAACGCGGTGTCCAGCAACTCACGCCCCAACAGAAAACGCTGTGCACGGGGAAAATTCGCCACACGCGGCGTCAGCCACAACAGCAGATCGTAACATTTGGTAAAAAGCGGCGTTTCTTTGCCATCAGTCTCAACCATCGTCAATGCTCGCACGCGCCAAGAAATTGTACCACGTTACCGGTTTGCCCACTTGTACTTGCGTATCTGAAACTGATAGGCGCCGAAGTTGATCAGCATCCCGTGCTCAATATACGTGGCCTTGAGATAGCCAAGAATCTGCGCCTCATGTTCGGGTGCGATGGTTTTCGCCGCTTTCAGCTCAACAATCAATCCATCTTCTACCAGCAGGTCAGCATAGTAGTCGCCGATCGTCACGCCATCTTCGTCATGGACTGTAATCGGCGCCTGTTGCTGCACATGAAACCCTGCCTTGCGCAGACGATGAGCCAATGCGTTCTCATACACCTTTTCCAAGTGCCCATGCCCAAGATAAACATGGATCGCATACGCAATCTCACGCACCTGATCCACCAACGGCTTTATATCTTCCACAAAAAGACTCCGATCACAGCGTTGAGAATTGACCACAAAGAGCCCAAAGAGCACAGAGATTTTTGCCCCTTCTTCTCTGCATTTTCTTTGTGCTCTCTGCGTTCTCTGTGGCCTTATCCAACTTTTTCGCCACAAAGAGCCCAAAGAGCACAGAGATTTCTGCCCCTTCTTCTCTGCATTTTCTTTGTGTTCTCTGCGTTCTCTGTGGCCCTACCCTAACTAATAGCCACAGAGAGCACAAAGAACACAGAAATCTAGTCGTCTCTGTTCTCTCTTTGTGCTCTCTGCGTTCTCTGTGGCCTTACCCTATCTAATAGCCACAGAGAGCACAAAGAAC
>JACSRH010000413.1 GCA_014879855.1 Caldilineaceae bacterium | reverse complement strand
GCGCCGGCGTTGATTGCCATGAGCGCTGAAAACGGTGAGCTGACGTATCTGAATCGCGCCTGGCATGAATTCCGGGGCGACGTGCCTGCTTTGCCGCTGGACGAATGGGCTGTGCGTATTCACCCGGATGATCGTTACCGGTATACCCACGAAGTCCGATCGGCGTTGCACGGCCAGCGAAAGCTCACTACGGAATATCGCGTGCGGCGGACGGATGGCCAGTATCGCTGGCTGCTTGACACGATCGTGCCGCGTTATGCCGCCGACGAGCGCTTTGCGGGATTCATCGGCATTGCCATTGACATCACCGATCGAAAAAATGCGGAAGAAGCCTTGCGCCGCAGTGAAGGCCGCCTGCGCTTGATTACCGACAATATGGCGGACAGTGTCAGCCAGGTCGATGCGCAGCAACGGCTGATCTATGCCAGCCCGTCCGCCGAGCGCGTCTATGGACATTCTGTGGGTGACTTGCTGGGACGTTCGTTGTATGAGTACGTGCATCCCGAAGACAGCGCGCGGATCTATCATCAAGTGGTGATGGCCGCTGAGCTGCGCGCGGGGTCCCTGCGCCTGGAGTATCGCTATCGCCACGCGGCCGGGCATTACTTCTGGGTCGAGTCGGAGATGCGGTTGTTGTACGAGGAGCGCGGCGGCTTTGCCGGGGCCGTCCTGGGATCGCGCGACATTTCGGCCCGCAAGCAGATCGAAAACGAACGCGAGAAATTGATCAAGGAGTTGGAGGACAAGAACGCCGAACTGGAGCGCTTCACCTACACCGTCTCGCACGATCTGAAGAGCCCGCTCATTACGATTCGCGGTTTCCTGGGCTTCCTGGAGAAAGACGCGACCAGCGGCAACCTTGATCGGCTGCGTGCCGATGTGGCGCGGATTGCCGAAGCGACGACGCGCATGCAACGGCTGCTGGACGAGTTGCTGGAACTGTCACGCATTGGCCGCATGTCCAACCCGCCGGAGGCGGTGGAGTTTGACCAGATTGCGCGCGAAGCGGTGAACCTGGTGCAGGGGCGGATCATGGCGCGCGGCGTGCAAGTGGAAGTCATGCCTAACCTGCCGGTTGTGTATGCCGACCGCACGCGGCTGGTGGAGGCGGTACAGAACCTGGTGGACAACGCCGTGAAGTTCATGGGCGATCAGCCGGCACCGCGCATCGCCATCGGCGTGCTGGGTGACGAGCGCGCCGGCATGCCCATCTTTTTTGTGGAGGATAACGGCCTGGGAATTGAGCCGCAATATCACGAGCGCATTTTTGGTTTGTTCAATAAACTGGATGCCAAGTCGGAAGGCACCGGCGTGGGCCTGGCACTGGTGAAGCGCATCATCGATTTGCATGGCGGCTACATCTGGGTCGAGTCAGATGGATCGGGCCGGGGCGCCACCTTCTTCTTTACTCTGCCGCGTCCGGCGGCTGCCACGAATGCTTGATGTTAGCATCTGGTGAAAGTGTCTACCGGGAAGCGCACGGCAGACGCACTTGGATTGAGGCAAACGGACTAAGACACGGTTCCGCCTTTTCTGCTGATTACATGAAGACTGGAATAAATCTTTGCCGCGACGAAAGGGCGTAGAAATAGCATGACACAAGATCATCGTGCGACGATCCCACTGGCTGGCAGCCTGGCGGCCGATGAGCATGTGCAGAATCGCAGGGCCATGACCCGGACGATCCTGACAATGATGAGCGCTGCCTTGCTGGCGTTCACCATTCCGATCGTGTGGGGGACGCTGAGCGGGGCGTTTGAAATCGAAGACAGCCTGCTGATTCTCTCGATCGATGCGCTCGTTATCGGCAGTTGGTGGCAGGCCCGCCGCGGTCAGTGGCGGCCGGGCAGCTATCTGGCGCCAGCTTCGATGTTCATGCTGGGTTTGTATGGTTCTTATTTTGTCGGTCTGGCCACCAGTTTTGTGCTGTTCTACGCCATCGCGTTGGTGCTTGCTTCCCTGCTACTGGGTACGCGGGCCATATGGGGCCTGCTGGTACTCGTCCTGGTCGCGCATCTGGGGCTTGGCCTGACGCGCGCCACGGAACCGCTGGCGGCGGAGGTGCCGGCGATTATTACTTTTAGCGGCGCGCTGGTAGGCCTGGGGCTGTTATTGTGGTTTGCCAGCCACCAGATTACAACCGTGCTGGCGCAGTCGCGCGCCACTGCCGTGCGGTTGCAAACCGAGATTGACGGGCATGCGCGCGCGGAAGAAGCGTTGCGTGCTTCGCAGGCGCTGATGCATTCGTTGATCGAGAGTTTGCCGCAGAATATCTACAGCAAAGATATGCAGGGGCGCTTCATCTTCGCCAATCAACGCTACTGCGCCACCGAGGGCAAGGCGGCGCACGAGATCGTCGGCCAGACCGATTACGATCTGCATCCCCCGGCGCTGGCTGATAAATACCGGGCGGACGATCGGCAGGTAATGGAGGCGGGCCGGCTGATCGAGATCGTGGAGGAGCATCAGCCGCTGGGCAAAGAAAAATTTTACGTGCAGGTGATCAAAGCGCCGCTGGTGGATGCGCGCGGCGCCATCGCCGGCACGCTGGGCATCTTCTGGGACATCACCGCGCAGCAGCGCGCGGCGCACGAGCGCGAGCGCCTCATCGCCGAATTGCAGGCGAAGAATGAGGAACTGGAGCGGTTCACGTACACGGTGTCGCATGATCTGAAAGCGCCGTTGATCACGGTGCGCGGCTTTCTGGGACTGCTAGAGCAGGATGCGCTGGTGGGGGATCATGAGCGGATGCGCGCGGATATGCAGCGCATCAAAGGCGCCACCGATCGCATGCGTCAACTGCTGGACGAGCTGCTGGAATTGTCACGCATCGGGCGATTGCTGAATCCGCCAACCACGGTGCCGCTAACGGTGCTGGCGCAAGAAGCGATCAGGTTGGTGCAGGGGCGCGTCGCGGCGCGCGGAGTGCAGATCGCGCTTGAGCCCGATCTGCCGTTGGTCTACGGGGATCGAGTGCGGCTGGTGGAAGTGCTGCAGAATTTGATCGACAACGCCTGCAAGTTCATGGGTGATCAAGCGGCGCCGCGCATCACGATCGGGCGGCGGGGAACCGATCGGGATGGAAAGCCGATCGTGTATGTGGCGGACAACGGCGGCGGAATCGATCCGCAATACCATGAGAAAGTCTTCGGCTTATTCAATCAGCTGGATCCCCGGACAGAAGGGACCGGCATCGGTCTGGCGTTGGTGAAACGCATTGTGGAAGTGCATGGCGGGCGCATCTGGGTCGAATCGGAAGGTCAGGGCAAAGGCAGTGCTTTCTGCTTTACGCTCCCGGACAAGCCGGCGGCCTGATCGGACTGGCGTGCGGTTTGCCAGCGGTTGATCGGCTCGCTCTGATCTTGCGGTAAAATACATGCGAGTGAGGGAGTGCCCGGCGCGCATCCATTCTGCGCCGACAAACGGTTTTCCTTATACACCGCACGGGCGCGGGTCAGATTGCCGCCAGCAGGCGCTCACCTGAATCATACGCCATGCCACGACGAGCTCATGTACATTTCTTCAGGAGAAGACCCATGAATGGCGAACCAGTCTTGGTGATGCTGGTGGAAGATAACGTCGATCATGCGGAGTTGGTCATGCGCACGCTAGCCGAACATCGGGTGGCCAATCATATTCGACATTTTATGGACGGTCAGTCGGCCCTGGATTATCTGTTCCACCAGGGAGCGTATGCCGATACGGCGGCGAATCCTCCACCGCACGTTATTTTGCTGGACCTGCGTCTGCCGCGCGTGGACGGGCTGGAAGTGCTGAAGAAGATCAAAGACGCCGATGCCCTCAAGCATATTCCGGTGGTGGTGCTGACCACGTCCGAAGCGGAACGCGATGTGGCGCGCGCGTATGATCATCATGTCAATAGTTATCTGGTCAAGCCAGTGGGGTACGAAGAGTTCAGCGAACTGATGGAAGATCTGGGGTTCTATTGGCTGGGCTGGAACACTCACCCGCACGCGTAACTGGGCCGGGGCAAGAATGAGGTGGGATGTCTGACGAGTTGACGCGCGTTCTGTTGGTGGAAGATGATCCGGCGCACGCCGAGCTGGTGCGCCGCGCTTTCGCCATGCGCGATCGGCGCGTTGAGCTGCACGTGGCTGAAACGCTGGGTGAGGCGCGGGGCTGCCTGGCCGAACCGCCCGGCCTGCCGCACCTGGTGATTTCTGACTGGCGCCTGCCCGATGGCGAAGGTATGGAGCTGCTGACCGACGAGCGGTTGAGCGACGTGCCGGTGATCATCATGACCAGCCAGGGCAATGAACGCCTGGCCGTGGGCGCGCTGAAAGCCGGCGCGCTCGACTATGTGGTGAAGTCGGAAACCACGCTGCTGGACATGCCGCACATCGCCGAGCGG
>JACSRH010000055.1 GCA_014879855.1 Caldilineaceae bacterium | reverse complement strand
AATGTACGAAGTTGCACCAATGGTTGCGGCGTCTGAAATGACACGGGGAGACGCTTCCGGCGGTTGGTGCAGTCTGGTAGGGTGTTTCGCAACGTTGTTGCCCCTCGCATTGGTCTTCGGAACCAAGGGTCGGGGGTTCGAATCCCTCCAGGCGTACTGTTAGAGATGCAATTCCCCTATCCGCAACATGACAAGATTCCGGAAAAGTCATGTTGCACAAACAGTCCACGCAATTTAGCAACAATTAGTCTATCCCCATAGGCGCTTTTGCGGACCAAGGCTCAGCCGATTCCCAGCGTCAGCAACACCAGGATCAACAAGCCCGCTACAATGCGATAGGCGCCAAACAAGGCCAGGGTATGGGTTGCCACATAGCGGAGCAACCAGGCAATGGCGATCCAAGCGGTGATGGCGGCGGTGATCGTCCCTGCCGCCAAAAGCACCCAATCGCTCCCTGTGATATTGTCGAAACTTGTGGCGAGCTCGAACATCGTGGCAATCAACATGGTGGGGATTGCCAGGTAGAAGGAGAAGCGCGTTGCCGCGGCGCGGCTGGCGCCAGCAAACATACCACCGACAATCGTCGCCCCCGAGCGCGAGACGCCTGGAATCAGCGATAAAACCTGGGCGCCGCCCACGGCCAGCGCCTGTTTGGCCGAAAGCTGCTGGAAATCGGTGGTCTGCACCCGTCCGCGCACATACCACTCAACGACGAACATCAGGACGCCCCCGACGATCAACGAGATGGGCACGACGTATGGCGACACAAAAAGCACGTCCTTGATCCAATCGTGGATGAAAAAACCAATCAGTCCAGCGGGAATGAAGGCAATCACCACATTGAGCCAGAGCCGCTGCACTGACGGACTGTGCATGACAGTGCGCACCTGCGTGATCAGGTCGCGCGCAAAATAGAGCAGCATCGCCAGGGTCGCACCGAACTGGATGAAAATCTCGAAGGTTCCCCCCATATTTGACTGAAAATTCAGCAATCGGCTGGCTACCAATAAGTGCCCAGTTGAGGAGATAGGGAGAAACTCGGTAAATCCTTCGATCGCCCCTAAAATGAGCGCTTTCCACAACTCTTCCATGCCTGTAATCCTTTGAATCGTCATTTATTTTGGCTAATCGTAGTGGATGCGGGGCGATCCTGCAAGGTAGGCGTGGAAGCGCATCGTTCTCACCAAACTGCAAGCATTCTTTGATGTGAAAAATGCGAGGAACCCAAAGGAAAGATTTCCATCCTTTGGGTTCCTCGCATTCTCTCTAAGCCGGAGTCCAGGGCTTCTGCCATGAACTCCAACGGATCACAGGAGGCGGCGCACGACTTGAGATGGACGCAGCTGGTTTATGGTTTTGGCGTCGGCGTAGATTTGGCGCTGTGCACGGCAGGTAGGTAAAGACAGGCGTTTGATCCCTGTTTGCATGTCTCCGGATCGGCGGGCAAGACAGGATCCGTGGGCGTGGGCGTCGGCGTTATATTTGGTGCAAAGGTTGGCGTCGGCGTGGGGAAAAAGTTGATATCCCAAAAGGCAACGCCAAGCTTGAAGGGAATGGTGTCCATGTTGCGGCGCCGGGCATGATACCACATGTACAGCTCTCCCTTGGCATTCTCCGCCACTGTCGGATAAAACACGCGCTCCGCGTCCCATTCTCCTAGCGGCGAGCCGAGCAGCAGGGGATTGGCCGGATCCTTGGTCCAGGTGATGCCATCTGTCGATGTGGCGTGCCCGATGCCGGTGATGCTCTTGTCGGCATTGCTGCCCTGATACCACATGTGCAGGATAGCATCCTTCCGAATAATGGTGGGAGAAACGGTTTCGCCTTCATCCCATGCGCCCGGCTCGCCGATGGGCAGGACGGGTTCCGGTTCCTCCTCGCTCTTGTAGCGTTTCCAGGTGATGCCGTCGTCGGAAACGGCATAGCCGATCTGGTTGCTGGAGATGAGACCCCCATTGCCGGCGTACCACATGTGATACTTGCCGTTGAATTTGAGCACTTCCGGCGAAAGCACGCTGTAGCCGTCAAACGTCTCGCTGTACCCAGACGATTCAAAGACTTTGCCAGGATTATCGATGGTTGGATCATTATACTTTACCCAGTTCACCCCATCCTGCGAGGTGGCGTAACCAATGCCAAAGCCGCCGGTGTAAGCTGCGTAGCCGGCATACCACATCTTCCAAATGCCTGCTTCTTTGTCGTAGAGCACCGACGGCGCGTTGATGCGCTCGTAATCCCAATAGCCGAATCCGCCGTCACGTAGCACCGGGTTGCCATTGTACTTCTGCCAAGTCATACCGTCTTTTGAAGTCGCCAGCCCGAGATCCTTGCCGTTCATGTTATATGAGGTGCCGGAGTACCACATATAGAACTCGTCGTTGTTCGGATCGGCGTCATTGTGATCCCAGAACATCACGTCAGTGGAGTAGATGCTGAAATCGTCCCAGCCCGCGGGCGGACCATAGAACATGATCGGGTTGCTGACATATTTGTTCCATCCTGCATCCGGCGTTGAAAAGGCAATGCTTGCGGGTAAAATGAGAAGCAGCAATGTGATTGTAGCCGCAAGAAAAACGCGTTTCATGGAATTCCTCCCCAAACTGATAAGCTTTGTAAGCGTGCACTGTCACGATTCAGCCTACCATTTTGTCGCGTGCTCTATCAGCGTCGTTTTGTCTGAAAAATAGAACTACATTATGAGACGATTGACCGACCCCCGGTGGGGTTATTGCATTCTGGAGATGAACCAAACGCTCTTCACAGGTCGGGCTACCAGCCCGACCTACAGCTCGATCTATTATCGACCTGTCAGGTTTTTGGGATGCATCCCAACCAGTGATTGAATTGCCAGCGCAGCAATGTTTGTGCTACGATAGGCGGCAGAAAGTTAGCTAAAGTTTGGAGAGGTCGCATAGCTCGGTCGAGTGCGCCCGTCTCGAAAACGGGTAGGGTTCAACGCCCTCGAGGGTTCAAATCCCTCCCTCTCCGCCACACAAAGCAGAGGCGCCGGTCAAAACTGACCGGCGCCTCTGCTTTGTTGCACAACCCCTGACCTGCTTGTGCGGCGGCCCGTTTGTTTATTCTTGTTGGTTCACGATGGCAGGCAAATAGAGGAACTGCACCTCACCTTGCACATAGGTGACGGGTGCATCGATGGCAAGGTCGGGCATGGTCGTGACCTTGCTGTGAATGGTGGCCGTGTAGACGCCATCGTCCAGGCCAGGGAGCGCGGCCACGCGCAGAACTTCGCCCGCATCGTCTGTGGCTGGCTCCAACTGAAGCCAGGGCGCCTCAGTGGTAGCCTCCCACGCAAAGCCGCTGCGCTGCTCGCCCAACTGCACAGTGACTGTAACTGCCTCGCTGCCGAAAAGCGCGCCAAGATAGATCTCACGGGGGACAAGCGCCAAGGTGGGCGTGAGTGGCGCGGTGGCGGTCGGCTCCGGCGTCACAGTCGGGGTCACAGTCGAGGTCGCAGTCGGGGTCACAGTCGAGGTCACAGTCGAGATCGCAGTCGGGGTTATCGACGCGGTCGGCGTCGGTTCGTCCGGGCTGTTGGCGCTGACGCAGCTCCCCAGCTCGACGCGATCCAGAAAGCTCCACATCTGTGAACCGAGGCCATCGTTGTATACGTTGAAATAGACAACCAGGGTGCGTCCTCGATAAATCGTCACATCGAAAACCTGTTCGCGCCACGCACCATCACCGGCCGCCGTGCTGCGCGTCAAGCGCGCCAGATAGCCATAGCTGCTGTTGAGGAGCAGCGTTTCTCGATAGTCCGCGTTGTCGGCCGCGCCATGCGACCGTTCGACATAACGCAATAGCACGGGCGCTGCGGCGTTGGCGGGGATCGTCACTTTCTGGAAGACGGTGGAATAGGCGCGGCGATTGGCCACGCCGGTGGGAATTCCCAGTTGCACCGCGGCCGCGCCACTGTAGACTGCCGCGGTCGTATAACGGCCAGGATAGGGCGTCGAGCCAAACTGCCAGCCGCCGCTGCTCTCAAAGTCGCCGTTCACCAAAAGGTTGGTGCAGGCGCCGGGTGTTGCCGTGGCAACCGGTGTGGCCGTTTGTAGGGGGAGAGCGGTCGCCGTAGCCGTTGGGGTGGCTGTTGCCGGCGTTCCAGTCAGATCATACTCGGCCAGCTCGACCAGCGTCGCCAGCGTGACGCGGGCAATGCGCGCCACATAATCGAAGTTGACGCGGCTCGCCAGGTCGCCAGTGTTGTGATAATACGGGTTGCGGTCGTTGGGGCGCGCGTCGACGAAAAAGTTTTCAATGATCAGAAAGGAGGCAATGTTGTTGTCCCAGAACGGCGAATGATCTGAGAAGCGGCTGGCGGTGCTGCTTTTGCGCTCGAAGATCAGCCCGCCGCCGTAGCGGTCGTTGCGCTCCAGATACTGGTCGGCCAGCGCGTTGGATTTTGGCCCGCTCCCGGTGTGAATCTCGACTACGCGGTCGTTGTTCCCGTCCCAGCCGATCATGTCCAGGTCGAAAAAGCCGACCACCTGTTCGCCTGCCTGTCGCAACGCGCTGGCATAGATCTTGCTGCCCCACTGGCCCTGTTCCTCCCCTGTGAAGTGGACAAAGCGCACCGTTATCGCTGGCCGGTAATTGGCCAGCAGCCGCGCCAGCAACATCGTCGCCGCGGAGCCGGTGGCGTTGTTGTCAGCGCCCGGTGCGGTTGTGTAGGGAATATTGGAAGTGTCGTCGAGATGCCCACCCACCAGCAGCACGCGTTCTGGCTGCGTGCTGCCGCGCACTTCGGCCACCACATTGCGCCCGCTGTATTTGCCATACGTCCACGGCGCGTAGCGGACGTTCAGCCCCAACGCCTGATAATATTCGTAAACAAACTGCTCGGCGCTGCGCAGGCGGCTGGCAAAGGTGTAGCGCGTGTTGATCGTCACGGCCGCGCCGCCGACGGGGGCCGGCGTCTCTCCACTAAGCTGGTTGACCAGGGTCTGCAACGCTTGAGGCGTGATTTGGCTGAGCAGCGCGGTGATCGCCGGATCGGCTACAGTTGCCGCGGCCGGCAAGGCAGCCGCGGCAACTGGCGATTCCTCGACCGTGAGTGGCAGAGGCGCAAGCAGGGAGATTGAGATGCCCTGAAGGGGCAGCGTTTCGACCAGCGCCAATTCGTGGTCCGCGTCGGTCGCTACCATCAAGTAGGTGGCCTGCTGCCAGATGACCTCGCCTACACTTGCCGCCAATGTCGCGGCATGGGGCGCGGCGCCGTCAGCAATGTAATAGATCGCGCCCGTGGTGTCGGCGTCAAGGGTCGTCACCGCCAGCCCCGTCGCGGCGAGCAGGTTGGCATCCTCTGCGGCGCCGCTGGCAATCCAGTAGAACCGTCCCGGCTCTTCCAGGCGTGTATGGATGACAGTGGTCGGCGGCAAGTCGGCTGGCGGTGTCTGACCAGTCGTTTCGATAATAAACAGGACGGGGCCAAATGGCACATTCAGCGGGGCGTTGCCCTGAGGATCGTCGCTCTGGCCATACATCGCCGCTCGGTCCGCCATTGGCAGCAGCAAACAGACGATCAAGAGCGCGCTCAGCAGACGCCCTCTAAGCTTGTGGTTGTCGTGGGTGGGTATGTAGTTCATCGTGTTCTCCTTTTGTCTTGATCCGGCGCGGCGGCGCTCCAGCCGGACTATGGATCAACGCTGATTTCTCATGTTTTGATGCGGGCGGCTTCGCCAATCCGTGTGATGCGCGTGCTGTTTTTCCCCTCATCTGTCTGATTCCTGCTCGGTGCGCCGATAAGATTGACGGAGAAGCGCGGTGGAAGTGACGCTGTGCTGCTTGAGCGTTGGATAATCGCAAGAAGATTGTAAGCATATGCGCATTGCGCGGGGGCGCAAATGCCAGTAGGATTGTGCAGCAGTTCACAGATTGGCAGATTAAGAGAAGCCACGCGCCCGTTGGATGTGACAGCATGATGACACGGATGGTGCTGTACAATCGAGTTGCCGAGAATGCAGTGGAGCCATGGCGCCGCACGTCTGGTGGGATTGGGCTGCTGGCGCTGGCGGCCGGGTTGGCCTGGCTGCCGCTGACCTGGGTGGCGGCGCTCGTGTTTGGCGTTTCCACGGGCATCCTTGCGTTGCGCTGGCCGTGGTTGATCTGGCTGCCGCTGGCAGTGCTGCTGCCCATCACGAGTGGCATACGCTTTGGCGCAGCCAGCGTTACGGATCTGTTGCTGCTCGCGGGTGTAGCGCTGTGGTTTATGGACGGTGCACGGCGGCGGACCTTGCTCTTCCGCTGGTCACCGGTGATTGGGTTGGCAGTCGCCTTTGTTGCTGCAATTTTCGTGTCGCTATTTTTTGCCCTGGATTTAGGGGAAGGCGTCACGGAAGTGATAAAATGGGTCGAATTGCCTGTCATCTTACTGGTTTTGCCGGCAATGATGGCGACCCGGCAGGCAAAATGGCTGGCCGCGGCCCTGGTGCTTGGGGCTTGCATCCAGGCTGCTATTGGTCTTTATCAATTTATTTTTCGCATTGGGCCAGATGACTTTGTGATTTTGGGGCGCTTCATGCGGGCAAGCGGGGTCTTTGCCCAGCCCAACCCATACGGCGGCTTTCTGGGTCTGGCGCTGCCCATTTCGCTGAGCCTGGCGTTGTGGGCGTGGGGCGCATTTCTGCGAGATAGCGAAGAACGCTGGCGCGCATTGCTGTGGAGCGCCTTTTACACAGGCGCGACTGGCCTGATCGGCGCTGGGCTGCTGGCAAGTTGGAGCCGCGGCGCCTGGCTTGGCGCGGCAGTGGGCGTGCTGGTGGTGCTGGTGCTGCGCAGCCGACAGGCAGCCGTGCTCAGTGCTATCACTGCGCTGCTGTTGGCGAGCCTGGTGTTGTTGGGCGCGTTTTCGCCCGCCTTGCTGCCGCAGCCGCTGGTCGACCGGGTGGCCGATCTGCCCGCCTACTTTGGGCTGACCGACGTGCTTACCCAGCCGGTGACCGACGAGAACTTTTCTGTGGTCGAGCGTATCGCCCACTGGGTGGCGGCGCAGCGCATGTGGGCGCTCTCGCCGTGGTTTGGCGTAGGCGCCGGCAACTATGCCGTGGTCTACCCAAGCGTGCGGCTGCTGCGTTGGGAAGACGCCCTTGGGCACGCGCACAACGCCTACCTGAACTTCCTCGGCGAAACGGGGCTGGTGGGGCTGGCCGCATATCTTGCGTTGTGGCTCGGTGCGGTGGGGTGGCTTTGGCGGCAGGCGCGAGGGCAGATGGCATCCAGCGTTGCGACGCGCACCTGGCGACTTGCTGTGGTGATCGGCGCACTGGGTATGATCGCTCATCTTTCGGTTCATAATGTCGTGGATAATCTGTTTGTGCGTGGCATTGTTGTGTACGCTGGGCTGTGGCTGGCGTTGATTCATGTTGATCGGGATAAGGTATGCTTTTGAGTGCACTACAATCGCTTCCGATTAGTGATGCGAATCGCCGTGAAGTGAAACGGTTTATCAAGTTTGCGATCG
Organism: Caldilineaceae bacterium; assembly: GCA_014879855.1. Lineage (GTDB taxonomy): Bacteria > Chloroflexota > Anaerolineae > Caldilineales > Caldilineaceae > Caldilinea. The sequence goes on along the minus strand of JACSRH010000055.1, from coordinate 13,199 downwards.
TCGGCGCCGCCGGCATGTTGACGCATCTGACCATCTTCAACATTTTGCTCGCCCTGCGCCTTTATCCCGCGGCATGGTGGCCCAATGCCGCCAACGCGATTGGGTTTTCGATCGCGGTGATGCAGAACTTCAGTCTTAATCGCCGCTGGACCTTTCCCGAAAGTCGCAGCCGCGGCGTCGGCGGCCAACTGGGACAATTCATTCTTGTCAGTTTAGTTGGCCTGGCGATCAACTCTGCGGTGTTCTGGGCCGTCAACCATTTGTTGGAATCGTTTTGGACAACTACCATTGCCAACACAGATGTCGCGCATGTCATCGGCAACAACTTTGCCCTGGCTTCGGCGATCGGGGTGGTGCTCTTCTGGAATTTCACGATCAACCGCTTGTGGACGTTCCGCTCGCACGCATGAGGCGTTCGGTTGACTGTTATTGCGATTGACTATACCCCCGCGGTTCGTCAGAAAGCAGGCATAGGTCGCCTGGTGCGCGGACAGATCGAGGCGCTGGTCGCCCTGAACCCAGGGTGGGACCTGCGCCTTTTTGTGGCGGGGCGAATCACAAACGCCGACCGCCGCGCTGCGCCCTTGCCGCTGCATGCCACGCCCCTTGACGAGCGCAATCTTGTGCGCGTCTGGCACCGGCTGGACATTCCCTTCCCGCGCGTCGAGTGCTTTACGGGCGGGCCGCTTGACCTCTTCCACGCCACCGATTTTGTGCTGGCGCCGACCCGCGCACGGCGCAAACTGTTGACAGTGCACGATCTTGCCTTCATATTTTACCCAGATGCCGCCATGCCCAGTCTGCATCACTACCTGAACGTGGTCGTGCCACGCAGCGTGCGCCGCGCCGACGGCGTGGTTGCGGATAGTCATCACACCGCGCGCGACCTGACCGAACAGTGGCAAGTGCCCCCAGAGCGCATCACGGTGGTGCAGGGCGCGGTCGATCACGAACATTTCCAACCTGTGTCTGACCCGCAGCGCCGCCATGCTGTGCGTGATCGCTATGCGATTGGCAGCCGTCCTTTTGTGTTGGCGCTGAGCCGGCTCGAACCGCGCAAGAACTTTGTGCGGCTGATCGAGGCGTTTGCCCAGGCGCGCCGCGCGGCGCGCCTGCCACACCGGCTGATCATCGGCGGCGGCAAGGGTTGGCTGTATGATGACATTCTCCGCCGCGTCGATGAGCTGGATCTGCACGATCATGTGCACTTCACCGGCTTTATCGACGACGCTGATCTGCCAACACTCTACAGCGCTGCCGAGTTTTTCGCATATCCATCGCTCTATGAAGGTTTTGGCCTGCCGATTATTGAGGCGCTGGCGTGCGGCGCGCCGGTGCTTACCGCGGACAATTCTTGCTTGCCGGAAGCGGGCGGCCCCGGCGCGCTGTACGTCAAAGCGGAGGAAGTGAGCAGCATCGCCGCTGGAATTGTCCGGCTGGCGACGGAGGAGGCGTTGCGTGCCCAGTTGCGCGGCGCGGGCCTGCAACATGCTGCTCAGTTCACTTGGCAGCGCAGCGCGCACCAGTTGCTGGACGCGTATACGCGCGTGCTGGCGTAACAGGCGTCTCTGCGTTTCCGGCAATTGCCTGCTCTGTTGGACAATGGCTGGATGAAATTATCTTGTCAATTTGTTTGGAGGCATTGTGAGCCAATCATCCGCTGAGAGTTTATTGTCGCCGCGTTCGCCCGCTGAGTCCGCGCTGACGATGACGATGTTTATGCAGCCCGAACATTCCAACAGTCTCGGCAACGTGCACGGTGGCGTGATCCTGAAACTGTGCGACGAGTGCGGCGGCATCATCGCCAGCCGGCACGCGCGGCGCCCGGCAGTCACCGTGACAGTCGATCGCGTCACCTTTTTGCAACCCGTCCTGCTAGGGCGGCTCTTGCTGGTGCACGGTCGCATTACCTGGGTGGGGCGCACCAGCATCGAGGTGGAGTTGCGCGTCGAGGCAGAAAATCTGCTCACGGGCGAACGCACCCACACCAACAGCGCCTACTTTGTCTACGTAGCGCTCGACGCGGATCGCCGCCCGACGCCAGTGGCGCCGCTGCTGCTCCAGGACGAAGCGGAGCGACGCCGTTTTGCCGAAGGCGAGGTGCGCAACCAGTTGCGGCTGGCTGAGGCGGGACGCAAAGCATGAGCACAGGCGGCGCCCAGTCTGCTCCAGGACGTCGCACTGGCTTGATCGGTGCGCAGGTCGTGCGCTGGGTCATACCGGTGGCGTTGTTGCTCGCCTTTGTCGGTTACGCTGGTGCGTGGGTCGATCACAAGGCGGCCGGTCTTGTCATTACCGGGCTGGATCTGGGCGAATATGTGAAATTTCTCACGCCGGTGCGCAGCGGTGAGATTACCTTGTGGCGCGAGGGGTTTTACCTGCCGCTGCTCGCCGTGAGCCTGACCGCCAGCCTGATTGCCTTCCGCGTCGAGTTGCGCTATGGCTGGTTAGTGCGCGCAGGTTTGCTGATCCTGGCAATTGTCGCTGCGCTCAATCTGTTGCCGCCGGCCTGGACGCCGCCGCGCATGATGACCGGCGAGTTCCGCCAGCAGGCCATTGCGCTGGTGGTGTGTCTGGCAGCGATGGCATTCAGCCCGTTGCTGGCGCTGCTGCCGCGCAAGGCAATTGCCGTAATTGTCGCTATCCTCAGCATCAGCGCCGCGTTGATTCCGGTGCGCCAGTTTTTCACCGTGCTGCCCGCCATTGGCGAACTCTATCATCAGGCGCCGGCGCCAGGGTGGGGGGTTTTTCTGGGCGCTGCAAGCCTGCTGGCGTTGGCCGGGGCCACACTCTGGTTTGGCTGGAGCAAACATTTTGCTGCGTAGGTCGGGTTAACAACCACCATCACGCTATCGGCGTGATCCAGGAGCGATTTCCGGTGCGGCTATGTAGGTTGGGTTATCAGCCTAATGGATCGCGTTCGTCATCCTTGACGGGTTCGATGTCCGGAACCTGATCGAGCGCGGCTAGATAAATTTCCCGACTGGCGCGTTCCGCACGTTCTGCTAAGTAGTCCTCAGTAAGCAAGGCGGCAAGTTTTTCAGCGACCGCCGTAGCAACGAACTGATTGATCGAAATGCCATCCCGCTTGGCCGCCGCTTGCACTCCTTTGTGAAGCGATTCTGGTAATCGTAAGCTTAATGTGGTCATCATCCAACTCCGATTTTGGTCAAGAACTCCCTGGGTGTCACTGCTTGTAAGCCAAACTGGTGAACGAGACCAAAGTGACGCTTATTAAAGGTGACGATGTAGTCACAGTTGGCCTTGACAGCTAGCTCGAGCACCATGTCATCTAATGGATCGGGCAGAAAAGGACGCCATAAGAAGAATATCTGATGTGTTTCTGCAACGGCGCAGTGATAGTCGAGTATCGCATCTACGGCTGATCGCGCTACCAGCAAGTGAGGTAGTTCCCGATAGAGCACTGCTTCATATTCCAGCACTAACGGCACTGATAGATGAATGTCAAAAGTTTCTGTGCCCACTAAAGATAACAACTGAAACGCATAGCCATTACGTGATCGCAATCCTGCAACCAAAACGCTGGTATCGATGACGATTTGTGATGGCCGCATAGTGGTAGTATATATAGTACCAACTTCAGTGTCAATTTTATTATAGAGAAAGAACTCACCATGCTTTTCGGGATGATGAACAACCCACGCGTGCCGATCCTGACTGAGATCGAACGCACGGCCAAGATGAATTTCGACTTTATTGACTTGACCATCGAGGCGCCAGGCGCCGCGCCGGAGAGCACGGACTGGCGCGGCGTGCACGCTGCGCTGCGCGACCAGGGGCTGCGCGTTGTCGCGCACGCCGCGCCCTATCTGCCGCTCAACAACCCGTCGCCGGTCGTGCGGCAAGCCGCGCTCGACGAGCTGCGGCGCTGTCTCGACATTGCTCACAGCATCGGCGCACCGCTTTGCACCACGCACTTTGTCGGTTGGCCGAATTTTCTGACGGAGGAGCTGGGGTATGAGTATTACAAGCAGGCGTATCAACTTCTGCTCAAGCACGGCGCCGAGCAGGGGGTGCAGGTGACGCTCGAAAACAGTCCCGAAAACAGGCATCAACTCAAGTACTTCCGCGAGATTTTCTTCCGGCTGCCGGAATTAAAGCTGACCTTCGACATCGGCCACGGCAATGTCAACACCGCACGCAGCATGACGCGCGATTATCTCTTTGCGCTGGCTGACCGGTTGGCGCACGTCCATCTCAGCGACAACGACGGCAGCGCCGACGATCACCTGCCTTTTGGCGCGCCGCGCACCGGCGCGATCAAGCTCAAGCACGAGTTGCAAATGCTGCGCGATTTTCGCTACGACGGCACGGTGACGCTGGAGATCTTCGGGCATGAGCGTTGGCTACTGGCAAGCCGGGAGTTGGTGAAGGAAAGATGGGCGGAGGTTGGGTAGAGGAATGCCCCGGTTGGTAGATTACTGATATTGAGCAATTGCCGACGAAAACAGCGGCATATCGCCATCCCGTAGGGCGTTAAGCGCCTCTTGTAAGGCATAGGTGCTTCGGAAAAAGTATGTACGCGGCGCCAGCGAGGCCATTTCTGGATAGGTTTTTAGCATTCGCGCAAAAAATGCTTCGCCCATGTTAAGAATTGCTGCCACATCTATGGCTGGATCACACAGTTTGCTCCCGGCCCAGTCGATCACCCCTGTGATCGTGTAGCTGGAACCATCAAATAAGATGTTGCTGCCGCCAAAGTCCGTATGCGCCAGGGCTGGTTTGTAGTCAAAATTGGCTTGGTCACTCAGAAATACGTCAAAATTGCGCGTCACCTCCACACAGGCATCTGCTCTCATGTGAATAAAGAGTTCTCTCTTGAAGTCCTCGTACATCTCTGACCACGATTGACGCGAATCGTCTATCCCTACTTGCAGCCCAATCGCGCGTGTGTCCAGCCTGTGCAGCTCTTTCAGGAACTCGGCTAACTGCCATGCCAGGTGGTCGAGTACGGAGTTATCGGTAATAGCTTGAACTGTTTCTTCCCACAGCGGTTTTCCCGGCAACATCCGATACCCCATAAACGCTTTGCCCAAAGTGTCCATATGAGGGCTTAAGAATACCGGATTGGGGATCGGCAACGTTGTATGACCTTGCAGGCCAGAAAGTAGGGCTGTTTCCTCCGGCAAATCTTTCAGCGCAGATTCAACACGGGGAAATCGAAACACGATGGTCTCTGCTGTGGCAGCTTCTTCAACGAACAGGATTGAATTGAATTGTCCATCTGTAAAGTTATGTAACCGTGCAGACCGGATGGCAAGCCAGGGGTATGCCTCGCGAATGCTGTCCAGGCAAACCGACTCGTCTAGCTTCATGCTATGGTCTCGCATTCACTCAGGACACAAGCCCGTATCCGCTGTCATTCATGCACACTGTTCACCCGCCATCCCCGGCTGGCTGCAGCAGGCTGATCGGCGCGGGCGTCGGCGTGGGAAAGAGTGAGGTCGAGACCGATTCGGCTGGCGTCGGCGTGGGATCGTCTGCGGGCTGCTCCGGTTCGGTTGCGGGCGGCTCCGGCTGGGCGGTGGGTTCCGGCGCGGGGGCGTCTGCGGGCTGCTCCGGTTGGGCGATGGATTCCGGTGGCGTCGGCAACGCTGCGACGTCGGCGTTCAGCACCGCGGCGTCGAGTTCTGTAATATCCGTGGCATAGGTCACGCCGGGCGGCAGCGCTGGGCACTTGGTCGTATCCTTGCGGTAAGAGTCCACCATGGCCGGCGCGTCCCAAATGCCTTCGACGACGTTGCGGACATGTCTAGGGTCGGCAATGCGCAGCACCGAGGCGCCCTCTGCGGTGGTGTAGCTTTGCAAGTCATAGAGCGTCAGCCCACTGGCGCGCACCGCGGCTGGGTCAAGCTGAATCCCCCAATTCAACAGGTCGACGATTTCAAGCGGATTTAAATCGGTCGTCACCATGCTCTGGAATGCGCTGTAAAGCGGCAGGAAATTAGCAAGCAGATTGGTGCGTTTCATCTGGTCGCGCAATCCCCACAAGAATTCGCGCTGGCGCTGGTTGCGTCCGATGTCGCTTTCCCGATAGCGCAATCGTACGAACCAATAAGCCGTGTCGCCGTCCAGCCACACGTCACCGGCGGGCAGGGCGAAGTAATCCCATGCGTTGGTGGTGAGGTTGAAGACGGGTTCGTAAAAGGGGCAATCGAGATGCACGGTCACGCCGCCGATAGCATTGACCACGTCGATAAAGCCATCCATGCGCACGCGCACCCAGTGGTTGGTGGTAATGCCCAGGGTGCTGGCCAGCACTTGTGACATCAATGCCGCGCCCCCGCCATTGGGGCTAGCCTTTTCGCCGATAAAATCGACCTGATTGATGCGCCCCCACCCATATCCGGGAATCTGGACATAGGTGTCGCGTGGGATGCTGAAGACGGCCACGCGTGAGTTGGCGCGGTCGACGCCGACGACCATGACCACGTCTGTGCGCCAGCTTGTCCAGCCGGGGCGATGGTCAGTGCCAAGCAGCAGATAGTTCTCGGTCTGGCTCCAATTGAAGGCAGGCCCGATTGGGGCAGGCAGCGGTGTGGGCACAAACTCGGCCGCCGGCGCCACGAGCAACGCACCGGCGCCATTGGCAGCGGCGACTCGCGGGTACAGGGTGCGGCTGATCGAGAAAGGGCGAATGGCTGGAGCAGGTGGGTTGTACTTGCGAGCATCGACGCCGGGCAACGGCTGGTGGGCGCCAGTAATATCGAGCGGAGGTTTGGGCGCCATCTCCTGCGCCGCTCTCTGCACGCCACGCGTCCCTTGAAAAACACCACCTGAACACGACGTCAAAACCAACGAAAGAATCAAAATCAAAGCAAGCAAACGCAAATGGCCTGGCAACATGCGGACCCTACTCCTGATGCAGATGAATGAGAACCTACGCTGTTGTTCCATCACCTGCCGAAAACAAAACATCGCTCACGAGGCGTTTTCTGTTAGCCCGTGAGCGACATTATACACCAGAGTGAGGGATTTGCTGGCAATTCTCTGTTTTCGATATGCGGAGATGAGGCGCGTTTCGGATGCAGCTACAGCAGAGGGTGACGCTGCTCAAGCTTCACGCTCGACGAAGCACTAGGGACATTTCACCTCATCGCTCTCGTTGAATAACGCTGCTCGTTCAAACACCTGCTGCGCCGCCGCCGCAATTTCAGCCCAGTCAGCATACCAGACCCACATCTGACCAGCATACCCGGCAGTGATCATGCTGGGGTCGTTGACGACAAAGCCGTGCACGTCGCCCTTCTCCAACTCCATCGCCATGCGCACCAGCTTGACCGCGTCGATCAGGTTCAGGTCGGTCTGCACTGAACCTTGCATCGCCTGGTAAATGGCAGGAATGCGCGGCAGCAGATTTTCATTCTGGATCTGTGTGCGGACAGCCCAGATGAAACGCTGCTGCCGCCGTTCGCGCTCCAGATCGCCGCCAATGCGCCGGCTGCGCACGTAACTCAACGCTTCGCCGCCGGTCAGACGATGCAAGCCAGCATCAAGCGCCAGCGGATCGCCGCCTTCGTCGTAGCCGTAAGGGTCGTACAGCGGGCAGTCAACGTCCACGTCGACGCCGCCCATTGCATCGACGAGCCGCTTGACGGATTCAAAATCGACGCGCACATAGTGATGGATCGGCACGCCGATTTTCTGTTCGATGACCTGGCCGAGCAATCGGGGGCCGCCGCCGTCCGGCTCATCCTGTTCGCCAAGATAGTCGATCACGTTGATCTTGTTGCCGCGATGGTTGGGGATCTGGTCGATGTAGAGATCGCGCGGCATAGAGATGACGCCAACGCGGTTGTTGGGCCGGTCAATAGCGACGATCATGATGACATCGGTGCGCCAGTTTGGCATCTCCGGGCGACGGTCGCTGCCTAGCAACAGGATATTCGTCGTCTTTAGCAGCGGCTGCGGGTCGTCAAGACTAGGCGCAACTTCTGGCGTCGCGGCAACAGGCAGCGGCGAGGGGGTGGGCGGCGCCTTGGTCGGCGCCAGCACAACCGGCGCTTGTGGGGCAGCCTGCACATCGCGCGGGGCGGATTGCACGGCCACAGGTGCGGCCGAGGCCGCGCTGGCGGTCGATCCCCCACAGCCAGCCAACGAAGTCGCCAGCATTACGAGCAGGAGGAAGGCGGAGACTGATCGTTGCCACGAACTGTGGGGCTGAGCAAATCGTATCATTGCTAGTCCTTGCATAAGTGCGTATAGACTGGGTAACGTGGCCCTCCCCATTGCCGATTACTCTACATCAGGTGGATAAGTTCTGCAATACCTCGAATAAATGTTCGCATAGCCCAAAGTGCCAGCGATGCCCGCACCAGAATTCGTCCAGTGTGCGATGGCCGGCGCGCGCATATTGCCACGCCTGATGCACCATTTCCAATGCGTCCGCGTCGTGAACCAGCCGCGCCTCGGGGCTGGAAGCAGCATCGTACTCCGCCCAGAGGGTCGCATAGTCATCAGCGGCCGGCAGGTCTGCCAGAATAGTAGTGAAGGCGGCGGTCTCGGCGCCATGCTTGGCGGCAGAGCCGATCAACTGTGCGCTGCGCTTGGGCAGGTCGGTGATCACGCTTTCGGCCAGGTCGTGCAGAGTCGCCAGCATGACGGCGCGGCCCGCGTCGATGGGCCGCGCCAACCCCGCGCGCTGCCAATCCGCGTTGATGGCGCCCGCCAACGCCAGCGTCAGCAACGCTACGCCGGTCGTGTGGTCCGCCACGGATTCGCACGGCGTGACGCCGTTGAGCAGCCAGCCGGTGCGCGGCAGCCGTTTGAGGATGCTCGCATGCGCCAACAGGCTCAATACTCCCGAGTCGATTCGATCCTGGGCCTCTGTTGTCATAAGGATCAGTTGAGGAAAAGATCATGCGTCATGCGTAATCAGTCATCCATCAAGCATTACGCATCACAAGCCAACGATGCAGCGTCGCCAGCACCTGATTGCCGATGCGCACGTGGGTGAACTCGTCCTGGCCGCCAAACGTGATGTGAACAGTGGCGACTGTCTCATCGTCGGCGACGCCCAACCAGGTTTCGCCGGGTGTGCGCCCAAAAACGCCTTCATCGGCGCCGCTTGTCCCGACTAAAGCGAGGCAAAGTGTAGCGCCGCTGACCTGCTTCAGCCAGGTTGCCGCCTCGCGGGCAAGCGCCTGGCGCGTGGCGGGATCGAGCGCGTCGGGATCGGTCAAATCTGCCAGTGCGTCGGGCAGGGCGCCGTCGCCGGCGACGACTTGTTTCAGCAGCGGATTGTATGTGGGCAGCGCCGCGGCCAGCCGTGCGGCTAGAGCGCCTTGGGTGTTGGTTTCCAGTAAAGCCAGTGTGACGCCCGCGGCCTGCAGATGCTCCTCGAGCACGGTTTCGTAGCTCTCGCCGGGCGTGGTCGAATAGATAAAGTCGCCAACTTGCTCACGCACCTCGGCTTCGAGCGCATCGAGCATCTGTTCGGCGCTGGCTGCGTCTTCAGCGCGCGCGGCGATGCGAATATCGACCTGGCCGGTATGCGCGGCGAGACCCACCGTGGGGTTGCTGCGCCGCAGCATTTCGCCAAGCTGGTGGTCGATGGTGCTTTCGCCAATGCCAAAGGTGCGCAGGATGCGCCGGCGCAACACAGCCGCGCTGCCTGTGTGCAGCCGCAGGTAGGGCAGCACCGTGGCGGTCATCAGGTGTTTCATCTCGTGCGGCACGCCGGGCAGCGCGATCACGGCGCAGCGCTCGGTTTCGACGATGAAACCGGGCGCGGTGCCGACTGGGTTCTCGATCAGGATCGCACCGTGAGGAATCAATGCCTGCTGGCGATTGTTGGCGGTCATGGGTGCGTTGAAGCGGGCAAAACGCTCGTGCAGCGTGGCGAGCGCGCCCTCGTGCAGCTCCAGCGGGTGGCCGGTGGCGTTGGCGATGGCGTCGCGCGTAATGTCATCCACCGTGGGGCCGAGGCCGCCGGTGACAATGATCACGTCGCTGCGCGTCATGCCCAGCGTGATGACGCCGCGCAGCCGCGGCTCATTGTCGCCGACAGTGGTCTTGTAGTAGAGGTTGACGCCCGCTTCGCGCAGTTGCTGCGCGATCCAGGCGGCATTGGTGTCGACGATATCGCCGAGCAGGATTTCCGTACCCGACGTGACAATTTCAGCAGCAAGCGTCGGCATTGGCTTACAGCATCAAGGCCGCTTGGCCGCGGATCGATTTGAGCCGGTCGGCCACGTCGGCGCCCTGGCGTTGGCGGAAATCTTCCTCCAGTTGCTTGAGCGCTTCCAGGAATTCCCGGCTCAGAAGCGAGCGGTTCTCTTCGAGCAGTTTGCGCCGCGCACCCTGGTCCGCGGCGTTGAGCAGGTCGTTGATCAGCCGCAGGTCAGGCGACATCTGCTCCTGCATCACCTCCATGGCCAGGTCGTAGATCTTGCGCAAGCGTCTGGCCGCGGCGGCTGCTTTATTCTGTTCGGCGCGCTGCACACTGGCAGCCAACAAGCCCAGGAAGTTTTCGTCGATCAAGTCGGCGTGCTCACGAATCGCTGCCGCTGGATCGGGCGCTTCCAGCACTGCCTGCAAGATTTCTTGCGCGTGCGCGGCTGTATCTTGCTGCGCTGACTGTTGTTGCTCCTGGATGGCAACCACGATTTCGCGTAGTTTCTCAAGATTAGCGCGCTCGACAGGATCGGTGGTTTGCTCCAGTTGTTCAGCAACGGCGAGCAAGAATTGATAGTCGAGCATCGGCGCCAGTGACATGATGACGGAAGGGGCGATCTCATCGCCGTCAGGTTCGCGCCATGTATCGAGCAGAATAGCAAGCACCTGTTCGCGGGTGGAGCCGGGCTGAATTTTGCGCACGACCTGTTCGACGCGCGCTTGCAGCGCCTTGATCTCGCGGCCGGCTTCACTCTTTTCCAGCAATAATTGGCGCAGCGCCTGTAGCGCGACAATGCTTTCGCGATCGCCCTGGTTGCCAGAGAGCATCATCAGTCGCTCGAGCAAGGCGAAGAACTGGCGGTCGATCAGCCCTGTGTAGCGTTCCAGCGCAATATCAAATGCGCCAGGATCGTCGGCAAGACTTGCCAGGCTTTGGATGGCCGCGGCCTGGTCGCGCTGGCGGCGCAGCATCTCCGGCGTGACGCCCTGGAACTCCCACAGCTTCTCGACAAAGCGGTTCCAGTCCATATATTCTTTGGGTTGAAGCATATAGCCGCGCCGCGCCTCGGTGGGCAGCCGGCGCATCAACGTCTGCGTCAGGTCGCCGATAATACGCTGGCGCTGCACATCATCGACGCCGGTGGGCGGCACATAGACGCCAAGAAACTCATGCGCCGGGTCGTGCACCATCAGCGGCGCGCCCAACGCACCGCCGGCGCCACACTGGGGACACATCGCCATATTTACTTGACCGCCCAGAATCGCCGGCCCCAATTCGGGATTGACGCCGAGATCAATGATGGTAAAGACGGGCACTGTGTAGCGTGCGCCACAACTGGGGCATTGCACTTGCGCGCCCGTGGGCGGGAAAAGTAGATCCTCGCCGGGACGACCGCGACGTGCAGGCGCTGTCTCGGTGGCTGCTGTTTCGGTGGGTGCTGTTTCGGTGGGTGCTGTTTCGGTGGCTGCATCAGTCGCTTCCGGTTGTGCTGGTTCGGGTGTGGTGGGTGCAGCGTCTGACTCGTCACGCCGGCGCGAAAACCCTTTGGGGAGTTCGATCCCCCCGCCAGTGGATGGTTGTTTATCTTGACCAGGCAGAAGAATTCCGCTCATAATTGATTTGATTCCTTATCTATCATTCATACTTGTGCGCTGTGCAATACACTTTATTGTACCGCAATCGAGAACAGCACCCAAAGAAGATGCGGTAGCTTTGGACAAGAAATTGGTGAAATCCGTACGGTATTATACAATTTAGCTAATTCAGCCATGTCAACGCCTTTGGTCAATACTTATGAAGACAAAAACGATTTCGTCCACCGATGCGCAGAATAACTTTGGTAGGGTTCTGGACGACGTTGTTCAGAATTCGGCTAAATATGTGGTGCAACGGCGCAATCAAGCACAAGCGATCGTGCTCAGCTTGGCAGAATTTGAGCGTCTGTTAGCTTCTCCCGAAATCGAACGTATGCAAGTTGGGAGAGTGATTCGTGAATTGACGCCCGTATACGATCTCGGTAGAGAGGTGAAATAGAACTATGGCATCTCATCCAGACTCAGGAGCACTTGCTGAACAATTTGCCTGCGGATATGAATTCGCCGCGTTTGGGACAACCCTCCGTGTGCACGCTGACTGTTTTGAATGGATGTCTAGTATACAAGAGGCGAGTATTCATGCAATCGTGACGGATCCGCCCTATGGCGTCAAGGAATATGATTTCGACCAGTTGCAGAAGCGATCGAACGGTGATGGTGGGATATGGCGCATCCCGCCGTCCTTTGATGGCAATGAGCGCTCGCCACTGCCAAGATTCACTGCACTATCTGATGAGGATCGGCTTCGTCTGCAAGAGTTCTTCGAGACATGGGGACGACTGGCCTTGCGTGGTTTGCGGCCGGGCGGACACCTGTTCCTGGCTTCCAATACATTCCTCTCTCAAATGGTCTTCGGCGCGCTCGTCAGGAGCGGCCTAGAGTTCCGTGGTGAGATAATCCGCCTAGTCAGGACGTTACGCGGTGGTGATCGGCCCAAAAACGCCGAGCAGGAGTTTAAAGATATCTGTTCCATGCCACGCGGTTGTTATGAGCCATGGGGATTGTTCAGAAAACCCATGCCGCCTAGGATGACGGTGGCCGAGTGTCTCCGCACGTACGAAACCGGCGGTCTACGTCGTAAAGCTGATGGTCGTCCCTTTGAGGATGTCATCAGCAGCGAACGCACCCCACAACGTGAACGCGAAATTGCTGGTCACCCAAGCTTGAAACCTCAGTCTTTTCTGCGTAATATCGTTTATGCATCACTGCCGCTAGGACGCGGGGTTGTCCTTGATCCATTCATGGGATCGGGGTCCACCATTGCCGCTGCTGAAGCAATTGGCTATCAGTCGATCGGCGTCGAACGTCATGCCGATTACTTTGCCATGAGTCGTGAAGCGATTCCGAAGTTGGCTCAATTAACAGTCCGAGAAGATCAACTGGAACTCATGTCATTGTACTGTCCATTCGCTGAAAAAGATAGTGACTATGTTCAATTCTCGGTCAGGGCAGTATAGACAGCAGGT